>DASWGI010000081.1:0-2799 GCA_036393835.1 Myxococcales bacterium | reverse complement strand
AAGCCGATCTACGTGGCGCGCGACGAGTTCCGCGAGACGCAGATCATCGGCGTGGTGGTCGGCGTGTATCGCCGGATGAATTAACGACCCTTCGGATCGGGCTCGCCGGACCGGGGGCGGAAGAGCGGGCAGCTCCGCACCGGCTGCCTCGGGTACTTCTCTGGGAGCAGCGGGCAGAGGATGAACGTGCTGGTGCCCGTGCGCACGTACCTCGGCGGGGCCGCGCAGCGGTGGCAGAGGCTCTCCGGGAACGGCAGCTCCTCGCTCACCGCGCAAGCCTACCTCGCGCCGGCCTTGCGCGGTTCCGGGGCTTTCTCGTGCGTCACCCAGGTTTGACCGCTGCATGCGAATATTGCGAAGCTGAAACAATCCGGGAGCCCCCCCGAAGTAGGGTCTTCGCCCGATGCACCGGTTTCCTCCGAACCCCCCGCACAGGGACCGGCTCGCTGCCCACCCGCAGAGCCCGCGGCTCGCCGACCTGGACGACCCGTTCGAGCTCGGCGTGGCCGCCGCGGAGATGGGCACCTGGGATTGGGACATCCCTTCCGGGCACCTCCGCTGGACTCCGCAGATGTATCTGCTGTTCGGCACCGAGGCCGGCCGCTTCACAACGACCTTCGAGAACGTGATGGAGCTCATCCATCCCGAGGACCGCCCCCGGGTGGAGGCGCACGTCGCCAGCGCGGTGCGCGAGTTGAGGCGCTCGGCGATCGAGTTCCGCATCCGGCGCCCCGACGGCGGCGTGCGATGGCTCCGCTGCACGGGGCGCGCGTTCGCGGACGATCGCGGCAAGGCCATCCGCATGGCCGGCGTGACCGAGGACGTCAGCCAGGAGAAGCAGGCGGCGAGGCCGCTGCACGCAGCGGATGCGGTCAAGGGTTCGCTGTCGACGCGGCAGGTGGCCCAGTTGCTCGGGATTGGCGAGGCGAGCGTGAAGCGCCTCGCCAACGCGGGCGGGATCGGCTTCTTGCGCTCGAGGCGCAAGGACAGCCGGCGGTTCGCGCCCGAGCAGGTGCTCGAGTACCTGCGCCGGGTCGCCGGGGAGACGCGCGACTTCGAGGCGGCGCTCGCTGCGGCCAGCCTGGAGGGTTGCGTGGCCGCGCTGATGGACGAGCTGGGCCGCGGCTCTTCGCTCGACGAGCTGCTCGACGACCGGGTCCTGCCCGCCACCTCCGGCGCGCCAGGCCCGCTGATCAGGGAGCTGCTCACTCGCCTGCCGGCGCTGGTGAGCGAGCCGCGCAAGTCGATGCCCGCGTTCCTCGCCGTCTTTGGCCACGTCGAGGGTTTCACGACCGAGCTGATCGAGTGCTCGCTGCGGGGCCACGGCTACTCCGTGCTGACGCCGGCCGCGAGCAACGGGTCCGCGCAGCTGGTGGACCTGGTCGAGCGCGTCCGGGCCCGCGTGGTCGCGCTGCTGGCGGGCAGCGACCCGGCCGCGCGCCACGCGGCCGCCGAGGTGGCGGCCTCCGTCGTGGCGCGGCTCCGGGGCGTAGTGGTCGCCGTGTACGACGACGGCCGAGCGGCGCTGGCCCGCGGCGTGTCGCGCGTGCGCACCCTGCGCGAGCTGGGCCGCCTGCTGCCCTGAGGCGCTGACCGTCCTCACGCAACCTGCGCCCGGCGGCGGAGACGCCACACGCCGTGGGCAAGCAGACCGGCGGCGAGGGCGCCGGCGATCGACGCGAGATCGCGCCCGGAGATGCCGGACAAGAGCAGCAGGCAGACCGCGACCGCGGCGATCGGAATCGCCGGTCCGCCGGGCAGAACCACCACCGTGCCGCCCACGGGCGTGAGGCGGCGAAGGAACGGGACGGCCGCGGCCGTGCCCAGGTACGTTATCAGTCGCGTGCCCGCGGAGAGCGCCGCCAGTTGGACGAAGGTCCCCGACAGGGCGAGAGGCAGCGCCAGCGTGCCGAGGAGCGCGATGCCCACCCAGGGGGTCCGCCAGCGCGGGTGCAAGCGGGCCAGCGCGGGAGGGAGCGCGCCTCCCGCGGAGATCGCGTACAGGTAGCGCGGCCCGGCGAGGATCGACGATGCGATGGTGCCGACGATCGACAGGGCGGCGCCCAGGGTGAGCAGCGCTCCTCCTCGCGGCCCGAGGAGGCGCCCTGCGGCATCGGCGAGCGGGGTCTTGCTCGCCGCCAGATCCGGGAGCGTCCCCACCGCCACGATCTGGACGGCGGCGTAGAGGATCGTGACCGCCAGGACCTGGAACAGCAGCGCGAAGGGCACGTCGCGCCGGGCATCGCGATATTCGCCGGCCGGCGCAGCGGTGTTCTCGAAGCCGCCATAGGCAAAGAGCAGCAGCAGACCCGCCTTGGCCAGTCCCGCGGCAGGGAACGCGAAGACCCCCTCGAAGCGCTCGGGCTGGAGTGCGAGCAGCCCGGCGGTGATGACCACTCCGAGCGGGACCAGCTTGGCGGCCAGCAGCACCGCGACCGTGCCTGCGCCGAGCTTGACCCCTCTCACGTTGATGGCCACCAGCGCGACGAGCGGCAGGCCGACGCACAGCGCCCGCCCGGGACCCTCTCTCGCGGCCGGCACGAGGTAGCCCAGCGCCTGGGCGAATCCCGCGGAGAGCGTCGCCACCGCTGTGACCCGCCCGACAAAGCTCATCCAGCCGACTGCGAATCCGGTGGCCTCGCCGAACGCCGCCCGCGTGTAGACGTATGCGGCACCCGGCTGGTCGAACCGGCTGCCCGCCTCGACGAAGCAGAGCTGGACGAGCGCCACCGCGAGGCCCGCCAGCGGCACGGCCCAGACGCTGGCGGAACCCAGGTGGGCGGCCGCCGCGGCGGGCAG
>DASWGI010000080.1:0-2889 GCA_036393835.1 Myxococcales bacterium | reverse complement strand
GACCAGCATGATGTTCATCACGCCGATGCCGCCGACCAGCAGCGAGAACCCGCAGATCACGAACATCACCAGATTCACCTTCCCGGCCAGATCGTCGAACATCGCGCGCGCCGAGTCGTTCGAGAACACCTCGAAGTCGTTGTCCTGCTGCGCGGAGAGACCGCGGATCCGCCGGAACGCGCCGATGGCCAGGTCCTGCACCTTCGCCATGTCGCCATGCTGCTTCGCCATCACGCTGATGTTCACCGAGCGCGACGTCCCGTACAGCTCGCCGAAGAGCGAGATGGGGATGGCGGCCACGTTGTCCGGGTTCCCGTCCAGCGGGAGGCCGCCCTGCCGCTCCAGGGTGCCGATGACCTGGAGGTCCAGCCGGCCGAGCCGGACACGCTGCCCGATGGGGTCCTGACCGGGAAAGAGCGCGTCCACGACCGCCGCGCCGATCACCACCACGCGCGCGCCGTCCAGGGCCTCGCCCTCGTTGTAGGTGCGCCCGGTCGCCACGGCCAGGTTGGTGTTGGTGAAGAACTCGGGGGTCCCTCCCGCCACCTGCACGCCCTGGTCGACGTTCCCCTGGGCGGACATCTCCTTGGCGTTCTCCCAGATCTCCGGTCCAACCTGCCTCGCCTCGGGAAGCGCGTCGCGCAGTTGCAGCGCCTGCGCGACGGTGACCTTCTTGCGCGCCAGGATCTCCGGCGAGAGCGGCCCGAAGCTGAAGTTGGGCCACTTCTGGATCTGGAACACGTCGGCGCCGAGCTGCCCCATGGTGCGGCTCAGCGAGCGCTGCAGCCCGTCCAACAGCGCCATCATGGCCACCACCGTGAAGACGCCGATCACGATGCCCAGGAGCGTCAGGAACGAGCGCAGCTTGTGGGCGGAGAGAGTGGCCAGCGCGAGGCGCAGATCGTCGGACCGCGCGTGCACGGCGCGCGCGGTCCGCTCGCGCCATCCGTGGTGCAGCGCCGGGGGCGCGGCCGGGAGGACGGCTTCACTCATACCGCAGCGCCTCGATCGGGTGCAGGAACGCCGCGGAGAGCGCCGGCCAGATGCCGAAGATGGCCCCCAGCAGGATCGAGCCCAGGCAGCCCCCGATCACCACCTTGGGATCGATGCTGGCCGGGAAGGGCGTGAGCACGTCGACGAGCTTTCCCGCCCCGGCGCCCACCGCCACGCCCACGAACCCGCCCATCGCCGAGACCATCACCGCCTCGCAGAGGAACTGCAGCAGGATGGTGGTCCTCCGCGCGCCGAGCGCGCGCCGCACGCCGATCTCGCGAGTGCGCTCCTTCACCGAAACCAGGAGGATGTTCATGATGCCGATCCCGCCCACGATGGCGGTGATGATGCCAATCAGGACGCCCACCACGTTCATCGCCAGCGTCATCTGGTTGAAGCCTTGCAATAGTTTATCCTGGCGGTTGACGGAGAAGTTGTCCTCCTGGTCAGGCCGCAGCCTGCGCACGTTGCGCATGACTGAGATCACCTCGTCCTCGGTCTGCGTCACCTTGCCGGCGGGGGCGACCACCGCGAGCACCAGGCCGCGCTTCAAGCCGAACGAGCGGGTGAAGGCAGACAGCGGGATGAGCACGCGCAGGTCCTGCGGCTGCCCGAACGCGTTCCCCTTGCGCACGAAGGTGCCGACGATCGTGCAGCGGGTCGAGGGGCCGACGCGGATGCGCTGCCCGAGCGGCTCCTGCCCCTTGAAGAAGGCGTCCTCCAGGTCGGCGCCGATCACGCAGGCGTCGCTGCCCAGCTCGTGATCGAGGTCGGTGAGGAAGCGGCCGCGGCGGATCTGCCAGCCGGTTCCTTCCAGGTACTTCGACGTGCTGCCGCGGACGTCGACGTGCTTCAGCTCCTTGCCGCCGTAGGTCACCGAGGCGTCGGTGCTGACGATGGGCGCGATCGCCTCGGGCAGGTTGGCGTTGGCCTCCAGCGCGCGCCAGTCCAGCTGCGTGACGTGGGGACGGTTCTTGTACTTCCACCAGTCGTTGCCGTTCACGCCCCACTTCCACTTGTGCACGAACAGCGTGTTGGGCCCGAGCGTGCTGAGCTGGCGCAGGAAGCTCACCTGGAAGCCCGAGAGCACGGTGAGGATGCCGATCAGCATCGCGATGCCCAGGCCGATGCCGGAGATGGTGAGCGTCGCGCGCAACCGGTGCGCGCGCAGGGCGTAGGCCGCCTGCGCCAGCGCCTCGCGCAGCTCTCCGAACACGCGCGCCGTTTTGCGCCGCAGGCCCATCTGCCTCGGCCTCGCTTCGATCGGCAACGGGAGCGCGGACTCGCTCATGGCACCCTCCGGGCGGCCTCCGCCGCCTGCGCTGCGTGGAACGCGGCCAGCGTCTCGGCCCCCAGCGCCTCGGCGTTGGCGAGCGCAACGTCGCGTCCCTTTCCGTCGGCGACCACGAGCCCGTCCACCAGCCGCACCGCGCGCGGGCAGCGCGCTGCCAGCCTGGGCTCGTGCGTGACCAGCAGGATCGTGTTGCCCCTCTCGTGCAGCTCGTGGAACAGGCCCACGATCTCTTCCCCCGTCTTGCTGTCCAGGTTGCCGGTGGGCTCGTCGGCGAGCAGCAGCGAGGGCTGCGTGACCAGCGCGCGGGCGATGGCAACGCGCTGCCGCTGACCGCCGGAAAGCTCGGCGGGCCGGTGCGTCATGCGATCGGACAGCTGCACGGTGTCGAGGGCGTGCGCCGCCTGCTCGCGCCGCTCCTTGCGCGAGACGCCGCGATAGATGAGCGGCAGCTCGACGTTCTCCAGCGCGGTGGCCCGCGGCAGGAGCTGAAAGCTCTGGAAGACGAACCCGATCTCGAGGTTGCGCACGTCGGCCAGCTCGTCGTCGGAGAGGTCGTTCACGTCGCGTCCGGAGAGCCGGTAGCGGCCGGAGGTGGGCACGTC
>DASWGI010000079.1:0-15331 GCA_036393835.1 Myxococcales bacterium | reverse complement strand
CCTACTATCTAGGTTCGAATCCTAGTCCCCCAACCATGCGGGTCCCGTGGGTCAGAGCTGCGGGGCGAGCGAGGTCTTGAAAGGCTGGCCCCATCGTCTAGTGGCCTAGGACGGAGGCCTCTCACGCCTCAAACATGGGTTCGAATCCCATTGGGGTCACCATCTCGGGCCCGGCTGAGTGAGACAGCCGGGCCCTTTTTCCAGTCGCTGCCGGATAGGACGGCGCTGTGTTCGTTCGCGGCCCGCACGCTAAGCCGCCTTGGCGCGCTCCGTCCGGGACCAGGTCTGTCCCTGCGTGCCCCGGCTGAACTTCAGGAAGCCCACCAGCAGGGCCGCGTTCATCTCCACGAAGTGCGCGGCCGGGTCCGTCAGCTTGCGCAGGTGGCGCGGGCTGGTGCCGAGCAGCCCCAGCGCGGCCAGCGTGTACACCGCGCACTGCGCGAGCAGCAGCAGCGCGTAGAGGTTCGAACGCGGCGCCAGCAGCGCGTTCGTCAAGAGCGCGATCAAGAGGGCCTGCGGGACCAGCCAGCGCAGCACCTTGTGCGACCAGAGCGCGAAGGCGGTGAACCCGTGCCGGGGCGCGAGCAGATCGCGGAACTGCGACAAGGCGCGGAACCCGCCCGCCGCGATGCGCACGCGGCGGCGATACTCGTCGGCGTGGCCGGGCGCCGTCTCCTCGTGCGCGACCGCCTCGGGCTCGTAGCGCACCTCGTACCCGCTCTGCAGGATCCGGAGCGCCGCCACGAAGTCGTCCACCACGGTGCCGGCGGGCAGCGGCGGGAAGAGGTGCTTGCGGACCGCGTAGATCCCGCCGTTCGCGCCCATCACGCAGCCTCGGCGCGACTCGTACATCTTGAGCAGGCTCTCCAGCTTCCAGTAGGCGCTCTCCACGATGGGAGCGCCGAGCGGCGAGTGGAGCCGCAGCCGTCCGCAGACCAGGCCCACGGCCGGATCCCGCAGCGGCTGGACCAGGCAGCGGATGGCGTCCTTCTCGAACTCGGTGTTGGCGTCGGTGAGGACCAGCACCTCGCCCTTCGCCATCCCGATGAGGCGCGCCAGCACGCCCGCCTTCCCGGCGCGCTCGCCGCGGGAGAGCTTCACGCCGCGAGCCGCGTAGTGCTGCACGACGGCGTCGGTGCCGTCGGTCGAGGCGTCGGAACCGACCAGGATCTCCAGGTGCTCGGCGGGGTAGTCCTGCGCGAGCAGGTTCTCGATCCGCTGCCCGATGCAGGACGCCTCGTTGTACGCGGCGATCAGCACCGAGACGTGCGGCAGGCCGAGCTGCGCGGGAGGCCGCCGGCGCTCGGAGCCGGAGATGTAGCGCCAGGCGCCTCGGGCCTGTTCGAAACCGTCCAGCAGGATGAGCAGCAACGGGTAGAACAGGTACGTGTGCAGCACCGCGAGCACCGCAGCCCAGAAGAGGATCGCGACCATGCCCGCGCGTGGAGCAAGTCACGTGCCCAGGGTCGGCTGGAGGCTGGCGGGGGGTTCGAGGGAACCCGGTTTCCCACTGGGTACGCAGTTGCCCTAATGCGGCGCCAGGGAGAGAAGCCGCTTCGCCCGTTCGTGCCTCGGGTTCGCCTCGACCACACCCTGGAGCCACTGCCGGGCGGAGGCAAGGTCGCCGCGGTCCAGGGCGAGCGCGGCCGCGTCCACCTGGGCGCGGAGCAGCCGGGGCTCCGCCGCCCGTGCCGCCGAGAGCGCGGCGAGCGCTCGGTCCTGCGCCTCCCCGCTCCGGCCACCGGCGAGCGCGGCGCCCGCGCGCGCAACGGCCACCAGGGGGTCGTCCGGCGCCTTGCGCTGCGCGCCCTCGAGCCAGCGCGCCGGATTGCCGCTGGTCAGGGCCGCGGCGAGCGCCATCGCGCGCAGCGCGGGGACCTCCTCCGGAGCTTGCTCCACGGCCGCCTGGGCGGCTGCGGACCCTTCCTGCACCAGCCGCGCGCCCGCGCGCAGGAGGGCCTCCCGCTCCGCCCCGACAGCCGGATCGCCGCGGGCGAGCGGCTCCAGCCGTTCCGCCAGGTCCTGCTGCGCCGACCCACGCAGAAGCAAGGCAACCGCGCGGTCCCCCTGGTACGCGGGCGCCAACCGGGCCGCCTCGCCGAACAGCGCGGCGGCCTGCTCCAGGCTCTTGTCGTCGTCGAGGAGCAGCGCCTGCATCGCCTGCTCCGCCCTGGCGCCCGCCTCGTGAGACCCGCGAGGCCAGCCGAACACGAGCATCGCCACGACCGCGGCGACCGCGAGCAGCGCGATGGCCACCGCGCCCCCCCGGGTGAGCGGGTTCTGCCGCGCGACCGGGCCGTAGATGGCCGGGCGCAGCGGTCCCATGTCCGCCATCTCCTCGGGACTCGCGTGCCGCTCGACCGCCTGCGGCGCGGCCGCGGGCAGCGCGACGGTCACCGGCCGCTGGAACGGCACCGGAGTCGGGATCCGCCGCGGCGCCGGCGTGCGGTGCGCCTCGGGGAGCTGCCCCGATTGCGCGTCGAAGACAGCCTGGCAGCGCCCGCATTCCACCCGGAAGGCCCGCTGGACCGGGCCGGCGAGGCCCTCCTGCACGGAGAAGACCGCCTGGCACCGCGCGCAGCGGATCAGCACTCAGGCCTCCCGCTTTTGTCCAGGCCGAACGCGGTGTGCAGCGCGCGCACTGCCAGCTCGGCGTACTTCTCGTCGATGAGGCAGCTCACCTTGATCTCGCTGGTCGAGATGACGCGGATGTTCACGCCCTCGTCGGCCAGCACCTGGAACATCTTGGCGGCCACGCCGGCGTGGTTGCGCATGCCCACGCCCACGATGCTCACCTTGGCGATCCCCTCCTCGTGCTCCACCTTCCCCGCGCCGATCTGCTTGGCGATCTTCCGCATCTGCTCGTTGGCGCGGTCCACGTCGACCCGCCCGACCGTGAAGGCGAGGTCGGTGCGGCCGTCCTCGTGCGCGGGGGTCTGCACGATGACGTCCACCACGACGCCCAGCTCGGCGAGCGTGCCGAAGATCTTCGCCGCGACACCCGGCTTGTCGGGCACGTTGCGGATCACGAACCGCGACTCGTCGCGGGTCAGCGCGATGCCGCTGACGACCACCTCCTCCATCGCCTTGTCCTCCTCGCAGACGAGCGTGCCGGCATCCTCGGTGAAGCTGGACTTCACCCACAAGGGCACCTTGTACTTCATCGCGAACTCGACCGAGCGGATCTGCAGCACCTTGGCGCCGAGCGAGGCCAGCTCGAGCATCTCCTCGTAGCTGATCCGATCCAGCTTGCGCGCCCTGGCGCAGAGGTTCGGATCGGTGGTGTAGACCCCGTCCACGTCGGTGAAGATCTCGCAGGCGTCGGCCTTGAGCGCGGCCGCCAGCGCCACCGCGGTGGTGTCGGACCCGCCCCGGCCGAGCGTCGTGATGTTGCCCTGGTCGTCGATGCCCTGGAAACCGGCGACCACCGCGATCTCCTTGCGCTTGAGGCTCTCGAACAGCTTCTCGCCGTCGATGCTGCGGATGCGCGCGTTGGAGAACGCGGAGTCGGTGAGGATGCGCACCTGGTGGCCGAGGAAGCTGCGCGCCTTCCCCTTCAGCTCCTGGATGGCCAGGGCGAGGAGCCCCACCGAGACCTGCTCGCCGGTGGAGACCACCACGTCCTGCTCGCGCTGGCTGGGGCGCCGGGAGATCTGGCCGGTCAGCCCCAGCAGCCGGTTCGTCTCGCCGGCCATCGCGCTCACCACCACCACCACGTCGTTCCCGGCCTTGCGCGCGGCCAGCGCCCGCCGGGCCACGTTGCGGATCCGCTCGAGGTCGCCGACAGAGGTGCCGCCGTACTTCTGGACGATGAGCGCCATGTCAGAACCGGCCCGCGAGCGCGAGCGCGCCGCCGCCCGGAAGCGGCGCGGCGCCCAGCCGCAGCTCGGCGCGGCGATTGCCGCTCGAGCCCGGGGAATCCTTCGGCCCCTCGATGAAGTAGAGCGCGATGCCCGCCGCGATCAGCGTTCCTCCCGCCACGTCCAGCGCGGTCGCGCGGGCGCCGAGCGGATTCGCCACCAGCCCGCCGGTCAAGAGGCCCAGCCCGGTGCCGCCGACCAGCCACGTCCAGAGACGGCCGCCGCCGCGCGCGCCCCCGCTCGACCGCGGCACCGCCGGCAACGGCAGCGCCGGCTGCTCCTGCGCCGTCTGCGGCGGTCCGAAATCGACGCGGAACGGCCGGTCGGGATCGCCCGCGCGCGCGGGCCCGTTGCCGAACTCGTCGTAGGCCTCGATGTAGTACTCGATGACGTTCCCCGTCGGGGCCGGGAGGTTCCCGCCCCACTGGCTCTTCTGACCCTTCACCGGCTTCATGTCGATCGGTTTCTCGTAGCCGCTCCCCGGGCCGAAGCGGAAGAAGATCTGCGGGAAGATCTTGCTCTCGTCGGCGATCTTCGCGAACACCGGCGTCTGCCTTCCCTTGTCGCCCCGCGAGACGGGCGTGTGCGAGATCACCGGGGGACTGGTGTCGTCGGCGCGCGCCGCCGCGCCGCAGAGGAGAAGGACCGCGGCAGCCGCGGAAGAGATGGACCGCATCGGGCCGCAGAGTAGTGGACTCGGCCGCCTCCGGACAATGGTAGAAGGCCCTCGTGCGAATCATCATCGACGGCAGCTCGCTCACGCTGGAGCAGGTGGCGCTGGCGGCGGCGGGAGGCGCCCGGGTGGAGATCGCAGACTCCGCGCGCGAGCGCGTGCGGGCCGCGCGCCGGCTGGTGGATCGGATCGCGGAGAGCGGGGTCCCGACGTACGGCGTGAACACCGGCTTCGGCACGCTCGCCGAGGTGCCGATCGCGCGGCCCGACCTGCGCAAGCTGCAGCGCAACCTGATCCATTCCCACGCCGCCGGAGTGGGCGCGCCGCTGCCGCCCCCCGCCGTGCGCGCGCTGATGCTGCTCCGCGCCAACGTGCTCGCGGGAGGATACAGCGGGATTCGCGAGCGCACGCTGGACCTGCTCGTCGCCTTGCTCGAGCGGGACGTCATCCCCGTGGTCCCGGAGAAGGGCTCGGTGGGCGCCAGCGGCGACCTCGCCCCCCTGGCGCACCTCGCGCTGGTGCTGATGGGCGAGGGCGAGGCGTTCTTCCGGGGCGAGCGGATGCCGGGCGGCGAGGCGCTGCGCCGGGCGGGGCTCGAACCGGTGGTGCTCGAGGCGAAGGAAGGCCTGGCCCTGGTCAACGGCACCCAGGCGATGGAGGCCGTCGGCGCGCTCGCGCTGCTCGACGCCGAGCAGGTGCTCCGCATCGGCTCGGTCGCGTGCGCGATGACGGTGGAGGGGCTGAAGGGTTCGCACCGGCCGTTCCTCGCCGCCATCCACCGGATCCGCGGGCAGCGGGGCCAGATGGAGGTGGCGGCGGAGCTGCGCGCGCTGCTCGCCGAGAGCGAGATCGAGCGCAGCCACCAGGGGCCGGAGTGCGACAAGGTGCAGGACCCCTACTCGCTCCGCTGCGCGCCGCAGGTGCACGGAGCGGTGCACGACGGCCTGCGCTTCGTCCGTGAGGTGCTCTCGATCGAGGCCAACGCGGCGACGGACAACCCGCTGGTCTTCGCGGAAGGCCACGGCCAGCCCGACGTCGCGGGCGAGCTGGTGGTGAGCGGGGGAAACTTCCACGGGCAGCCCGTCTCGCAAGCGCTGGACCTGCTCGCCATCGCCTGCGCGCAGCTCCAGGCGATCAGCGAGCGGCGCGTGGAGCAGCTGGTGAACCCGTCCCTGTCCGGCCTGCCGCCGTTCCTGGCGGAGAACTCCGGCCTGAACTCGGGCTTCATGATCGCGCAGGTCACGGCGGCGGCGCTCTGCGCGGAGAGCAAGGTGCTGGCGCATCCCGCCTGCGTGGACACCATCCCCTCCTCAGCCGGGCGCGAGGACCACGTTTCGATGGGGATGACGGCCGCTCTCAAGGCGCGGACGGTGGTCGAGAACGCGTGCAGCGGGCTCGCCATCGAGCTCCTGGTGGCGGCGCAGGCGCTCGATCTGCGCCTGCCGCTCCAGCCCGGTGTGGGCGTGCAGGCGGCGTACCGGGTCATCCGGAGCCGCGTTCCGCACATGTCGGAGGATCGCGAGCTGCACCGCGACATCGCGGCCGTGCGGGAGATGCTGCCAGAGATCGACCAGGCCGCGCGCCGCGCCGCCGGCCTTCCTTGACGGATCGGCTGGCGGGGAAGCGCTGATCTTCGTCCGAGCCGGAAGGCCGTTGTACTGTGGCCGCGATGACGACCGGGAGCGTCTCGCAGCGCGAACCGTCCGACGCCGAGATCCAAGCCGCCTGGGCCGCCCTGGAGGAGCTGTCGCGCGAGGCGGCGGCGCTGGGCGAGCGGAAGGACGCCGCCCGCCTGCACTACGCGATGGGCCGCGTCTACGGCGACCGCCTCGGCGACCTGCGCAGCGCCGCCGTCTGCTACCAGAACGCCTTCCAGCTCGACCCGGATCACCGTCCGACGCTGGAGGCCGCCCGCCAGCTCTTCCTTGCCGCGGGCCGGCTCGACAAGGTGGTCGCGTTGCACGAGCGCGAAGAAGCGCTGCTGGCTTCGCCTGCCGAGCGAGCCGAGTCTCTCCGCGCCCAGGCGGCGCTACTGGCGCAGGACAGCGATCCGGCCGAGGCGGCCCGCCGGGTCCACCAGGCGCTGGAGCTCGCTCCCGACCACCCCGCCTTGCTCGCCGCGGCCGTCGAGGCGGCGCGCGGCGACAAGCCTGGTTGCGCGCGCCTCCTGCTCCGTTTCGCGGCCGCGGTACGGGACGACGTGCAGAAGGCGCAGCTCCTCCGCCGCGCCGTGTTGCTCGTCGAGGAGGTGCAGGCGGAGAGGCCGGACGCGGAGGAGCTGGACGCGCTCCACGAGGACGCCCTCCGCAAGCTGCACTCCGCCGACCCGAAGGAGCCGATCGGCGTGCTCGGGCTCCTCCACCGCGCCCGCGCGCGCAACGACTGGGAGGCGGTGCTGCGGCTCTGCCGCGAGCGCGCCGAGCGGACGGGAGGACCCTCCGAGCGCGTGGTGGTCGCGAACGTCGCCGCCCACCGGCTCGGGAAGGTCGCCGAGGCGATGGCCGAGCTGCGGGCCTCGCTGGAGGACGATCGCCGCGACCAGGCGCTGCTCGCGCTGCTCGCCTCGCTCGCCGAGCAGCAGCGCGCCCCGGAGCTGGCCGACGCTTTGCGGGCGCGCGCCGCCGGAAGCGTCGAGCCTACCGAGCGCGCCGATCTCAAGATCGCCGCCGCCGCGCTGGTGACCGACCCCGTCGAGCAGGAGCAGCTCCTCTCGGAAGCGCTGGCGGACAACCCCGGCGACGCCGCCGCCATCGCGCAGCACGCCCGGCTGGTGGCGCAGCGCGACCCGGTCGCCGCGGCGGAGCGGTTCGCCGCCCTGGCCGAGACGCTGGGCGAGCACGCCCCCGCGGAGGCGGCGGCGAACTACCTGGAGGCCGGCGCCTGGCTGGAGCTGGGCGGCCAGCGGGAAGAGGCGGCGCGGATGGCGCGCAATGCCTTGGTGCTTGCCCCGCACGGCGCGCCGGCGGAAGGAGCGCTGCGGCTCCTGCAGCGCACGGTGCCGTTCCTCGGCGGCCACGCGGAGCTGGCCTCGCTCCTGGAGCAGGCGGCGGCTGACCTTCCCCGCGCGCCCGCCGCCGAGCTCCTCGCCCGGGCCGCGGCGCTCCTCTCCGATGTCCCAGCGCCGGCGGACGGCGCGGACAACCCGCGCGCCCATGCGCTGGCTCTGGCCCAGCGCGCGGCCGAGCTGGCGCGAGGGCTGAACACGCCTCGCTCCCTGGAAGCGTGGACCTCGCTGGCGCTGCGCTCGATGGACCTGGCCTCGCTCTCGCTCGCCCTCGAGGCCCGCGCCGAGGCGGCCCTGGGCGCAGACGCAGCCGACCTCCTGGTCGAGGCCGCCGAGCTGTCCCGCGCGACCGCCGACGAGGCGCGCGCGCTGGATCTCTTCCGCAGGGCGCGCGCGGCGGACCCGGCATCGGAGCAAGCGCGCCGAGGCCTGCTCGCGCTGCCCCGGCTGCCCGAGGGCGAGCGCATCGACCTGCTCGGCGAGGAGGCGCGCACGGCCGACCTGGCACGGGCCGCCGCGCTGCACGCCGAGCGCGCGGCGCTCTTCGAGGCCCAGGGCCTGTTCGATGAGGCGGTGCAGGCCTCGGCGCAGGCGCTCGCGCTCGGCGGAGCGGATCTGGCCGTGCTGCGCCGCCTGGCCCGGCTGCAGATCCACCGCGGCGACCACGCGGCCGCGCTGGCGGTGCTGACGCAGATCGCGGAAGCAGTGCCGGAGGGCGCCGCCCGCGCGGAGGCGTTGGGCCGGGCGGCTGAGTTCGCCGAGTGGAGGGCTGGCGACGCGCAGAGGGCGGCGGAGCTGTACGCGGCGGCGGCCGGCGCCCACCCCGGCGCTGCCTACGCCGTGGTGCAGTTGGCGCGGCTGCACGCCTGGATGGGCCGTTTCGCCGAGGCCGCGCAGGCCTACGAGCAGCTCGCGGAGCGTTCGCCGCTCTCCACCGAGCGCGTGGAGGCGCTGCGCTGGGCCGCGGCGCTGCACGCGCACCGGTGCGCGCAGCCCGCCAAGGCGGCGGAGCTGTACCGGCAGATCCTGGCCCAGTCGTCGGGCGATCTGGAGGCCATGGCCGCGCTGCTCCAGCTCATCGGCGACGATCCGGCGGGCGAGGCGCGCATCGAGAGGGCCGACCTCCGCGGCCGGCTGGCGAGCCGCTGCCAGGATCCGCGCTGCGCGGCGCTGCTGCGCGTGGAGGCGGCGCACGACCGCCTGCAGGCGGGCGAACGGGACCAGGCCATCGCGGAGTACCGCCGCGCGCTCGCGCTCAATCCGCAGGACCGCATCGCGCTCGACCTGGTCGACCAGGCGCTGCGCGCCGCCGGGAAGCGCGAGCTCCTGGCCGAGCACCTCGCCTTCCGCTCCGCGTACGCGGAGGGCGCCTCGCGCGCCGCCCTGGCCCTCCAGCAGGGCGAGCTGCTCGAAGACGAAGGTCACCTGGACGCAGCCGCGGTCGCCTACCGGCAAGCGCTGGACGGCGACCCGGGCTCGGTGCTGGCCGTGCGCGGCGCGCGGCGCGTCGCGGACCGGATCGCCGAGCGGCACGCGCAGGCGAAGGAAGGCGGCGGCGCCGCCGAGGCGACGTTCGAGCCCGGGCGTCTGGTCGAGGCCGCCCTGCTCGAGCAGCAGCTCGGGCGGAGCGATGCCGAGGCGGCGGAAGCACCGGACGGCGGCGCCGTGGAAGCTTCGCTTCCGGAGCAGACCGCCCCGGCGGAGGAGCCGCTCTCCCCCGACTCGCTGCACGCGCTGGTGGCGCTCCGGCAGTCGGAGGGCCGGAACGACGCGGCGGTGTGCGCCGCCTCGGTGCTCGTCGCGCTCGGCGCGGCCACGCCGGACGAGGCGGAGCTGCACGCCCGGTCCGTGGCGCTGCCGCCGCGCGCCGATTTGCCTTCCGTCGCCGACGACCAGCGGCTTCACGCCGACGACGACCGCGGCGCCGCGCGCGAGCTGCTCGCTGCCGCGGCGGGGGCGCTGGCGCGCGCGTTGCCCACCGAGCTCGCCGGCCGCGGCGACCGCGTGAAGGGTGACAACCCCGTGCGCCGCATCTGCGCCGCGATCGCGCGGGCCCTGGGCATCGCGGAGCCGGCGCTCTACGTGGCGAAGGGCGAGCCCGCAGTGGTGCTGCCCGCCGCGACCGAGCCGCCGGGCCTGCTGGTCGGCCTGGAGGTGCCCAAGCGCCACCACTCGCGCCAGCAGCGCTTCCTCTACGCCCGCGCGATGGCGCACATCCGGCGCGGGACGCACCCTCTCGCGGAGCTCCCGCCGGAGCGGCAAGCCCAGGTGGCGGGCGAGCTGGCGCGCCTGCTGGCGCCGGCGGGCACCGACCTCTCCCGTCTGCCGCCGCACGACCCGGCGCTCGCGGAGGCCCTGGAACGCGCCATCCCCGCCGAGGAGCGCGCGGCCATGGCGCAGCTCGCCGAGCGCGCCGCCGCCGAGCCGGCGCCGAGCTGGGCCGCGCTGCCGCTCGCGCTGCGCGAGACGGCGGAGCGGGCCGCCCTGGTCATCTGCGGCGACCCGTTGGCCGGACTCGCCATTGTGATGTCCGAGTGCCCCGGCGGGCTGGACCGTCCCGAGGTCGCCCGGCTGGCGCGGTTCGCTGTGAGCGAGGAGTACCTCTCGCTGCGGCAGGAATAGCGCCGCTCTACTCCTCCCGGAGGAGCGCCCCGGCCGGTACCCGTTCCCGGAGGAAGTCCGCGGCCCTGCGCACCTCCGCCTCGTCGCGGCCGTCGAAGGTCACCTTCACGCGGTGGTCGGCGTCGTCGAAGCGCGGATAGCTTCCGATGGACACCGCGGGGAAGCGCCCGACCGCCGCGTCGAGGTGCTCGGCCAGCGCGCCCTCGCCGATGCCGAAATAGAGCGCGCGGGTGAAGATCGGAGCGGCCCGGTAGCGGTCGCGGATGCGGCCGAATCCTTCCTTGAATAGCACCGGCGGCCCGGGCAGCACGGCGACGTTCTCGATGGAAACGACCGGGAACAGCGATCCCGGAGACCACTCCACCGCCGCGCCCGCCGGCACGTCGGCGAGCCGGCGCAGCGCCGGGTTCAGGCGGTCGCCCAGGTGCCCGCGCAAGGCGGCGAGGATGCGCTCATCGGGCACGACGCGCCGGCCGAAGCACTGCGCCACGGCCGCGATGGTCACGTCGTCGTGCGTGGGCCCGATGCCGCCGCTGGTGAACACCCACTTCGCCGAGGCCAGCGCCCGCCGGAGCGAGTCGACGATGACGGGCACCTCGTCGGGGACGGTCTCGATCCGCCGCACGTCCACTCCCAGGCCGCGCAGCTCGCGCGAAAGCCAGGGACCGTTCTCGTCCGCCACCTTGGCGGAGAGGATCTCGTTGCCGATCACCACGATGGCGGCGGTGCTCACTCTTCGATCCCCGGATTGGTCTGCCCCGGGTCGGTCTGGTCCAGGCCGTACTCGCGGATCTTCTTGATCAGGGTGGTTCGCGACACTCCCAGGCGCGCCGCCAGCCGCGACTTGTTGCCTCGCGTCTCGCGCAGCCCCAGCGCGATCAGGTCCTTCTCCAGCTGGCAGACCGCGGTGGCCAGATCGCTGCCCAGGCCTTGCTCGACCAGGGCCGCGAACCGGCCGACCGAGCCCTCCTGCGGCGTGGCGCGCCCGGGCTGCCCCAGCTCGGGCGGGATGACCTCCGCGTCGCCGGAGAGGACCACCAGCCGCTCGATCTCGTTCTCCAGCTCGCGGATGTTCCCCGGCCAGCGCCGCTCGTAGAAGCTGCGGAGCAGGTCGGGGTGCAGCCGCTTCACCGGCCGCGCGGTCCGCTGGGCCGCCTGCTGCAGGAAATGGCCGGTGAGCAGCGGCAGGTCGTCGATGCGCGTCCGCAGCGGCGGCACCTCGATGTTGACCACGTGGAGCCGGTAGAAGAGGTCCTCACGGAACTGGCGGCGCGCCACCATCTCGCGCAGATCCCGGTTGGTGGCGGCGATGATGCGCACGTCGACGCGCTCGGCCTTGGTGGCGCCCACCGGCACGAAGGTCCCTTCCTGCAGGACGCGCAGGAGCTTCACCTGCATGGCGGGCGACATGTCGCCCACCTCGTCGAGGAAGAAGGTGCCGCCGTCCGCCACCTTGAAGAGGCCGGTCTTGTCGCGCCCGGCGCCGGTGAACGCCCCCTTCACGTGCCCGAACAGCTCGCTCTCCAGCAGGTTGTCGTTCAGGGCCGAGGCGTTGGTGGCGACGAAGGCCTTGTCCTTGCGCGGCCCGTTGTAGTGCAGCGCGCGGGCGATCAGCTCCTTGCCGGTGCCGTTCTCGCCGGTGACCAGCACCGTGATGTCCGAGCTGACCAGCTTGTCGAGGAGCGCGTAGAGGCGCTGCATCGGCGCGCTCTTCCCCACGATGTCGGCGAACCGGTACCGGGCGGTCAGCTCGCGCCGCAGCGCCTGGATGTTCCGCTCTCGCTCCGCCACCGCGTTCTGGTAGGCGGCGATCTCTTCCACGGTGGTGTCGATCAGATCGGTGAGGCGCGGCACGTCCCGCGCGTCGATGCGGGCGATGGTGTCGAACGCTTCGCTCGGCTGGACGACCGGGAGCTGCAGCCGCTGCGTGGTCTGGATCGCGTGCGGGCGCGCCGCCTCGGCCTTCTCCGCGACCACGAAGCCGCAGGCGAACAGCGAACCTTGCCTCTCGCCGCCGTAGGAGATGGGCGCCCCCACGATCTCCAGACCCATGTGGCAGGGTCCGAGCAGCCGCGCCGAGGCCGGCTCGCTGCCGAACTGCCGCACCGCCTTCTCGATGCTCTCGTTGCAGCGCTGGAAGCCCACGCGGTCGCCCAGGCAGGCGGTGCAGGTGCGGTTCGAGGGCGGGATGAGGATGCCCTTGCCGTGCTCGACCACGAACCCCTTGGCATCGGTGAAGGACAGCTCGATGCCCCACCAGCGCCGCACCGTCTCGCGGATCTTGCGCACGATCTGGAGCTCGCCGAGGACGCTCTCGCGCTGTGCAAATGAACTGGCCATCTCCCCCTACCCGAGCTGCTGCTGTACCGCCGCTCCGCATGCTTCCGCGACTTGCGCGATCGGCCGCGTCCCGTCGATGGACACCACGCTGGCCAGCGTCCCCACCAGCCGATTGTACTCGCGCTCGATCTGTTGCATCTGCTGCGGGGTCTCGTACCGCTCCAGCTTGGCCCCCCGCTGCTTGACCCGCTCGAGCGCGATGGCGGCCGGCACGTAGAGGAACAGAGTCAGGTCCGCCTTGCGCGCGTACCGGTTCGCCGCCTGGATGAAGTCGTGCGACACGCTGGTCCCCTGGTACGCCAGCGAGCTGAGGATGTACCGGTCGAGGATGACGTCCTCTCCGCGCGCGAGGCGCGGCTCGATCTGCGAGTCGAGGTGGTCGAGGCGGTCGGCGGCGAAGAGCAGCGCCATGACCCGCTCGTCCACCACGCCGAGCTTGCCGTCCGCCTGCGGCGTGGCGGCGCGGCCGGCGAGGATCTGGCGCACCAGCAGGCCCACCGGCCCTTCGCTGGGCTGGTGCGCGAGATGGACCGTCCGGCCGCGTCCGCGCAGCCGCTCGGCGAGGAGCTGCGCCTGGGTGGTGGTCCCCGCCCCGTCGAGGCCCTCGAAGACGATGAACCGCCCGGGTTGCGCGCTCACCGCCTCGCCTCCGGCGGAGGATCGATCCCGAGCTCCGCGCGCACCTCGCGCAGCCGGTATAGCGCCGCGCCCTCCACGCGGAGCTGGGCGCGCGCGCGCCGGTACGAGCGCACCGCGTCCCACAGGAGCAGCGCGTCCACCAGCGCCAGCGGGTAGAAGAAGAACGGCAGCCTCGCCGAGTCCCAGACCAGCTTTCCGCACACTCCGGTCAGGACGGCCCAGAGGAACCCTTCCAGCGCGGCGCGCGCGAACCCGTCGACCGAGCGGCGCTCGCGGGCAGCCTCCTGCAGCCGGCTCAGCTCGGCCTCGAGCTCCTCGGTGCCGTGCCGCTGGACCATCGGCGGCTGTCTATGGCGCGCGGAGTCTGGCAAGTCAATCGGTCGGCTGGAGGCTCAAGGGCTCTCGGGTTGCAGGGTCAAGCGTCGCGGACCGGGAGTGGCACGCCGCATTCGGCGCAGCGCGCCTCGGCGGCGACGCGCGCGAAGCAGGCGGGGCAGAGCACCACGTCGATTTGCCGCGGCTCCGCGTCGGGCGGAGGGAGGGGCGGGGCGGCGCGCGGATCGGGATCCTCCTCGCGCCCGCGATCCAGCTCGAGCGGGCCGGCGGTCCAGTTCTGCGCCGCCCCGTTCGTCTCGTGCGGCGTCCGCTCCACCTCCAGCCGCTCCTCCGGCGCCCGCAGCGAGCGCGACGCCAGCGCGGTCTGCTCCAGGTCGGGGACCCGCTCGTCGGGCGCGTCCACGGCGGCCTGCAAGGTGGGCTCCAGGCCGTCGATCGGCGGCGCGAAGCCGGGCACCTCGGTCGGCCTGCGGAGAACCTTTCCGCAACCCGCGCATTCGACCGCGGTCAGCGGATTGTCGGTCTCGCACACGGGGCAGGCGGCCATCGGACAAGCTTAGCGCGGCGGGCCCGCCTTCCCCAACCACGGCGCTCCGGGCCCGGGCTTGACCTACCTGCGCCTCCGGTGGATCGCGTCCACCCACTCCACCGCCTGCGGCTGCTCGACTCCCTCGATATCCAGGTTGACCACCACCGGTTCCTGGCCGCTGCGCACCAGTACGCATTCCAGCGGCTCGTCGGCCGCGTTGATCTCCTGGTGCGGCACGAAGGGGGGCACGAAGATGAAGTCGCCCGGCCCCGCCTCGGCCAGGTACTCGAGCCGGTCGCCCCAGCGCATCCGCGCCCGGCCTTTCACCACGTAGATGACGCTCTCCAGCTCTCCGTGGTGGTGCGCGCCCGTCTTCGCGCTGGGATGGATGGTCACGGTGCCGGCCCACAGCTTCCGCGCCCCCGCGCGGGCGTGATCGATCGCCGCGGCGCGCGACATGCCGGGCGTCTGGGCCGTGTTCGGGTCCAGCTCGTCGGAATGGACGATGCGGACCCCGTGCTCCCGCCAGTCGGTCATGGCCGCAGGGTACCGCAAAAACACGTCCCACGACGCCCACTGACAGCACGGTCATTCAATCCCTGCAACTCGCCTTGGGGCTCATGATTGATCACTTCTCGCCTCGGGCGCGTCCAGCCAATTTCGAGGAGCACCAGATCGTGCATTGCGCGTCCGAGGACGAGTGGCGCTGGGTCGCCGTTGCTTTTCAGGGCGAGCGTCGAGCGCGCCTGCGGCGGACCGGCCCTAACGCGTTGCGTCCCGTCCCGGGACAAGTTGAACCCGTTGCGCTGAACGACCCTCATCGGGATCGCGCCCCCCATCGGACAAGTTACGTATGCGGGTCGTTTCTGATTGACAGGTTCTGGCTCTCCGTTTTGAACGCGGCCCGCCAGCATCAGGGAAAGGCTTCTCTAGCTGCCGGAGACGCGTGGAGAGCGACCGTTCCGCCCGGGTCCTCCTCAGAGGTCCGCCTGCCGTACAGCGCGTGCGCGCGGCGTCGGAGGGCGCGACAGGCCCCGAGCGAAGAGACCGACGCACCATCTTCGCGTCACATTCCCGACGCCATCAAGCGCGAGGTCTATGAGCGCGACGGTGGCCGCTGCACGTTCACCGACGAGCGCGGCCGCAGGTGCGCGGAGACTGGCGCCCTGCAATTCGATCACCAGGACGGGTTCGCGCGAACGCATCTCCACCGAGCGGACCGGATCCGCCTGCTCTGCCGTGCGCACAACCAGCACGCCGCGGAGAAGATGTACGGTCGCGCGTTCATGGAACGAGCGCGCGCATCACTCGACCCGCCCGCGAATCGT
>DASWGI010000078.1:0-13865 GCA_036393835.1 Myxococcales bacterium | reverse complement strand
CCAGGTCCGTCCGCCGTCGTGCGAGGTCGAGAAGCCGCTGAGCAGGACCCGCGTGAAGGCCAGCCCGAACCCGGGGAAGAACTGGACGGTCGTGCCTGCGGACGAGTTGTATCCCACCACCACGTGCTTTCCGTCCCGCATTGCCGAGGTCTCGCTCTGCGTCGAGAACTCGAACGGTCGGGTGACGACGACGGCGGGGTCGAAGGTGACGATGTGGTCCAGCGCCGGATCGTTGACCTGGACGTTCACTGCGTCGTCGTCGCCAGCGCCGGTCCCGCGGCTCTCCGTGCCTACTGCCGGCGCGCCTCGCACCGGGACTAGCCCGGAGCGCACGGCCCTGACCAGCCTCTGCGCCATCTCCCCGCCGCTCGAGCGAGGCGCGATGGCGCCCTTGACGGCCGAGCTCCTCGAACCCGGCCAGGATCCCGTTGATGCCGTCGCCGGGGTAACCGAACACCCGCTCGACGTCCCATCTGCGCAGCCGCTGCACCAGGTACTCGCCGACCGTCTGGGCCATCGCGATGTCTCCCCCGAACGACGGTACGCATCGCAACTGCGCGCTGCCGGACACACCCCCTCGCGCCGCTTGCCAAACGGCCGCGCAGGTGGATGGATACCGCCCGTCCCCGCGCTCGAACGGCGGCGAGACTTGCGACGCTCCGTCGCACCCCGCGACGAAGACTTGTCTCCCCTCACTGCTCCGGGTACTTGACGCTGCCGTCACCGAGAAGCAGATCCCTCGCTTCCCCTCCACGGACGAATGAGCGCTCTCTTCAAGCCCTGGACCAACACGGCGTTCCGTGTGGTGCTGTTCGCGCTGGCTCTGCTCTTCGGCGGCGGGCTGATCGCCGGACCGATGATCTACGTGCGTAGCCCGCTGTACACGCAGCAGCAGGACCCGATCGATCAGCCGGTGCAGTTCGATCACCGCCACCACGTCGGCGACGAGGGGATCGACTGCCGCTACTGCCACACCACCGTGGAGAAATCGAGCTTCGCCAGCGTCCCCTCGACCTCGGTGTGCCTGAACTGCCACTCGCAGATCTGGAACAAGAGCCCCAAGCTGGCGCCGGTGCGGGAGAGCTTCTTCTCGGACCGTCCCATCGTCTGGAACAAGGTCAACAAGCTGCCGCACTTCGTCTACTTCAACCACGCAATCCACGTGAAGCAAGGAGTGGGTTGCGTCACCTGCCACGGCCGCATCGATCAGATGGCGCAGGTGGAGAAGTGGGCGCCGCTCACCATGGGCTGGTGCCTGGACTGCCACCGGAATCCGGAACGCTTCCTGCGGCCGCGCGAGGAGGTCACCAGCATGACCTTCACGCCCGGCGGCGAGAAGGAGCAGCTCGCGCTGGGCGAGCGGCTCAAGGCGGACTACCACGTGGCCACGCGAACGAGCTGCACGACATGCCATCGCTGAAGCTTCCCATCGTCGGATCCCCCGGTGAGCAGCCCGCGCCGCCGCGGACGCAGTGGCGGAGCCTCGAGGAGCGCGAGCGCGGCTTCGAGCCTACGGGCGAGTTCCCGCCCGGCGCCTCCGAGATCGGCGGCACCTCGCGGCGCGAGTTCGTGCAGCTGCTCGGCGCGTCGATGGCGTTCGCGGGCGCGGCGGGATGCCTGAAGCAGCCGTCCGAGCAGATCCTGCCCTACACGCGCCAGCCCGAGGAGATCGTGCCCGGCCGGCCGCTCCACTACGCGACCGCGTCCACGCTGGGCGGCCGCGCCACGGGTCTATTGATCACCGCGTTCGAGGGACGCGCGACCAAGGTCGAGGGCAATCCGGAGCACCCCTCCAGCCTGGGCGCGACCGGCCTCTTCGAGCAGGCGTCCATCCTACAGCTCTACGATCCGAATCGCGCGGCGGTGCTGCAGGAGAAGAACCGGCCGCGCTCCTGGCGAGAGTTCCTCGCTGCGCAGAACGATCGGGCCAATGCGCTGCGCGCGAAGGACGGCGGGGCCGGGCTCCGCTTCCTGCTCGAGCCCGGATCGTCGCCGCTGATCGGCGAGCTGCGCGCGCGCATCCAGAGGCTGTTCCCGAACGCGCGCTTCCGCAGCTACTCGGCGGTGTCCGAGGACGCCGCCTTGCAGGGCGCGCGGCTCGCGTTCGGCGGCGCGGTGGAGACGCGCTTCGATCTCTCCAAGGCGCGCGTGATCGCCTGCCTCGAAGCCGACCCGCTCTACCCCTGGCCCGGGTCGATCCCGGCGATGCGCGCCTGGGCGGACAAGCGTGAGCCTGGATCCGGGATGAACCGCCTGTATGCGGTCGAGTGCGCGCTCAGCGTGACGGGCATGAACGCCGACCACCGGCTGCGCATCCGGCCTTCGCAGCTCGCCCCGGTCGCCCTGGCGCTGGCCGCGAAGCTCGGGGCGGGCGGCGGCGCGCTCGCGCCCTTCGCCGCGCTCGGGGCCAAGGCGCGCCTCGAGCCCAGGCAGCAGCGGTTCGTCGACGCGCTCGCGAGGGATCTCTCCCGCGCCGGCCGGCAGGGCGTGGTCATGGCCGGGCCGCGCAGCCCCGCGCTGGTGCATGCGCTGGCGCACGCGATCAACTCGTCGCTGTCGAGCGAGGCGGTCCGCCACCAGAAGCCGCTCCTGCACGACGCCGAGACGGGCGCGGAGGGCCTGCGCGAGCTGGCGGCCGAGATCCGCTCCGGCGCGGTCGACACGCTGGTGGTCACCGCGGCGAACCCGGTCCATACCGCGCCGTACGAGCTGAACCTCGCCAAGGCGCTCGATGCGGTGCCCAACGCGATCTACCGCGGGCTCTACCAGGACGAGACCTCGCAGCGCTGCGCCTGGTTCGTCCCGGCCACGCACCCGCTCGAGGAGTGGGGCGACGCGCGCGCACACGACGGCACGGTGACGTTCCTGCAGCCCCTGGTGCAGCCGCTCTTCAACGGCATCACCGAGGCGCAGGTGCTCGCCGCCTTCCTCGGCGAGGGCGACAAGTCGCCCTACTCGCTGCTGCGCGAGCACTGGCGGTCGGCGCGCGCCGACGCGGAGGACGCCTGGGAGAAGTGGATCTCCGACGGATTCATCCAGGGGACCGCGAGCGCCGCCGAGTCGCCGCAGCTGCGGGTGGACGCGATCGCCGCCGCGGCGCAAGCGGCGCGCCTCGACGCGGCGGCCCCCGGGCTCGAGCTGAACGTGGTCCCAGACTACCGCCTCTACGACGGCCGGTTCGCCAACAACGTCTGGCTGCAGGAGACGCCGGACCCGGTCACCAAGCTGACCTGGGACAACGCCGCGCTGCTGAGCCCCAAGACCGCCCGCGAGCTGGGCGTCCAGACCCACGACGCGGTGGACCTCGGGTTGAACGGACCGCCGGTCCACGCCGCGGTGCTGGTGGTGCCGGGGCACGCCGACGGCGCCGTCACCGTCTCCCTCGGGTACGGCCGGTCCGGCGGCGAGCAGAACGCCGGCGGCGTCGGCTTCGACGTGGCGCCCTTGCGCCGCGCCGGGGCGCCGTGGGGCGATCGCGGGTTGACCGTCACCAAGCTGGGGCGGCGCCACAGGCTCGCCATCACGCAGGAGCACTGGTCGATGGAGGGACGCGACCCGGCGCTCGACATGGACCTGCACGAATACGAGGGCCACGGCCGCGAGCGCATCGAGGAAGGGCGCGTCCCCGTCGCCACCATGCACACGCCCTGGGACTACTCGAAGGTCGCCTACAAGTGGGGCATGGCCATCGACCTGGCGCGGTGCACGGGGTGCAGCGCGTGCATGGTCGCCTGCCAGTCCGAGAACAACGTGCCGGTGGTCGGCAAGACGAACGTCGAGAACTCGCGCGAGATGCATTGGTTGCGCCTCGACCGCTACTTCTCCGGCAGCGAGGAGGAGCCGCGCGCCACCACCCAGCCGATGCTGTGCGTGCACTGCGAGACCGCGCCCTGCGAGTACGTGTGCCCGGTGAACGCCACCGTCCACTCGGACGAGGGCCTCAACGAGATGGTCTACAACCGCTGCATCGGCACCCGGTACTGCTCGAACAACTGCCCGTACAAGGTGCGGCGGTTCAACTACTTCAACTACACGTACGACGTCGCCGACGTCGAGAAGCTGCGCATGAACCCGGACGTGACGGTGCGCAGCCGCGGCGTCATGGAGAAGTGCACGTACTGCGTGCAGCGGATCGAGCGGGCGCGGATCGACTCACGCGTGCAGGAGCGCCCCATCGCCGAGAAGGAGCTGCAGACCGCCTGCCAGCAGGCGTGCCCGGCGCACGCGATCGTCTTCGGCAACCTGCACGACCGCGCCCACGAGGTGACCAGGAAGCACGCCGACGAGCGCCACTACTTCGTGCTGAACGACCTCGGCACGCGCCCGCGCACGGCGTACCTCGCGCGCGTGCGCAACCCCAACCCGGAGCTGACCTAGCGCCATGGCCGTCTCCGCCGCCACGCGCCTCGAAGCCCGCCGCGCCCTCGAGCCCCTGCCGCTGCTCGAGGGCGTACAGGACGACGGGACGATCAACAAGACGCTGCTCGACTACGTCTGGCGCAAGCCCGGCAAGGGCTGGCTGCTCCTCGTCGGGCTGGGCCTCGCCGGCACCGGCTTGCTCACGCTCGCGGTGGTGGTGACGGTCGCCAAGGGCATCGGGATGTGGGGCAACAACATCCCCGTCGCCTGGGCCTTCGGCATCATCAACTTCGTCTGGTGGATCGGCATCGGCCACGCGGGGACGCTGATCAGCGCCATCCTGCTCCTCTTCCAGCAGAAGTGGCGCACCAGCATCAACCGGTTCGCCGAGGCGATGACGCTGTTCGCGGTGTTGCAGGCCGCCCTGTTCCCGGTGCTGCACACGGGCCGGCCGTGGTTCGCCATCTACTGGCTCTTCCCCTACCCGAGCACCAACCGCATCTGGCCGCAGTTCAAGAGCCCGCTGATGTGGGACGTTTTCGCCGTCTCCACCTACTTCATCACCTCGCTGCTCTTCTGGTACCTGGGCCTCATCCCCGACCTCGCCGCGCTGCGCGACAGCTCCACCTCCCGCTGGATGCGCCGCATCTACGGCATCCTTTCCTTCGGCTGGCGCGGCTCCGCGCGGCACTGGCACCACTACAAGATCGCCTACCTGCTGCTCGCCGGGCTGGCGACGCCTCTGGTGCTCTCGGTGCACACCATCGTGAGCTACGACTTCGCGGTCTCGGTGGTCCCCGGCTGGCACGAGACCATCTTCCCGCCCTACTTCGTCGCCGGGGCCGTCTTCAGCGGATTCGCGATGGTGATGACGCTGATGGTGCCGGCGCGCCGCTTCCTCCGGCTCAAGCACGTGGTGACGGCGCGGCACCTCGAGGCGATGTGCAAGATCATGCTCGCGACGAGCCTGATCGTCGGCTACGGCTACCTGCTGGAGCACTTCCTCTCCTGGTACAGCGGCAATCCCTACGACTTCTACCAGTACGCGAACCGCCGCGGGATCCTGTACGGCCCCTTCAAGTCCGCCGCCCAGGACCCGTACATCCCCATCTTCTGGCTGATGGTGTTCTGCAACGTGGTGGTGCCCAGCATCTTCTGGTCGAAATGGGGCCGCACCAACGTGTACGTGATGTGGATCGCGGCGATCTTCATCAACATCGGCATGTGGTGCGAGCGATTCGTCATCGTGGTGATCTCGCTGCACCGCGACTACCTGCCCTCGAACTGGGCGCTCTACAAGCCGACCTGGGTCGACCTCTCGCTGCTGTTCGGGACCATCTGCTTCTTCAGCTTGCTGTTCCTGCTCTTCCTCAAGTTCCTGCCCGCGGTGGCGGTGCAGGAGGTGAAGGAATTGCGGCACGAGCTGCAGCAGGCGCACGAGCGCCATGAAATCCCGGACTTCTCGCAGGAACTCGTCCACGTGACGGAGCTCGAAGCGGGCGAGGAGGACAAGAGATGAAGCGCCTCGTCCTGGCCGAGTTCGCCGAGCCGGAGCCGATGGTCGAGGCGGCGCGCAAGCTGCGCGACTCCGGGCGCGAGGGGCTCGACGCGTACTCGCCCTATCCCGTGCACGGGATCGACGACGCGCTCAAGCTGCCCCGCTCCAAGGTGCCGCTGGTGGCGCTCATCGCCGGGCTCTCGGGCGCCGCCGGCGGCTACGTCCTGCAGTGGTGGACCAACGCGGTCGACTACGAGCTCAACGTCGCGAACCGGCCGCCGCACGCCTGGCCCACCAACATCCCGGTCACCTTCGAATCGGGGGTCCTCCTCTGCGCGCTGACCCTCTTCTTCGGCAGCCTCTTCTATTTCTTCGGCCTCCCGCGCACCTACCACCCGGTGTTCGAGGCCGAGGAGTTCCGCAGCGCTTCCCTCGACAAGTTCTGGATCAGCGCCGAGATGAAGGACGGAGAGGACCCGCGAGACCTGGAGCGGACCCTGCTCGAGCTGGGCGCGCGGCGCGTGACTCATGTCGAGGGGGAGGAATGATGCGCGCCCCCTGCGCTGTCCTCGCCTGCGCGCTGCTCGCGGCCTGCGGCGACACGACCATCTTCGACCCGATGGAGCGCCAGCCGAAGGCGCGCGCGTTCGCGTCCAACCCGTTCTTCGAGGACGGCCGCGCCATGCGCCCGCCGCCCCCGGGCACGGTCCCGCGCGAGCGCATCGTACAGAACCCCGCGCTCACCCTCGGCCACGTCGGCGGCAAGGACGTGACGGAGATGCCCGTCCCGCTCACGCGCGCCCTGCTCGACCTCGGGCACCGCAAGTTCGACATCTACTGCGCCACCTGCCACGGGCTGGTCGGCGACGGCCGCAGCCCCGTGGCGGCGAACATGTCGCTGCGGCTGCCGCCCAACCTCCACGACCGGACGGGGATGGCGGTGGGCCACTACTACCAGGTGATTGCCAACGGGTTCGGCCTGATGCCGGGGTACGCGGCCGAGCTGAACGTGGAGGAGCGCTGGGCGGTGATCGCCTACCTGCGCGCGCTGCAGCTCAGCCAGGGCGCGCCCCTGTCGATGGCGCCCCCGCAGGAGCGCGAGAGGCTGTCGAAGGAGAGGCCGCCATGAACGAGCAGCCCCTCTCGATCGACGAGCTGCCGCGCTGGCAGGGGGGGAGGACCGCCCTGATCGGCTGCACCTTGGCGGGCGCCGCCGGGCTCGCGCTGACCGCGGTCGGGTACCTGTTCGACGCGCGCCGCACGATGCTCTCCTACCTGGTCGCCTTCCTCTACTTCCTCGGGCTCACCCTGGGGATGCTCGCGCTCAACATGGCGAAGTACGCCGCGCGCGCCCGCTGGCACATCGTCATCCGCCGGGCCATCGAGGCGGTGCACGCGCCCCTGCCCGCGCTGGCGGTGCTGTTCGTGCCCATCGCGCTGGCGGCCCGGCAGATCTACGCGTGGATCGACCCGCCCTCCTGGCTCGACAAGGAAGTGCTGCACAACATCGAGCACAAGCATGGCTACCTGAACTTGTCCGGGTTCCTCTGGAGGGCCGCCGTCTATTTCGCCGTCTGGCTGCTCATCTCGGAGCTCCTCTATCGCAACTCCATCGCGCAGGACGAGGACGGCTCGCCGCGGCGGACCGCCAGCAACCGGCGGTGGGGATCGGTCGGGCTGCCGCTGGTGGCCATCGCGGCGACCTTCGCCGCGTTCGACTGGCTGATGTCGCTGAACCCCACCTGGTACTCGACGCTGTTCGGCGTGTACTTCCTCACCGGGTCGTTCGTCGCCGCGCTCGCGCTTCTGGTCCTGATCCTGACCTTCGCGCGCGAGCCCGGCTCGTTCGGCGCGCTGGTCGCGAAGGCGCACTTCCACAACCTGGGCAAGCTGCTGCTCGCGTTCGTCTGCTTCTGGGGCTACATCGCGTTCTCGCAGTACATGCTGATGTACCACGCCAACCTCCCCGAGGAGGTGCCGTGGTTCCTGGTCCGGACGCGCGGCGCGTGGCGCCCCTTCGCCTTCCTGCTCGCGTTCGGCCACTTCATCCTGCCCTTCTTCGCGCTCCTCTCGCGCGACCTGAAGATGCGCCCCAAGGCGCTCTCGGTGGTCGCGGCCTGGCTCCTGTTCGTCCACCTCGTCGACCTGGTCTGGCTGGTCTTCCCCAGCGCGCAGATGCGCGACTTCGGGATGAAGTGGTCGCCGGCGGGCCTGGGCCTGCACTGGACGCTGATCACCTCCTTCGCCGGCGTGGGCGGCGTCTGGGCGGCGTTCGCCATCTGGCGCATGCGCGGCAAGTACCCGGTGCCGATCGGCGACCCTTATCTCGAGGATTCGTTGAGGTACCTGCAGCCATGAGCCACGAGCCTTCCCACAGCACGGAGCACCTGCCGCCTCCCGAGGCGCAGGCCGACGAGCACGTCGCCACCTTCAAGATCGTGGCGGTTGGCGTGACCGCGCTCCTCGTGTTCGGCGCCGCGACCGTGTGGTCCGCGCGCATCCTGGACCGCGAGGCGAAGACCCTCTCGCCGTCGGGCCCCCTCCCGGCGGGCAAGGAGATCGGCAAGCCCGAGATCGGCATCGTCGACCAGACGCCCTTCGAGACCACGCGCGGCGCGGAGCACTACCGCCGCGAGCAGTTGCGGCGGCTGAACAGCTACGGGTGGGTCGACCCCGCGAAGGGCATCATCCACGTGCCCATCGACAAGGCGATCGATCAGCTCCTCGCGCAGGAGCAGGGGAAGAAGCCGTGACCGCGCTGCTCCTGACCCTGCTGGTCGCCACCTCGCCTCCGGCCTCGACTGCTGGAGGGGGCTACGGATACACGCCGATCAAGGAGATCGGCGACGAGAGCGTGGACGTGGTCGAGCGCCTCGGCGAGGCCATCCCCGCGGACCTGCGCTTCTACGATTCCTTCCACAACGACGTCGCGCTGAAGGACTTTCTCGGGCAGGGCAAGCCGGTGGTGGTGACGCTCGTCTATTTCGACTGCCCGATGCTCTGCAGCCTGGTGATGAAGGGCCTGGTGAAGGGGCTCAACCAGACCGGCCTGCAGCTGGGCAAGGACTACGAGGGCATCACGCTCAGCTTCGATCCCAAGGACACGCCGCGCGCCGCGGGCGAGGCGCAGCGAGGCTATCTGGCCGCCGTCAATGGCCGGGAGCAGGCGCGCGCGCAGGACTGGCCTTTCCTCACGGGGGGCGAGACGAACGTGCGCGCGCTGGCCGAGGCGCTCGGCTTCAAGTACCGCTACGACGCGCCCACCAAGCAGTTCGCGCACCCCGCGGTCGCCTTCGTGCTCACGCCCGAGGGCCTCATCTCCCGCTACCTGTACGGCGTCGACTTCCCCGGCCGCGACCTGCGGCTCTCCCTGGTCGAGGCCAGCGGCGGCCGGGTGGGGACCAGCTTCGATCGGGTGCTGCTCAAGTGCTTCCGGTACGACCCCGGCACCGGACGCTACCGCGTCTACGCGACCAACTTCGTCCGCGGCGGCGCGCTCCTCTCCGGGCTCGGGCTCGCGCTCGGGCTCGCGCTCCTCTGGCGCCAGGAGTGGAAGCGGAAGAGGGGCGCGGCATGAACGAGACGCTGCGCCGCTTCCTCTTCCTCCCCGACCAGGCCTCCACCTTCGCCTCGCAGGTGGACCACCTCCACTACTTCGTGATCCTCACCACCTTCGTCATGTCGACCGCGGTGGGGCTCACCGCGATCCTCTTTTTCATTCTCTACCGCAGGCGCAGCGAGACACAGACGACGCCGCACATCGAGCCGGCGCCGCTGCTCGAGGCCGCGTTCGTGATCGTGCCGCTCTCCTTCTTCCTGCTCTGGTGGGTGATCGGGTACCGCACCTCGATCGAGCTCGCCACGCCTCCCGCCGACGCGATGGACGTCTACGTCCAGGGGAAGAAGTGGATGTGGAAGTTCGCCTATCCGGGCGGCCCCAACGCGGTGAACGTGCTGCGGGTGCCCTCCGGCCGCCCGGTGCGGCTCCTGATGACCTCGCGCGACGTGATCCACTCCTTCTACGTGCCCGAGTTCCGCGTCAAGCAGGACGTCATCCCCGGCCGGTACTCGCAGATCTGGTTCAACGCCACCGCACCGGGCCGGTACCAGATCCTCTGCGCCGAGTATTGCGGCGCCGGCCACTCGATCATGCGGGGCGAGGTGATCGTGCTCAAGGCCGAGGAGTACGAGGACTGGGTGAGCGCCCAGCACCGCGGCCTCGCCACCAAGCAGGACGGCCCGCCCACCGCGCTCGACTTCGCGCCGCCGCTCGGCAACCTGGTCGACCAGGGCCGCCGCCTCGCGCAGGAGCAGGGGTGCGTGAAGTGCCACAGCGTGGACGGCTCGCAGCACATCGGCCCCACCTGGCTCGATCTGTACGGCCGCCGCGAGAAGCTGTCCGACGGCCGGATCATCACGGTCGACGAGGGGTACATCACCGAGTCGATGATGGACCCCTTCGCGAAGATCGTGGACGGGTTCAAGCCGGTGATGCCCAGCTTTGCCAACAAGCTGGCGGGCCCGGAAGTGGCCGCCATCGTCGAGTACATCAAGTCCCTGCAGAGCGACGCGGTCCGCACGGGACCGTCGGAGGGCCCGGCCTATGCGCCAGTCCGAGGAAGATAGGGAGAAGCTCGGCGCGCCGCCGGCGCACGAGTCCTACCTGACCGACGGCACCACGGTGATGAGCTGGCTCAACACGCGCGACCACAAGCGCGTGGGCGTCATGTTCCTGGTCGCGGTGGTGTTCTTCTTGTTCCTCGGCGGCGTCTTCGCCCTGGCGATCCGGATGAAGCTGCTCTACCCGGGGCCGTTCCTCTTCGACGCGCTGACCTACAACCGCCTCTTCACCCTGCACGGCGTGACGATGATCTTCCTCTTCATGATCCCCGCCATCCCCTCGGCGTTCGGCAACTTCGTGCTGCCGCTGATGATCGGCGCGCGCGACGTGGCCTTCCCGCGCCTCAACCTGGCCTCGTTCTACGTCTACCTGGCCGGGGCGGTGCTGGCCGTCTGGGCGATGGTCCACGGTGGGGCGGACACCGGCTGGACCTTCTACACGCCCTACAGCACCACCACGCCCACCATGCTGTTCCCGCTGCTGCTCGGCGTCTTCATCATCGGGTTCTCCTCGATCATGACCGGGATCAACTTCATCGTCACGGTGCACACGCTGCGGGCGCCGGGCATCGGATGGATGCGCGTTCCTCTCTTCGTCTGGGGCATCTACGCGACCAGCGTCATCCAGGTGCTGGCTACGCCGGTGCTCGGCCTCACCGTGCTGCTGGTAGCGCTCGAGCGGGTACTCGGGTTCGGCATCTTCGACCCGGCCCGGGGCGGCGACCCGGTCCTCTTCCAGCACTTCTTCTGGTTCTACTCGCACCCCGCAGTCTACATCATGGTGCTGCCGGCCATGGGGGTGATCAGCGAGTGCGTGGCGACGTTCTCGCGCAAGAACCCGTTCGGCTACAAGGCGATCGCCTTCTCCTCGCTCGGCATCGCCTTCGTCGGGTTCTTCACCTGGGGACACCACCTCTTCGTCGCCGGGCAGTCGGTGTTCGACAACGGCGTCTTCGGGGTCCTCTCCATGTTCGTCGGGATCTTCACCGCCGTGAAGGTCTTCAACTGGGTGGGGACCATGTACCGCGGCGCAATCAGCTTCAAGACGCCGTTCGCGTATATCTGCGGCTTCCTCTTCTTGCTGGTGTTCGGCGGCATGACCGGCGTTGCGCTCGCCACCGTGGCGCTCGACGTCCACTGGCACGACACCTACTTCGTGGTGGCTCACTTCCACTTCATCATGGTGGGCGCGGTGATCATGGGGTTCCTGGCCGCCTTGCACTACTGGTTCCCGAAGATGTTCGGCCGCACCTATCACGAGGGGTGGGGCCTGGTGGCCGCGTCGCTCATCATCCTCGGGTTCAACGCTACGTTCATCCCGCAGTTCCTGCTGGGCAACAACGGGATGCCGCGCCGCTACTACCAGTACCCGGAGCACTTCCAGGCACTGAACGTCGCCTCCACCGCCGGCGCGACGCTGCTCGGCTTCGGCTTCATCATCATTTTCATCTACCTGGTGATCGCGCTGCGGTGGGGCCCGCGTTGCGAGCAGAACCCCTGGCGCTCGAAAGGGTTCGAGTGGCTGACTCCGTCGCCGCCGCCGACGCACAACTTCGACAAGATCCCCCACATCACCCAGGACCCGCACGACTACCGGACGCATGCGCCGAGCGGAGTGTACACCGATGTCTGAAGCCGCCGCGCTCCCGCCCGGAGAGCACCTGGTCCACGGGACCGATCCGCACCTCGCCCACCATTTCTCCAGCCTGGAGAGGCAGGTCGACGCCTCGCGGCTAGGGATGTGGCTCTTCCTCTCCACCGAGGTGCTGCTCTTCGCCGGGCTGTTCACCGGCTACGCGGTGTACCGGTACTCGTTCCCGGTCGCGTTCGCGGCGTCGGCCCGCACCAGCGAGATCTGGGCCGGCACCCTGAACACGATCGTGCTGATCACCAGCTCCTTGACCGTCGCGCTCGCCATCCATTTCGTCCGCGCCGGCCGGCAGCGGGCCGCCGTCGTCTGCCTCGCCATCACGCTGTTCTTCGCGCTCGCCTTCCTGGGCATCAAAGCCATCGAGTACACGGCGCACTTCCACGAGCACCAGCTGCCCGGGCGGTACTACCGGTTCGAAGGCGTCCGCCTCCCCGGCGCGGAGATGTATTGGGCCCTGTACTTCCTGATGACCGGCCTGCACGGACTGCACGTCGTGATCGGCATGACCGTGCTGGCCGTCATCGCCTGGCGGACGGCGCACGGCTACTACAGCGCGCACTACTACGTCGGCATCGAGCTGGCCGGCCTGTACTGGCACCTGGTCGACTTGATCTGGATCTTCCTCTACCCACTCCTCTACCTGATCTAGGAGGGCCGAAAGCCTTGACCGAGAACGGCGAGCACCATTCCGCCCTCCCCTACTTCATCGTCTGGGTGGCGCTGGTCATCCTGACGGTGACCACCTACCGCACCGGGCGCATGCACCTGGGCACCTGGGCGCTGCCGCTCGCGCTGACCATCGCGGTGACCAAGTCACTGCTGGTGATCCTCTTCTTCATGCACCTGTGGGAGCAGAAGGGCGCGAACCGGATCGTGATCGGGACGTCGTTCGTGTTCGTCGCCCTGATCATCTCGCTGACCGTGGCGGACGTGGCGACCCGCTTCCCGCTCGCCACTCCGGCCGGCGCTCCCTTCGGCAGCGACATCCCCGCCCAGCTCGAGGAACCCGCCCCCGAATACCAACCTCCCGCCGGCAAGATCGGCGAACCCCCCCGCGGCGTCCCCGAACCCAAATAGCTGGGCTAAGAGAAGAACGCGGAGGCGCGGAGATGCGGAGGTGGTTGGCTTCGTCGAAACGAGCTTCGACGCTCGATCCGGAGAACGATCGGATCCTCCGCGTCTCCGCGCCTCCACGCCTCCGCGTTGATGCTTTAGGCGCCCGCAAAGCGCGGAGCGGCCGATCGCGGGTCAGGGGTGGTGGGTGGGGGCGTCGGGGGATTCGATCGCCTTTTTGCCGATGTCCTCCCGGCTGCGGCCATCGTCGGCGAGGTGGCCGAGGCCGAAGCGGCGCTCGGCCTCGGCGAAGTCTCGCAGCGCCTCCTCGTAGGAATCGTACCGTTCCTTGGGGAGCGACTTGAGGAAGTTGATCACCTCGACCGGCGCATCGTTGTCGGCGGCGGTCTGCACGATCTCGTCGCGGGTGGCGGGATACTCCAGCGCCTGCAGGTGCGCTGCGGGGCTACGGGCTGGGTTCTCTCCGATGCCTCTGGCCATGAGGGCAGCCTACGCCTGCGCGCGCACGCGGGCCAGCGCGAGGCGTGGGACCCGGCGCTGTCAGCTATGCGGCAGAGCCCCGCGCGCGCCAGGCCGGCAGCCGAGTGACCGCCCGGCCCCCTTCTCGGTCCTCGACCGGGTGGGCTAGGATTACCCGCGGGAGGCTCTACCATGCTCTGTCCA
>DASWGI010000077.1:0-23471 GCA_036393835.1 Myxococcales bacterium | reverse complement strand
ACGAGCTCTCGCGTAGCGGAAAGGAGGTCGGAGGAGCTGAGCGATTCGACAGTTCGTGAGTTCATCATGTGGCGGTCGTAGCATGCTGTTTTTCGGAGCTCTCCGGGCGCCGCGCGCACGCGCTGTACGGCAGGCAGACCTATGAGGACGACTCGGGCGGAACCGTCGCTCTCCACGCGTCCCCGGCAGCTAGAGGACCATTTTCCTGATGCTGGCGGGCCGTGTTCGAGACGGAGCGCCAGACCTGTCAATCAGAAACGACCCGCATACGTAACTTGTCCGATGGGGGGGGGCGGCGCGATCCCGATGAGGGTCGTTCAGCGCAACGGGTTCAACTCGTTCCGGGACGGGACGCAACGCGTTAGGGGCGGGCCGGCAGCCGGTCCGCCGCAGGCGCGCTCGACACTCGCCCTGAAAAGCAGCGGAGACCCAGCGCCGCTCGTCCTCGGACGCGGAATGCACGATCTGGTGCTCCTCGAACTCGGCTGGCGCTCACGAGGCGAGAAGTGATCAACGATGAGCCCCGAGACGAGTTGCACCGCTTGCGCATCCGGGCGAGCAACTGTTCACGGCGCGGAGCTAGCGGGACCGCTGCGGCCTAGGGCCAGAGGTGCTTCAGCTCGTCCGGCAGGACGCTCTTCACGTCCTCGATCTCGCCGTCGGCGATGCGCCTCTTCAGCAGCGCGAAGACGGCGCGGGCCATGCGCTCGGTCTCGAGGACGTCGTCGCTGCGGAACTCCCGTGCGATCCGGGCGAGGAACTGCTCGACGTGCCGCTCCTTGACCGGCTTGCCGCTCGGGTCCCACCCTTCGTAGTAGAAGCCGCGCATCAGCATCGGAAGCTGCGCGCCGAGCTGCGCCACCTCGTCCACCGTGATCCGGTCCCGCAGCGCGTGCAACGTCGCGCGCGTCGCCAGGTAGGCCTTCTGCTTGGAGTCCCAGCCCGCCAGCTCGTTCAGCTCATTCAGCCAGCGGTTCGTCTTGTGCACGGTCGTATCGAAGGCGTCGAGGCCGGTCATGCTCATCGGATCACCTCGTCGGTCGGTGCGAAGCCCGGGAGGGCAGCCGAAGCTAGGCCTCGCGAGGCGGCCCAGCCATCCCGGCGCCTACTTCAGGGCGGGCGCCTCGCGTTCAGGAAGCCAGCGCGGCGACCAGCTTTGCCGGCGCCGCGTGGTCGCCCTGGTGCGCGCTCGCGTAGCGGAACAGCACCTCGCCCCCGCGACCGACGACCAGCGTGCCGCCCTGCTGCCACGGGTCCCCCTCGATCTTGCCCGTGCCCAGGCGCTTGCGCAGCGCGCGCAGGAGGTTGACCAGCGCGCGCGGTCCGAGGGTGGCCCACACGCCGCGGCGGAATCCGGCCAGGCGGTACGACTGCCGCTTCGGGTCGGTCAGCACCCGCGCCTCGCCCGCGAGCTTCAGCCTCTCCACGAAGCCCTTCGCCATCGCCGGGAGGCCGTTCCCCACGATGGCCACGTTCGCGCCCTTCCGGCGCATCTCGCTCAGGTGCGGCCGCAACTCGGCCACTTCCTCATGGCAGGCCGCTCACCCGAAGTGCCGGACCCAGATGACCACCGCAGGCCGGTCGGCCCAGAGCGAGCCGAGGCGAACGGGGTTGCCGTCGGTGTCCGTAACGTTCACGTCCGCCAGCGCCGGGTCGACCTTCATGGTCTCTCCGTGTCAGTAGTCGTCCGGGTTGAAGCTCTCGTGGCCCGGCTGCGTGTCGTAGTCCAGCATGGCGACGTTCTCGACGATCTTGGACTTCTTGCGCAGGCGCTCGAGCCAGCTCTGGTACAGCTCGCCCTGGCGCTGGCCCTCGAGCCGCTCGCGCAGGGACGCCTTCTCCTCGTCGAGCTTGGAGAGGTCCGCGCGCTCGCGCGTCTTGAGGCGGAAGACGTACCAGGTGTCCGCGTCCTGCACCGGAGCGTCGGGCACCGAGCCGGGCGAGGTCAGCGCGAACACCGCCGAGGACAGCTTGGGCGCAAGCCCGATCCCGGGAACGTACCCGCCCACCGGGTGGAACGGCTCGGTCTCCTGCGCCTGCGGAGTGGTGAAGCTGGTGAAGTCGAACTGCCCGGGCTCGGTCTTCTTGGCCGGGTAGAGGTCCTTGAGGTCCTTGCCTGCCTTGACCGCGGCCAGCGCGTCCTGCGCCTTCTGCCGGGCCAGCTCGGAGGCGTTCTGCGCGCGCAACTGCTCCTGGGCGATCTGCTTGCGAACCTCCTCGAGCGGCTGCACGCGCTCCGGCTTCTTCTCCTCCGCCTTGAGGACGTGGAACCCCGTGCGGTCCTTGAACACCGAGGAGAGCTGCCCCGGCTCCAGCTTCGAGGCCTCGTCCTCGAGGGTCTTGCCGTACGGAGACGCGCCGCGCGAGACGAACCCCAGGTCGCCGCCGCTCTCCTTGGTGGCGTCCTCGCTCTTCTCCTTCGCCACGGCGGAGAAGTCCTTGCCCCCCTTGACCTCGGCGAGCGCGCCCTCGATGCGCGCCCGGGCCTCCTTCTCCTGCTCGGCCGTGGAGCCGGGCGGCACCCGGACCGTGATCACCCGCGCCTTGACCGAGGGCGGTTGCGTCCAGCGGGTCTTCGCGTCCTTCTCGTACGCGGCCTCGATCTCCTTCGCGTGCGCGTTGGCGTACTCCTCGGCCTCCGCCTCGGTCGCCTGCGCCTTGTCGCGGAACATGAAGCCGGTGAGCCTCACGTAGGCCACCGACGCGCTCTCGTGCTGCGCCACGTAGTAGGCGCGGACCTCGTCGTCGGAGACCTGCGCGCCGTTGAGCACGGACTGGAGCGCCTTGGCCCGCAGCATGTCGCGCCGCCAGGCGTCCTCGAACCGCGGGACGCTCATCCCGTAGCCGTTCTCGACCAGCCGCTTGTAATACTCGAAGTCGAAGCTGCCGTTCTGCTGGAACTGGGGCGACTTCGCGATCGCCTCGGACAGCTCCTGATCGGTCACCACGATGCCCAGGTCCTTCGCCTGCTGCGCGATCAGCTCCTGGTCGACGAGCGACTTGAGCGTCAGGCGCCGGAGGTCGTCCTGCTTGGCGTTCTCGGCGGTGTACTTGCCGCCGCGCTGCTGGGAGATCTGCCGGAAGCGCGAGGCGTACGCCTGCGCGAAGTCGCCGGCCGTGACCACGTCGCCGTTCACCTTCGCCGCCCACGTCTCGGGCGTCCGCGTGCGGAACCCCGACGACCCGCGGCCGAACGAGAAGATGAAGGTCACGATGATCGCGCCGAAGATGAGGACGATCAAGGACGACCGCGCGTTGGACCGCATCACGTCGAGCATGTGAGGAAAGCTCCTGCGAGCGCCGGAATTGCGCGTGAAAGTGCTGTACGGACGGCCGCTTGAAAGCTTGACAGGGTAGGAGAACCAAGTCTGTGATGCAAGCAGGAAAACCGGGAATGGGCGCCACCTGGCGCTCCTTTCACGGGGTAGCCGTGCGCTCCCTCCTCCGACGCTACCGCGAGCCCATCTTCGTCGCCTTCCTCCTGGCGGTGCCATTCGCGATCTTCGCGGCCAAGGCCCGCAAGCCCATGGGCCACAACCTCTTCGACCGCGCCGTCCTGGCGCTCACCGCGCCCGTGGAGAAGGCCATCGTGATCGCGGTGAGCGGTCTGCAGGACGGCTGGCACGGCTACGTCGCGCTGCGCGGCGTCCGCGAGGAGAACCTGCGCCTGCGCCACGAGGTGCTGGCCGGACACAACGAAGCGAGCGCCCTTTCGGAAGTGAAGGCGGAGAACGACCGCCTCAAGCGGCTGCTCGAGTACGCCGACCGGAACAGCCCCACCCGCTACCTGGTCGCCGAGGTGATCGCGGTGGGCGCCTCTCCCCACAGCCACGTGCTGCGCATCGCCCGCGGCACCGCCGACGGCGTGATCCAGGGCGCTGCCGTGGTCGCGCCGGAAGGCGTGGTGGGGCAGATCGCCGTCGCCACGGCGCACTACGCCGACGTGCAGCTGATCATGAGCCCCATCTCGGCCATCCCGGCCATCTCGCAGCGCACGCGCGGCCGCAGCACCGTCAAGGGAGTCGGCGACGTCACCCGCTGCAAGCTGGAGTACGCGCTGCGCACCGACGACCTGCAGGACGGGGACCTGCTGCTCACCGCCGGCGGCCCCGGGTTCTTCCCCAAGGGCCTGCCCATCGGCCGGGCGGTGAACGTGGCCAAGCGTCCGACCGGGATGTTCACCGCGGCGGACGTGATCCCGGCGGTGAGCTTCTCGCGACTCGACGAGGTCATGGTGGTGCTCGGCCACCTGCCGCCGCCCTCGAGCGTCGTCAACGCCTCGACCATCGGGGCCCCCCAGTGACGCTGCGCAACGCGCTGGTGCTCGGGGTGTGCCTCGCGGCCTCCATCCTCGAGTCGACGCTCCCGTTCCTCCTCCACCTCAAGGCGGCACGCGCCGACCTGTTGCTCTCGGTGGTGCTGTACCTCGCGCTCAACGACGAGGTGGTGCAGGGGGCGGCGCTCTCGCTCGCGGCCGGGTATCTCTCCGATCTCACCTCCGCCACGCCCCCCTGCCTCTACACGGTGCTGGCCGTGCTCACCTTCGTGGTGGTGCGGCTGGCGGCGAGCGCGATCAAGACCGGCGGCGGCCTCCAGTCGGCCGCGGTGGCGTTCGCCGCCAGCCTCATCCACTCCTCCCTGGCGGCCGTCCTGTTCTACTTCGTCGCTCCCGGCAGCGAGGGCCTGGTGCTGCAGTTCGTGCCGCTCTTCTGGAGCGCGCTGGGCACCGCCATCGCCGCTCCGGCGGTGTTCTCGGTGCTGCGCCGGCTCGACGCCGCCCTGGTGCCGGCCGAAGCCGCCACCCTGGTGCGCTGATGCCGTCCATGCTCGGGCTGGTCCGCCGCGACGCCGACGAGATCCGGGAGCTCCGCCCGCGCACGGCCCTGGGCGCGCTTGTGGTCGTCTGCGCGATGCTGGTCCTGACGGTGCGCCTGTACCAGCTGCAGATCCTCCGCGGCGACGAGTACAGCGCCCAGTCGGTGAGCAACTTCCGCAAGTCCCTCTTCGTCCCGGCCGACCGGGGCATGATCAAGGACCAGCAGGGACGCACCCTGGTCGACAACCGCCCCTCGTTCGACGTCTTCCTCACCCCCGCGTTCTGCAAGGGCAAGGAGCGCGACGAGGTGATGACCAAGCTCGCCACCTACCTGGCGATGACGCCTGAGGACGTCGAGCGCATGAAGCAGGACTACCAGCGCTCGTGGACCTCGAAGGACAAGCTGGACAAGTTCAGGCCCTACCTGGTCGAGCTGGACATCCCCCGCGACCACGTCGACGTGCTCGAGGCGCACCGCAGCGAGCTGAGCTGCGTCGACCTCATCCCCACCCCGCACCGCAACTACCGCGTCGGGTCCAGCCTCGGCCACGTCATCGGCTACATGAGCGAGGTGACGCCCGAAGAGCTGGACGACAAGCCGGACGAGTTCCGGCGCGGCCAGACCATCGGGCGCCGCGGGCTGGAGCGCCGCTGGGAGCGCGAGCTGCGGGGCCAGGACGGGCGCGAGAACATCGCGGTGAACGCCCGGGGCCAGCACCTGGGCAAGGAGATGGACGAGCTCTTGATCCCCGAGAGCGAGCGCCTCATCGCGGCCGTCCCCGGGAACAACATGGTGCTCTCGCTGGACGAGCGGCTGCAGGAGGCCGCCGACGCCGCCTTCCTGGGCCGCGCGGGCGCGGTGGTGGTCATGGAGGCGAAGACGGGCTTCATCCTCGCCATGGTCTCGCGGCCCTCGTTCGACCCGAACAAGATGTCCGGCCGCATCACCCGCGCCGAGCTGCAGAAGCTGAACGAGGACACGCTCAAGCCGATGCTGAACCGGGTGATGAACGAGAACTACCACCCGGGCTCCACCTTCAAGGTGGTCACCGCGCTCGCAGGCCTGGAGGAGGGCGAGATCACCCCCACCTCGACGCTCTACTGCAACGGTGGCTACACGATGGGCAACCACCGCTGGCGCTGCGACAAGCCCAGCGGCCACGGCTCGCTCAACGTGCGCTCGGCGCTGCAGGTCTCGTGCGACGCGTTCGCCTACGCGCTCGGCGACCGGATCGGCCTGGACGCCATCAGCGGCATGGCGCACCGGCTCGGGTACGGCCAGCCCACCGGGCTGGACCTCGGACGCGAGATCCCCGGCATCATCCCCGACTCGAAAAGCATCCACCCCTCGACCGGTTCGGAGCGTTCGCACGCGATCAACGCCTCGATCGGGCAGGGCGAGGTGAACGTGACGCCGCTGCAGCAGGCGGTCGCCTACGCGGCCATCGCGAACGGGGGCACGGTGTGGACGCCGCAGATCGTGCGGCGAATCGAGACCCCCGAGGGCAAGGTGGTCCGCGAGTTCGAGCCCCAGCCGGACGTCAACAACGGCCGCGCCGGGAAGCTGGAGGTCAAGCCGCAGAACCTGGCCGCGGTTCGCGAGGGCCTCTTCGCCGTGGTCAACGAGCCGGGCGGGACCGCCTACAGGTCACGCCTCGCCGACGTGAAGTTCGCGGGCAAGACGGGCACCGCGCAGGTGATGAAGCTCGGCCAGAAGCAGAAGCTCGACCCGGGCACGCAGGCGTACCTCTCGCGCGACCACGCCTGGTTCGCCGCCTTCGCCCCCGCCGAGGACCCGGAGGTGGTGGTGGTGGTGCTGAACGAGCACGGCGGATGGGGAGCAGACGCGGCCGCCCCGGCGGCGGCCAAGGTGGTGAAGGCCTATTTCGAGTTGAAGAAGCGGGACGCGGTCGCCATGAAGGCGGTGCAGTAGATGTCGCTGGCGATGGAGAAGAAGCTCGACCACCTGCACTGGCCGCTGATCCTGTGCACCATCGTCATCTGCTCCTTGGGCGTGTGGAACCTGGCGAGCGCGACGAAGAACGCGCTCAACCCGATGTGGCTCGCGCAGTCGAAGTGGATGCTGCTGGGCGTGGTCGCGGTGGGAGCGTTCCTGTTCCTCGACTACCGCTTCCTTTCCACCGCCGCCTGGCCGCTGTACTTCGCGGCGCTGGCGCTCCTGGCGAGCGTGGCGTTCCGGGGCAAGAAGGTGCTGGGCGCCCGGCGGTGGCTGCAACTCGGGCCCATGCAGCTGCAGCCCAGCGAGTTCGTCAAGCTGGCGCTGATCGTGCTGATGGCGCGCTACTTCTCGCGGGACGACGTGTCCGCGCGCAAGGGCCAGTACGGGCTCGTCGACCTGTGGCGGCCGTTCCTCTTCGTGCTCATCCCGGTGGCGCTGGTGATGAAGCAGCCGGACCTCGGCACCGCGCTGGTCACCTTCTTCATCGCCATGACGATGATCGTCTTCGCCAAGGTGCGCTGGCAGAGCCTGACCGCGCTGTTCGCCGGCGGCATCGCCGGCGCGGTGTTCGCCTGGGAGCGCCTGCTCAAGCCCTACCAGAAGAGCCGGATCGTCACCTTCCTCGACCCGCAGGCGTACGCGAAGGGCGCCGGCTACCACGCCATCCAATCGGTCATCGCGGTCGGCAGCGGCCAGTGGAGCGGGAAGGGGTGGGGCGAAGGGACGCAGAACCAGCTCAGCTTCCTCCCCGAGCAGCACACCGACTTCATCTTCTCGGTCTGGGCCGAGGAGCACGGCTTCTTGGGCGGCGTGCTGCTCTTGTCGCTCTACGGGTTCCTGGTGCTGACCGCGCTCGACGTGGCGGCGAACGCGCGCGACAAGTTCGGCAGCTTCCTCGCCATCGGCATCGCCGCGCTGTTCTTCTGGCACGCCTTCATCAACATCGGCATGGTGAGCGGCATCCTGCCGGTGGTCGGCGTGCCGCTCCCATTCTTCAGCTACGGGGGGTCGAGCGTGCTCGCCGACCTGCTCGGCGTGGGGATCCTGCTGAACGTGTCGCTGCGCAGGTTCATGTTCTGACCAAGCGGGCGCGCGTCAGATGGCCTTTTTGACCATCTCGGCCAGCTTCAGCTTGTCCGCCATGCCGAGCCGGTCCACCACCTGGCCGTTCTTGAAGACGATGAGAGTTGGGATGGACGTGATCTGGTATTTCAGCGGGACGCTCTCCTGTGCCTCGACGTCCAGCTTCCCGACCTTGAGCTTGCCCTTGTATTGCCGGGCCAGCTCCTCGACCGCGGGCGCGATGGCGCGGCAGGGACCGCACCAGGCGGCCCAGAAATCGACCAGGACCGGCGTCTCCGAGCCGAGGACCTCCGCCTGGAAGTTGTCGTCCGTGATGGTGAGGACATCCGTGCTCGCCATGGGTTCCACGCTCCTTGTCAGCGGCCGAAGGCCGAATGTGCACGACCGCCCCCCTCCGCGCAACCGGTTCCGAGCGGCCGCCCGCCCGGGGAAGACGATTGCCGCGGGCCCCCCTCGCTGGTATTCCTCGAAGGAGACCTCCGCCATGGATGCCGGTGGGCGCGGAGCGTTGCGCGATGGCTGACTACCTCTTCGTGCCGCAGAGCGTCCTCGACAAGTGGTCCGAGAAGGGCCGCGTGGAGGTCAAGGGGCACGTCCTCATCCTCCTGCGCGAGAACAAGTCGTTCCAGCTCACCGGCGCCGTGCGTTTCCTCAAGATGGAGGCCGGCGAGGACGTGAAAGGGCTCCTCCAGAAGGTGAAGACGCTCGCCGCGCTCAAGCAGATGGGTGCCGAGCACTACCGCGAATCCGTCATCCTGGGCGACTCCGCCTACCAGGTGCAGCAGGGATTCCTCGCCGATGCCAACGCCCTCCGCCGCGCGGCCGGCGTCTCACAGCCCCCCGGCGACAAGAAGGCCGCCGGAGGGACGAAAACCCAGCAAGGAGAAAAGGAAGGCGAGCAGGACTTGCTGGCGCAGTTCCTGTTGGACAACCTGCAGTAGCCATGGCGACCATCCTGGTGCACATCGCGCTCGTCGCCTACGCGGCGGCGGCGGCCGCCTACCTGAGCTGGCTGGTGAGGCCCCGCGAGCGGCTGGTGTCCGCCGGCCGGGCGCTGCTGTTCGCCGGTCTTCTCCTGCACCTGACCTCCTTCGCGGCGGCCGCCTCGCTCTCCCACGGCGAGGGCCTGGCCCGCGCGGGCTTCGGCTCGGACGCGTGGAAGGGCGGGCAGCTCTTCAGCCTGCTGGCGGCGGCCACGGTCGCCGGGTACCTGGCGCTCGATCTCCGCTACCGGCTGCCGGTCGCGGGCGCCTTCGTCGCTCCGGTGACCGTGGCGGTGATGGTCCCCGCGCACCTGGTCCACAGCGGCACGCGCGCCATCGCGCCCGAGCTCACCCATTCCTCCGCGCTGGCGGTGCACGTCTTCTCCGCCGCCGCCGGCACCGCCGCGCTGGCGCTCGCCTTCGCGCTCTCGCTGCTCTACCTGGCCAGCGAGAAGCAGCTCAAGTCGAAGCAGCCCGGCAGGCTGTTCGCGCGCCTGCCTTCGCTCGAGCTGATCGACCGGGTGGGGTGGCAGCTCTCGGTGTGGGGATTCGTCTTCCTCTCCGTGGCCATCGCCACCGGATCGCTCGCCTCGCACGAGGCGAGCGGCTCGGCGTTCCCCATCGCCCCCAAGCAGGGATTCGCGGTGCTCGCCTGGGCCCTGCTCGCGGGACTCATCCAGGCCAGGCTGGTGGCCGGCTGGCGCGGACGCCGGCTGGCGCTGCTCGTGGTCGCGGGCTTCTTGCTGCTGATCGGGACGTATGCGGGCCTGCTGGCGGCGCCGCAGCACGCGCCCGCCGCCGCGGCAGCGCTGTTGGCGCCGGGGAGAGGCTGAACGGTGCCGGTCCTCCTCTGCATCGGCCTCTCGCACAAGCAGGTGCCCATCGCCGTGCGCGAGCAGCTCGCCGTCTCGGCCGAAGATCTCCCAGCGCGGCTCGCCCGCTTCCGGGCCATGCCGGCCGTCCGCGAGGCCATGCTCCTGTCCACCTGCAACCGCATCGAGGTGTTCGCGGTGGCCGACGCGCGCACCGCCGCCGACGACGTGCTGCGCGATCTGGGGCCGCTCGCCGCCGAGCACGCGCTGATCCGGGTCGAGGAGGAGGCCCTCCTGCACCTGTTCCGCGTCGCCGCGAGCCTCGACTCGATGGTCATCGGCGAGGCGCAGATCCAGGGGCAGGTGAAGGAAGCCCATGAGCGGGCGCAGGAGGCGGGGGCGAGCGGCGCGGCGCTCGCGCGGGTGGTCTCGGCGGCGCTCTCCGCGGCGAAGCGCGTGCGCACGGAGACTGCCATCGCGCGGGGAGCGGTCTCCATCTCCAGCGTGGCCGTGCAGATGGCGCACAAGGTGCTGGGAGATCCGTCCGGACGTGCGGTGCTGCTGATCGGCGCGGGCGAGATGGCCCAGCTTGCGGCGCGGGAGCTGCACGCGGGCGGGGCCTCGGAGCTCCTGGTCGCCAACCGCAGCGCCGCCACCGCCGAGGCGCTGGCGAAGGAGGTGGGCGGGATCGCGGTGGGCCTGGCCGAGCTGCCGGCGCTGCTCGAGCGCGTGGACGTGGTGCTCTGCTCGACCGCGGCGCAGCAGCCGCTCGTCACGCGCGACCTGGTCGGGCGCGCGAGCAAGGTGCGCCGCTTCCGGCCGCTGTTCTTCATCGACCTCGCCGTGCCTCGCAACGTGGACCCCGCCGTGAACCAACTGGAGAACGTGTACGTGTACGACCTCGACGACCTGGAGCGCGTCGCCGCGCAGAACCGCGACCTGCGGGCGCAGGAGGTTGAGCGCGCCGAGGCCATCGTGCGCGAGGAGATCGTCGCCTACGCGCGGGCCAAGCAGGAGCGCGCGGCGGTGCCGGTGCTGGCGCGGCTGCGGGCCCAGGCGCAGGCGCTGGCCGACGCGGAGGTTACGCGCACGCTGGCGCTTCTGGGACCCTTGAGCGAACGCCAGCAGAGGAGCGTCCGCTCGATGGCCGCGGCGATCGTCAACAAGCTCCTGCACCGCCCCACCGCGCGCCTGCGCGGCGAGCAGGGCGGGCCGCTGGCGGACGCCGCCGCCGAGCTGTTCGGCCTCCAGGACGGCGGCGATCCCGGAGCGCCTGAACGCGAGGATCCTCCCGGAGCCGCTTCGGGCGAGCCGCCGGCCGCAAGCCGCCATCCGCAGGCCGGAACGGGCGCCGACGTCCTCCCCCTGACGGGGCGCAAGTGAGCGCGCTGCGCATCGCGACGCGCAAGAGCCCCCTCGCGGTCTGGCAGGCGGAGCGCGTCCGCGATCTGCTCGCCGCCCGCGGACAGCCCGCCGAGCTGGTGCGCATCACCACGACGGGGGACCGCATCCTCGACCGGCCGCTGGCGGAGGTCGGCGGAAAGGGGCTCTTCGTCAAGGAGCTGGAGGAGGCGCTGCGCGACGGCCGGGCCGACCTCGCGGTGCACAGCGCGAAGGACGTCCCGTTCGCCCTGCCCGAGGAGTTCGGCCTGTGCGCCTTTCCCCAGCGCGACGACCCGCGCGACGCCCTGGTCGCGCCGCGCGCGCGCGCCTGGGAGCGACTTCCGAAAGGGGCCCGGGTCGGCACCAGCTCGCTCCGCCGCGCCGTGCAGCTCCTCGCGCTGCGCCCCGACGTGGTGATCGTGCCGGTGAGGGGCAACGTGCAGACGCGCCTCTCCAAGGCGGTGCCCGGTCTCTCGGGCGGCGTGCAGCGCGAGCCGGCGCGCGGGGACCCTCAGGGCCCGCTCGATGGGGTGGTCCTCGCGCTCGCCGGGTTGCGCAGGCTGGGCCTGGAAGAGCACGTCACCGAGGTGCTGCCGGTCGAGGTGTCGCTTCCGGCGGCGGGGCAGGGAGCGCTGGCGATCGAGGCGGCGCGCGGCAGCCGCGGGTGGACGGCGGCGGCCCCGCTCGACGACCCGGGGACCTCGCGGTGCGTGCGCGCCGAGCGCGCCGTGCTGGCGAAGCTCGCCGGCGGGTGCACCGTCCCGCTCGCCGCCTATGCAGTGCGGGACGGAGAGGAGCTGCACCTGCGCGCGGCGCTCGGCGGACCTGACGGCCGCGGCGGAGTCCAGGTGCTGCGCGCCGAGGCGCGCGGCGTGGATCCGGAGGAGCTGGGCGCGCAGGTCGCGGCGAGGCTGCTCGACGCCGGAGCGGCCCCGCTGCTGGAGGCCGCGCGCACGCAGGCCGGCGGCCTTCCCGCGCCGAAGCGATGAGCGCGCTGGCGGAGAAGCGCGTGCTGGTCACGCGCGCCGCGGAAGACCAGGCCGAGCTGGCGGCGCTGCTCGCGGCGCGGGGGGCCCGGCCGGTGGCGCTGCCGTGCATCGCGTTCGCGGACCCCGCCGATCCCGCGCCCATGGAAGAGGCGCTGCGGCGCATGCGCTCCGGGCCGGCGCCCGAGTTCGTGGTGCTCGCCTCGCCGCACGCCGCCGAACGCTTCCTGGCCCGGGTCGATCCCGCCTGGCTCAAGGGCGTTCGCATCGCCGCCGCGGGGGAGGGCACCGCGCGGCGCATCGGCGAGCGCGGCCTTGCGCCGCTCGCGCCGGCGCAAGGGGTGGGGGCCGACGCCCTGGTCGAGCTGCTCGCGCCGCTCGTCTCCGGAAAGCACGTGCTGCTGCCGCGGGCGGAGGGCGGAAACCCCGCGCTGGTCGCGGGCCTCGAGCGCGCCGGGGCGCGCGTCTCGGCGCCGGCTCTCTACCGCACCGTACCCGCCGCGGCCGCGGACCCGGAAGGAGCGCGCCTTTTGCGCGAAGGTCGCATCGACGCGGTCGCCTTCGCGAGCGGCAGCGCTGCGCGCGGGTTCGCCGCGCTGTTCGGCCCCGACGCCCCGGGACTCTTGGGCCGCGCGCTGGTCGCCTGCATGGGGCGGACCTGCGCCGCCGAGGCCCGAGCGGCCGGCCTGCGCGTCGACGCGGTCGCGGACGGCGGGCTCCCCGAGCTGGTCCTGGCGCTGGAGTCCGTCCTGTCCACAGGCCGACCAGGGGCCCCCCGTTAGCCATGGCCGCGCGGGCGGCCCCGGGTTAGCTTGCTTCACCGTGGACCCGAGGCCCTCCATCCTGGTGGTCGAGGACGACGAGGACTGCAGGACCGTCCTCGCCGATCTGCTCGAGATGTCGGGCTATTCCGTGCTCTCCTGCGGCGAGGCCCGCCGGGCGGTGGAGATGGTCCGGGAGCACCGGCCGGCGCTGGTGCTGGTGGACTTCATGATGCCCGACGCCGACGGCGGCTGGCTGGTGCGATCGCTGCGGGCCGAGGGAGGCAGCCTGGCAGAGGTCCCGGTGGTGCTGACCACCGGGTCGAGCGCCGGCCGCGAGATCGCCGATTCCCTCGGAGTCCGCTCGCTGGAGAAGCCGTTCGACATGAACAGGCTCCTCGAGCTGGTCCACACGCTGGCGCCCACCTCCTCCTGAGGGCCTCGTTGAAGCGCGCCATCGGGCTCGAGGCGATCATCGACTACAAGCTGCTCAAGGCCGCCGTCGAGGTGGTGGTGGGCCTCCTCCTGCTGGCGCTGCTCCTGCGCGGCACCGAGGCGGGAGCGGCGACCCTCGCGCAGGTCATCATCGACCACGTCTCGCGCGCCTGGGCGCTGCAAGCCGCGACCGCCATCGTGCTCACCGGGACGACGGGGCACGTGAAGATCGCGGCCGCCGGCGCGTTCGCCGACGCGGCGCTCTCCGCGGTGGAAGGGTTCGCCCTGCGCGCTGGCCGCTGGTGGGCCCCGTGGTTGGTGGTGATCGCCACCGGCGCTTTCTTGCCCTGGGAGCTGATCGAGGCGGTCCGCAAGCCGGGGTGGTTGCGCATCGGCCTCCTGGCGGTGAACGTCGCCGTGGTCGTCTACCTGCTGGAGGTCGCATGGGCCAGGAAGCGGGCGTGACCGAATCGGAGGTTTCGCTGAGAGGAGCGGACGGCGCCTCGGTCCCCTGCTACGTCGCCGAGCCGGCCGGGTCGCCGCACGCCGCCGGCGTGGTGATCGCGCCGGAGATCTTCGGCCTCTCCGCCTGGATCCGCTCGTGCGCCCGCCGCCTGGCGGAGTTCGGGTTCCGAGCCGCGGCCGTGGAGGTGTTCGCGCGCGAACCGCTGCCGGACCCTTCGCTTTCGCCCATGCCCGTCCTGAGGGAGCGCATGGAGCGGCTGAGCTGGCTGGGCGCGCTGGACGATCTCCGCGCCGGCGCGGCGCACCTGCGCGCACGGGGGGCGCGCAAGACCGGCTGCCTGGGGTTCTGCATGGGCGGCACGCTCGCGCTGTTGTACTCCGCCGACCCGATCGATGCGGCGGTGGACTGCTACGGCCGCATCCGCCACCCCATAGGCCCGCTCTCGGCCGTCCGGCGCGGCCGCTGCCCGGTGCTCGGCATCTACGGCGCGCGCGACACCGGCATCCCTCTCTCCGACGTGGAGGAGCTGCGCCGGGCGCTCGCCCACCGCCCCGGCAGCGAGGTGCACGTCTTCGACGCCGGGCACGGCTTCTTGAACGATCACCGGCCGCAGCACCACGACTCGCAGCAGGCCGCGCTCGCCTGGGCGAAGATCGAAGGCTTCCTGCTGCGGAACCTCGGCTGAGGAATGTCCGCGCCAGGAAACGCGCAGCGCCGCCGAATACGGCGGCGACTGATCGGAGCGCTCTAGGCGCCGGCTTTGTACAAGGCGTAGATGCTCGCCCAGCCGATGGCGAGCAGGATGACGAACACCACCAGCGCGAGGCGCTCGAACCAGGCCTGCGCGCTCTTGCTCACCGCGATGCCCCAGCCCATGGTGGCGAACGACCAGAGGCCGTTCGCGAGGTGGTAGGAGATGGCCAGGATGCCGAGCACGTAGACGATCAGCGTCGGCGTGTGGTGGCGCATCTCGCGCGCGATGTCCGCGAAGGGCTCGGGGCGGCCCAGCACGAAGCGCGGCTGGATCCAGGCGAGCCAGAGGTGCGCGCCCAGGAACGCGAGCAGCCCGACGGCGGAGGCGCGCTGCAGCCAGTAGCGCAGGTTGGAGAAGTTCCGGACGGTGCTGGTGCGGGTCTTGCCCAGCCGCACCATCCCCCACCCCACGTGCCAGAGAAGCGGCACCATGACCACCGTGAAGGTCAGGGCAGCCGTGGCGGGGCTCGAGTGCGCGGTGACCGACTCCTCCCAGGTGCGCGGACCGGCGAAGGCGGCGAGCTGGTTCCAGAGGTGGTTCGCCGTCCACACTCCGAGCGGGAAGAAGGCCAGGAAGGAGCCCATCCGGGCGAGGAGGAAGTTCCGCGCGATCGTGCGCTCCGAGGGCGCGACGGTGCGGTCGGGTTGATCCGTGGTGAGGGGCAGCGCCATGGCGGGCGCCTGGACTAGCACACATCCGAACGAGTCCGCACTCCGAAAAGCGCAGCGCCGCCGAAGACGGCGGCCGCTGTCAGGGAAGCTGAGCCTGCTCGGCGCCGGCGCAATAGGTCGCCTTGAACTTGCCGATCATCTCGCGAGCGATGCCGTTGGTGTCGGCGACCAGCACGTCGAAGTTGCCCTTCGCCTCGCCCCCGGGGCCGGCGTCGAACTGCGAGAGGCCGATGTTCGCGCCGAGGACGGCCACGCCAGGGAAACGCACCACGTGGGGCATGGCGCCGCCGGCCGGTCCTACGCCGAAGAGGACTTCGTCGTTGACCTCGGCTCCGCCGAAGTTTTGTCCGACGAAGAAGGTGCCGATGTTCCCCGGCGGGACCCAGACGAGGATGGCGTCGAAGTTCTCGATGGGGTTCCGGAAGTAGTCGGGGTGCGCCGTCACCTTCGCGCAGAGGTCGGGCGCGTCCGTCATGGCGATGACCCACTGCGGGTGCTGGCCCCCGTTGGCGTCGGTGAAGGTCGCGCGGGTGGAGATCGAGCTGCGCACCGGCGAGATGGTCAGCCCCGGCAATCCCGACACGACGAAGTTCTCCTCGGTGCCGCAGCCGGCGAGCGCGGCGAGCAGCGCGAGCAGGGATGGGAGCCGCATCGGGCGGGGACCCTAGCACGGGTTGGAGTCGCCCAAGATTGCGGTTGCGTGCCGGCCTGGCGACCGGTACAGCATCGGCCATGCCGTGGCAGGAGATCGCCGGGCAGGATCGCGCGGTTCGGCTCCTGCGCGGGGCGCTCGAGCGAGGACAGCCGCATCACGCGTACCTGCTCGCCGGCCCCGCCGGGATCGGCAAGGAGCTGCTCGCGCGCCTCTTCGCGCAGGCGGCGAACTGCGAGGCGGTCTCCGGAGAGCAGCCTTGCGGGTCCTGTGCCGCCTGCGCCGCGATCGCCCGGGGCAACCATCCCGACGTGATGCGCGTACTGCCGCAGAGCGAGGCGGTCGCGCGGGGGCTGATCTCGCGCGCCGACCTGGAAGGAGCGCCCTCGCGAGAGATCCGCGTGGACGAGGTGCGCGCGCTCTCGCGCCGGCTGGCGCTCGTCGCGGCCCGCGGGCGGCGCAAGGTGGCGGTGGTGGCGCCCGCCGAGGCCCTCAACGAACGCGCGCAGAACACGCTGCTCAAGACGCTAGAGGAGCCGCCGCCCTCGACCACGTTCCTGCTGGTCAGCGAGCAGCCCGACGCGCTGCTCGCCACCGTGCGCTCGCGCTGCGCGCGCGTCCAGCTCGCGCCGCTGCCCGAGAAGGTGCTCGTCGAGCAGCTGATCAAGCGGGGCGCTCCGGCCGACGAGGCGCGGCGGAGGGCCGCCCGCGCCGGGGGCAGCCTGGGGCGCGCGCTGGCCCTCGATCCCGCCGAGCTGGACCGCCGCCGCGAGCTGCTCGAATCGGTGGAGGCCGCCCTCGCCGCCCCCGACGAGCGCGACGTGCTGGAGCTGGCGGAGGCGGCGGGAGAGCGCGACGCGGCGCGCGCCGTGGCGGACGCGGTCCAGGCGTGGACGCGCGACCTCCTCGTGGCCCAGGCGGGCGGCGCGATCGACTCTCCGGAGCTGTCCGCGACCGCCGCCCGGCTCGCGCAGGAGATCGCGCCGCCGGCCCTCTTGTCGCAGGCCAGCCTTTGCGCCGAGGCGATCGAGGCGCTCGACCAGAACGGCAACGGGCGGCTGCAGCTCGAGCGGCTCCTGCTCGGCATCCGGGAGCTGCGCCGTGGCTGAGCTGGACGAGCTGCTCGAGGCGGCGGCGCAGGGCAAGGGAAAGCCCGTCTACCTGGTCGAGGGTGACGAGTTCCTGGCGCGCGGCGCGGCACGCGAGCTGGCCGAGGCGCTCGTTCCCGAGAAGGACCGCGCGCTAAATCTGATATCGCTCGACGCCTCGGCCGGCGCGCGCGAGGTCACCTCAAATGTAATGACCGTCGCCATGTTCGCGGCGCCCAAAGCGGTGGTGGTGGAGGGCGCGGACGCGTTCGCGGAGGAGGTGGATGCCGGCCGCGAGCTCGCCCGCGCGCGCGAGCTGTGGCAGGGCAAGCGGCAGCGCGACGCCGCGCGGCGGCTGCTCAAGCTCGTGCGCGGGGCGGGATGGGGCGCCGCCGATCTGGCCTTCGGGGCGCGGGGCGCGCCCGCCGCGGCGAAGTGGCGCAAGGAGATCGGCGCCGCGCCGGACGAGTCGGACAGGGCGTGGCTTACGGAGCTGGCGGCCTGGGCCGAGGAACAGCGGCTCTCCGCGCCGCCGGAGGACCTCGAGGTGCTGGTCAAGGCGGTCGAGCGCGGCCTGCCGCCGCGCACCCACCTCATCCTGGTGGCCGAGTCGCTGCCGCCGAGGCATGCGCTGGTCCGGCTCGCCTCCGAGAAGGGCGCCCACCTGCGCCGCCGGGCCGAGCGGCGCGGGCGCGGGATCGAGGCGCTGGACATCTCCGAGCTTACGGCCGAGGCGCTGCGCCCGCACGGCAAGAAGCTCGCCCGCGACGCCGAGCTGGAGCTGAAGCAGCGGCTCGGGGACGACCTGCGGCTGATCGCGACCGAGCTGGAGAAGCTGGCGCTGCACGCCGGCGAGCGCGCGCTGATCTCGCGCGCCGACGTCGAGGCGGTGGTGGCCCCGGTGCGCGAGGAGGAGTTCTTCGCGCTGGCCGAGGCGGTCGGCGAAGGAGACCTGGGCCGCGCCCTGCAGCTCTTCCACGACGAGCTGCGCCGCAAGGCGAACGCCACCGCGGTCGCGCTGCCCTTCCTGGGCGGAGTGGCAGGGTCGGTCCGGCGCGCTCTCGCCGACCACGCGCGCTACTCCGCGCTGCCCGCGGCCCGGGGCGCGCGCGAGCTGCGCTACGACGAGTTCCAGCGGAGCGTGTTCCCGGAGGTCGAGGCCGAGCTGTCGGGCAAGGGGCAGAAAGTGCCCAACCCGTACGTCGCGTACCTGGGATACCGCCGCGCGCGACGGAAGCCGCGCGCGCACTGGCGGCGCGCGCTCGTGCTCTGCGCCGAGGCGGACGCCGCGCTCAAGAGCGGCGCCGACCAGCGGCTGCTCGTCGAGCGCCTGCTCACCGAGGTGTGCGCCTGAGGCGGGCCGGTTATGGTATCCCGGCCAACCATGCGGACGCTGGTGACCATGGCGCTGCCGTACGCGAACGGCAGCCTGCACCTGGGGCATTTCGTCGAGGCCATCCAGACCGACGTCTACGTCCGGGCGCTGCGCGCGATGGGGCGGGAAGTGGCCTTCATTTGCGCCGACGACATGCACGGCACGCCGATCGAGGTGAACGCGGCCAAGGCCGGCGTGCCCCCGGAGGAGTTCGTCGAGCGCTACCACCGCGAGCACCGGGAGGACTACGCGGCTTTCCAGATCTCGCACGACGAGTTCTACAAGACCCACTCCGAGGAGAACCGCATCCAGACGCAGCGGATCTACCGGAAGCTCGTCGAGCGGGGATCGATCGAGCGGCGCGAAGTCGAGCAGCTCTACTGCGAAGTGGACCGGCGCTTCCTGCCCGACCGGTACGTGCGCGGGACCTGCCCGGTCTGCGGCGCCAAGGACCAGTATGGCGACTCGTGCGAGGTCTGCGGCTCGACCTACGAGCCCGTGCGGCTGAAGGACCCGTACTGCGCGATCTGCAAGGATGCGGGGCGCGGGTACGTCCGGCCCGTCCTGCGCAGCAGCGCGCACTATTTCGTCAAGCTCTCCCAGTACCAGGACTTCCTGCGCGAGTGGACCACCGCGCCCGGGCACGTCCAGCCGGAGATCCGCGGGTTCCTCGCCCGCTGGCTGGCCGAGCCCCTCAAGGACTGGGACATCTCGCGCGACGAGCCGTACTTCGGATTCGAGATCCCGGACCGTCCGCCGGGCGAGGAGAAAAAGTACTTCTATGTGTGGCTCGACGCGCCCACCGGCTACCTGTCCTCGACGGAGCACTGGGCGCGCAAGCGCGGCCGAAAGGTCGAGGAGTGGTGGGGTACCGACGCGGACACCGAGATCGTGCACTTCATCGGCAAGGACATCGTCTACTTCCACACCCTGTTCTGGCCCGCGATGCTGCACGCGTCCGGCTGGCGCGTCCCCGCGCGAGTGCACGTCCACGGCATGCTCACCGTGGAAGGCACCAAGATGTCGAAGACGCGCGGCACCTTCATCAACGCGCGCGACTACCTGGACGCAGGGCTCGACCCGGAATGGCTGCGCTACTACTTCGCGGCGAACCTGGGACCGACGCCGAGCGACATCGACCTCTCGCTCGGCGAGATGAAGAACCGCGTGAACGGCGAGCTGCTCAACAGCGTGGGCAACCTGGCGAACCGCGCCCTCTCCATCCTGTGGAAGAGCTTGTCGGGGAAGCTGGGGCTCTTGCCGGGGGACGCGGAGGCGCTCGACCTGTGGAACCAGGCCAGCCTGGCGCGGGCGAACGCGATGCAGGCCTACCTGCGGGTCGACTCGCGCGCGGCGGTGCAGGCCGCGCTGGGGCTCGCGGCGGCGGCGAACGAGCGGCTCCAGCGCAAGCAGCCGTGGAAGACGATCGCCACCGATCCGGAGGCCGCGCGGCGCGAGCTGACGCTGGCGGTGAACGTGGCCCGGATCGTCGCGGCGATGCTGGAGCCGGTCGTCCCGCGGTTCGCGCAAGGCATCGTGGAGCAGACAGGGGCGCCGCTCCCTGCCATCACGAACCACAAGCCCCTCGAGGAGGGGACCATCCGCGAGCCGAGGCCCCTGGTGCGCAGGATGGAGGACGAGGACGTGCGCAGGCTCACCTCGCGGTTCGTCGCGGCCGAGGCGCCTCCAGACGGCTCGACCCGGACCTCGACCGCGACCCCGACCGCGACTTCGACCGCGACCGCGACCGCGAACACGACCTCGAACACGACCCCGACCTCCACGGCGACCGCGACTCCGAGCTCGACCTCCGAGATCTCGATCGACCGCTTCTCCGAGGTCGACCTCCGCGCCGGCAAGGTGCTCGCCGCCGAGCCGGTGCCCAAGGCCGACAAGCTGCTCAAGCTGACCATCGACCTCGGCGAGGGCGCGCCGCGCACCATCGTCAGCGGCGTGGCCCAGGCCTACCGGCCGGAGGAGCTGGTCGGCCGGACCGTCGCGGTGGTCGCGAACCTGCCGAAGAAATCTCTGCGGGGTGTCGAGTCGCACGGCATGGTGCTGTTCGCCACCGGCGGCCCGCGCGGGCTGACGGTGGTCGAGGTCGGCGAGGAAGTGGCGCCGGGATCGAAGGTGAAGTGATGGGCCTCTTCTCCTGGATGAAGAAGGCGGCTCGACAGGACGAGCCGGAGCCCGCCGACTCCGGGCCCGTCCAGGAGACCGTGGACGAGCTGGCCGAGGCGCTCGACGGCCCGGACGGAGCGGCGCGGGTGGATGCCGCGCGCGCGCTGCTCGACCGGTGGCGCGCGGGCGACGTGCAGGCGGCCGAGGCGATCGTCGGGCGGCTCGAGGGCCTCTTGGAGGATGCGGAGCCGCAGGTCCGCATCGCCGCGCTCGGCGCCGTCCGGATGATGCGCAAGCCCGAGAACCTCGAGAAGCACGCGAGCGCGGTCCTGGGGCTGCTGGCCGATCGCGCCGCCCAGGTGCGCACCGCGGCGGTGTGGACGGCGGCGCGGCTGCCTGGCCCGGCCGCGCGGGAGCAGGTGAGGGCCCTGCTCGGGTCGGCCGAGGAGCCGATGCGGTTCGCGGCGGCCTGCGCGCTCAGCGACCAGCGCGACCCGGCGGCGGTGCCGCAGCTCGCCGCCGCGCTGCGCGAGGACTACCGCCGCCAGGAGGCGCTCTCCGCGCTCCTGTCGCTGGGCGATCCGGCGGCGCTGCCCGGGGTCTCGGAGCTGTTCGAGGACGAGTCCCTGGGCGAGCTCGACCGCACGCTCGCCGCGGCCGTGCTGGCTCGGCTGGGCGATTCGCGCGGAGCGGCGCACCTGGTGGAACGCATCGCGGCGGACGGCGACGACCGGCCGATCGCGGCGGAGTGGGCGGGACGGCTCGGCGTGGCCGACGCGGCGCCCGCGCTCGAGGAGCTGGCCGGGTCCGATGGCGAGCCCGCGCGCGGCGCTGCGCTGCGCGCCCTGGGGCGCCTCGGCGCGCCCTATGCCGAGGAGCGTCTGCTCAACATCGCCACCTCCGCGGACGAGGCCGAGGACCTGCGCATGGACGCCGCGGAGGGCCTGGCGGAGATCGGCTCGCCGGCGGCGATCGCGGCGCTGCGTGGGCTGGCCGATGAGCCGGGCGAGCTCGGGCCGCTGTCGAAGGAGCTGCTCGCGGAGATCGCGTCGAACCAGGCGGAAGCGACCGCGACCTCGACCGCGAACCCTACCCCGACCCCGACCTCCCCGACCTCGACTTCGACCTCGAACCCGACCTCGACCTGAATCCTCGAACTCGACCTGAATCCTCGAACTCGACCTCCCGCCTCCGGCCCGTGCCTCTCATCGACTCCCACGCCCACCTCGACTTCGCCGACTACGGCGACGACCTCCCCGCGACGCTGCGGCGCGCGCGCGAGGCGGGGCTCGTGCACGTCGTGGTGGTGGGCCAGTGGCGCGAGCCCGACGAGCGCCGCCCCGGGACGCGCGCAGGCATGGCGGCGGCGCGCGACGCAATCGAGCTCGCGTCGAGCGACCGTTCCTTCCTCAGCGCGACCGCCGGGATCCATCCGCACGACGCCGCGCGCGCCACGGCCGCCGACCTGCGCGAGCTGGAGTCGCTCTGCCGCGAGCCGGACTGCGTCGCGGTGGGCGAGTGCGGGCTCGACTACCACTACGACCGCTCGCCTCGAGAGGTGCAGCGGGAGGTGTTCGCGGCGCAGGCCCGGGTGGCGAAGTCGCTCCGCAAGCCGCTCGTGGTGCACACGCGCGAGGCGGACCTGGACACCGCGTCGATCCTCGAGCGCGAGCTGGGGCCGGAGGGCGGAGTCATCCACTGCTTCACCGGCGACTGGGCCGCGGCGCAGCGTTACCTCGCGCTCGGGTTGCACATCAGCGTGAGCGGGGTGCTCACCTTCAAGGCCGCCGATGCCCTGCGCGACGCGGCGGCGCGGATCCCGCTGGACCGGCTGCTGGTCGAGACGGACTGCCCGTTCCTCGCCCCGGTGCCGCACCGCGGCAAGAGGAACGAGCCCTCCTATGTTCGCCTGACCGCCGAGAGGCTCGCCGAGCTGCGCGGGCTCTCCGTGGCGGCGGTCGAGCGGGCGACCACGGAGAACGCCCGCCGGGCCCTCCGGCTGCCGGCCTGAATCAACGGCCGGTCGGAACGTCCAACCTCAGGGGCTGGCCTGTTGACAGGCTCGCCGCCTGCTTGGATGCTCGCGCACCTCACGAATCTTTGGAGGGACGTCATGAAGAAGCTCTTCGCCTTCGCTCTCGCCGCCGGCCTTTCCGGCGCCGCGCTCGCCGCCGAGAAGACCGAGACGTTGAAGGTGTCCGGCTGGCACTGCGGCGGGTGCTCCGCGAAGACCGAGGCCGCCCTCAAGGACGTGAAGGGCGTGAGCGCCGCCGTTGCCGACAAGAACAAGAACGAAGTGAAGGTCACCTACGACGACGCGAAGGCCAAGCGCGCAGATCTAGAGAAGGCCATCGCCGACTCGGGCTTCACCGTCGACAAGTAGGTCAGCTCTCCCAGCTGAGCCACTCGTCGCCGATGCGGTCGTCGGCGTCGGGCTCGGTCTTCCAGCGGCCCTTCCATTCGGCCACCTCCCAGCCGCGCCGCAGCGCCTCGGCGCGGAAGGCGGGCTTGGGGTTCACCACCACTGCATGGCCGACCTCCTCGAGCAGCGGCGTGTCCGCGACGCTGTCCGAGTAGACGTAGCTGCGGGAGAGGTCGATCCCGTGGCGGGCGATGACCTCCTTCACCCGCTCGCGCTTGCCCTCCTTGAAGACGATGGGCGGCACCAGCTCGTCGCTCGCCACGCCGTCCTTGATCAGTGTCCGCGTGCCGATCGCCTCGTGGGCGTGGAGGAACCGGCCCACCTCGTCGATGATGATCTGCGGCGAGCCCGAGGCGACGATCACCAGGTGCCCGGAGAGCAGGTGCCGGCGCACGGCCCGCAGCCCCTGCTGGGTGATCCGCTTCTTGACGTGCTTGTCGAAACAGCGGCGCGCCAGCTCGCGCAGCTTGTCGGCGTGGATGCCCTGCTGGCACTTGCTGCCCAGCGCGACCATGTCGGCTTCGCTGAGCCGCTTGCGCGCGTAGTCGTAGAGCGCGCGCGGCACCTGGCTGCGGACCTGCGGGGCCATCTCGCGGTTGGAATAGAGGAACCAGGTGAAGATGGTGCCCGCGTTGCCGTCGAGCAGCGAGTCGTCGATGTCGAAGACCGCGGCGGTGCGCTGGAACGGCTGCATGCAGCGGGC
>DASWGI010000076.1:0-10776 GCA_036393835.1 Myxococcales bacterium | reverse complement strand
TGCGAGGCTTGACATTCGCCCGGCCGTTCATTTGCGCGCGAGCGGACCAGGACGCAGGATCGCCCGCATGGCGAGCAGCTTCCGGATCGACGATCCGTACAGCGGAGAGATCGTCGCCGAGCGCAGGTTCCTGGCGGCGGGTGAGATCGAATACGTTCTGGCGCGCGCTTCCCGCGCGCAGCGCGCGTGGGCGCGCACCAGCGTCCCCGAGCGGGTCGCCCTGTGCGAGCGCTTCTGCGCCGCGTTCGAACGCGACGAAGGGCGGATCGCCGCGGAAATCACCCGGCAGATGGGCAAGCCGCTCGCCCAGGCGCGCGGCGAGGTGAAGACCGCGGTGACCCGCGCGCGGCACATGATGTCGATCGCCCCGGAGGCGCTCGCCGACGAGCGGCTGCCTCCCTCGCCGGGCTTCACCCGGTTCATCCGCCACGAGCCGGTGGGCGTGGTGCTGGACATCAGCGCCTGGAACTATCCGCTGCTCATCACCGTCAACGTGGTCGTGCCGGCGGTGCTGGCGGGCGACGCGGTGCTGATCAAGCACGCGATGCGGACCGCCTTGTGCGGCGAGGCGTTCGAGCGGGCCTTCGCGAGCGCCGGAGCGCCGGAGGGGCTGGTCACCGCGGTGCACGCGGACCACGACGTCTGCGCGCGCATCATCGCGCGGCCCGAGGTCGGGTACGTCAGCTTCACGGGGTCGGTGCGCGGAGGCCACGAGATCTACCGCGAGGCGAGCGAGCGGTTCATCGACGCCGGCCTGGAGCTGGGGGGCAAGGACCCCGCCTATGTCGCGTCCGACGCGGACCTCGATCACGCCGTCGCCAACCTGGTCGACGGCGCGTTCTACAACGCGGGCCAGAGCTGCTGCGGCATCGAGCGCATCTACGTCCATCGCAGCCTCTACCAGAGGTTCGTGGAGGGCGCGCTCGCCGAGGTGCGCAAGCTGCGCCTGGGCGATCCGATGGACGCGGCCACCACGCTGGGTCCGATGGCGCAGCCCGGCGCGCCGCAGAAGCTGGAGGCGCAGGTCGAGGAAGCGCGCGCGAAGGGCGGCCGGGTGCTGTCCGGTGGCAAGCCGGTGAGCGTCGACGGAAAGGGACGGTTCTTCGATCCCTGCCTGATCGCCGACGCGACCCACCAGATGCGCGGGCTCATGGTCGAGGAGTCGTTCGGCCCGATCGTCGGCGTGGCCGAGGTGGCGGACGACGACGAGGCCGTGAGATTGATGAACGACAGTCCCTACGGGCTCACCGCCGCCATCTGGACCCGCGACCAGGAGCGCGCCTTGCGCATCGGGGCACAGATCGACACCGGGACCTTCTTCATGAACCGCTGCGACTACCTCGATCCGGCGCTGCCGTGGACGGGCGTGAAGGACAGCGGCAAGGGCAACTCGCTCTCGCGGTACGGCTTCCTCTCACTCACGCGGCGCAAGTCCTTCCACCTGCGCACGCAGACGTGATCGCCGGGGCTTCACAGCCGGAGCGCGTAGCGCAGGAAGAGATACGACTCGTGACTGCGCACGCCGAGGAGATCGACCGGCCGCCCGGCCAGGTCGACGCCGTCGATCAGCCCCTTGCGGCCGTCGGCGGCGAAGCGCCCGAACAAGGACGGCGACCGTGTCAAGAACAGCTCGTCGAGCAGCCCTTCGGCGGCGAGCTGCGAGGCGAGGGACGGGCCGCCTTCGGTGAGGATGCGGCGGTAGCCCTGCGCGCGAAGCTTCTCGAGCAGCGGCCCGAGGCGGATCGGGCCCGATTCGACCCGCGTGGTCGGCGGCAACCGGCCTTGGAGCCGCGCCTCGCCGGCAGGCGTGGTGACGACGATCGCGTCGCGGAGGGCGGGCTGCGCCGGATCGATCTCGCCGGTGGCGGTCACCAAGACCAGGGGAGGCTGCGGGGAAAGGCCCAGCCGCCGCCGCAGCTCGGCGAACTGCGGCGCGCAGGCGGGATGGATCTGCTCGGCGTGCCAGAGGTGCCCGCTCGCCTTGCGGAACGTTCCCGCGCCGAGCAGCACGGCGTCGGCGCAGGCGCGCAAGAGCCCCATCACGAAACGGTCAGCCTCGCTGCCTCCGCTGATGATGTGCCCCGATTCCTCCCGGGTCCGCAGCGCGACCACCCCGTCGACCGAGGCGACGAAGTTCGCGTACACGCACTGCTCCGCGAGGCCGAACACGCCGCCGTAGCCGTTCCGGAGCGGCTCCGGCAGATCGAACGCGGGCAACCCCTTCCGCTCGAACAAGAGCTGCAGCCGCTCGGCTCCGCAGGGGGTCATGGCATCTCGCGCTCCACCGCCGCGAATTCGGCGACCGAGAGCGTCTCGCCCCTGCGCCGGGGATCGATCCCGGCCCGCCCCAGCGCCTCGCGCGCTCCGGGCATGGGCTTGAGCGCATTCCACAGCGTCTTGCGGCGCTGCGCGAAGGCGGCCTTGACCAGCGCGCGGAAGCGGCGCTCGTCGCGCACCTCGGCGCGCGGAAGCGGCAGGACGTCGAGCACCAGCGCGCTCGACTCGACGTCCGGGGGCGGAGTGAACGCGCGCCGGTCGACCTGCAAGCCGATGCGCGCGTCCGCGACGTGCTGCACCAGCACGGAGAGCAGGCCGTAGTCGCGCCCGCCGGGCGGAGCCGCCACCCGCTCGGCCACCTCGCGCTGCAGGAGCAGCACCGCGCGCCGGAGCACGGCGCGGTGGTCGAGCAAGTGGAAGAGGATCGGCGAGCTGAGGTGGTACGGGAGGTTCCCGCACACCACGATGCGCTCGCCGCGCGCTACCGCGGCGAGATCGAACGACTTGGCGTCCGCCTCGGCCACCTCCACTCGCGGCAGCTCGGCCCGGAGGATCGGAACCAGGTCCCGATCGCGCTCGACCGCGACCACGCGCGCCCCGGTGGCCAGCAGCGCGCGCGTCAGGTGCCCCAGCCCCGCGCCCAGCTCGACGACCGTCTCGCCGGGGCGGACCTCGGCGAGCTCGGCCAGCGCGCCGAGGATGCGCGGGTCGCCGAGGAAGTTCTGTCCCCACTCCTTCTTCGGACGCAGGCCATGGCGGCGCAGCAGCTCGGAGGGGCGCTGCGTCACAGCCGCCATCCGGGGTCGGCCGCGAGCCGCGCGGGGGCGCGCTCGCCGCGCGCGAGCCGGAGCGCGCCCGCCATCGCGATCATCGCGCCGTTGTCGGTGCACAGCCGCGGCGAGGGCAGGTGCAGGGCGATGCCCTCGGCCTGGGCCCGCTCGGCGGCGAGCGCGCGCAGGCGCGAGTTGGCCGCGACCCCACCGCACAGCACGAGGGCCGGGAGACGCGCCGCGCGCGCCGCCCGCACCGCACGCAGGGTGAGCGCGTCGCAGACCGCTTCCTGGAACGACGCGCACAGGTCGGCCAGCTCCTGCCCTTGCGGGACCCCGCGTAGGGCGCGCACGTGCTGCAGGACCGCGGTCTTCAGCCCGCTGAAGGAGAAGTCGAACTCGTCCCGCGGGCGCGCTGAGAGGCCACGCGGAAACGCGATCGCGCGCGGATCGCCGCCCTTCGCCAGGCGATCGACGTGCGCGCCTCCGGGGTACGGCAGGCCGAGCAGCTTGGCCACCTTGTCGAAGGCCTCTCCCGCGGCGTCGTCGAGCGTGTGTCCGAGCGCGCGGTAGCGGCCCGGCGCGCGCACCTCGTACAGCGAGGTGTGCCCTCCCGAGACGACCAGTCCCAGCCAGGGCAGGGCCGGCGCGGAGTCGTCGAGGCAGACGGCGAGCAGGTGGCCTTCGAGGTGGTTCACGCCGATCAGCGGCAGGCGCGCGGCGGCCGAGAGGGACTTGGCGATCTGCACGCCGACGAGCAGCGCTCCGACCAGGCCCGGGCCGCTGGTCACGCCGATGCCGGACAGGTCGCGCAGCTCGCACCCGGCCCGGCGCAACGCCTCGTCCACCACGGGAAGGGCGCGCTGCAGGTGGTCGCGCGAAGCGAGCTCCGGGACCACCCCGCCGTAGCGGGCGTGCAGGTCCGCCTGCGTGTGCACCACGTCCGAGAGGGCGCGGCCACGGGGGCGCTCGCCCGCCGCCCCGTCGACCTCCACCACCGCGGCGGCTGTCTCGTCGCAGCTCGTCTCCAGGCCCAGGACACGCACCCGCCCTGTGTAGTCCTAGCGCGAGAGATTCGCCACGATGGCGCGCACGTCGCCGGCGAACTCCCCGTGCGGCTCGAGCTCCAGATAGCGCTTGTAGGCGACGATCGCTTCCTTCTCGCGACCGAGCCCCTGGAAGACCGTGCCGAGCAGGAGCTGGGCACGGGCGTTCTTGGGGTCCAGCTGGGCCGCCTGCTGCAGCGGCTTGACCGCGTTGCGCAGCTGATCGCCCTCGAGGAAGGCGTCGCCCAGCGCGAGCAGCGCGGGAACCGAGTCGGGACGCAGCGCGACGGCCTTGCGGAACTCGGCCACCGCCGCGCGGTACTTGCCCCGCTTGAGCAGCGTCTCGCCGCCGGCGAGCGCGCGCGCGTATTCGCCGGGATCGGCGCTCGTGGACACCGTGCTCGTCGCCAGGGCGGGCGCCGGCTCGGCCGGGGCGGTGGGCGCCGGTAGCGGGACCGCCGGGGCCGCCGCAGCGGCCGGTGCGGAAGTGGCCTGCCACGCCTCCGCCGGTGGGGCGGGGGCGCGATGCGGCCGCCGCACGAAGACCGCGACGGAGGCGAGCGCCACCAGGGCGACGCCCGCCACCGCCAGGCGCCGGCGGGTGGTCCGCGAGCGCGCATCGGTCGCCGCGGCGCCGGGGTTCATCACCGCTTGCGCTTTCGCGTCCAGGGGCGCAGCACCAGTGTCCGCTGCCGCGACGGCAACCGCATCGGCGAGCGCCGCGCTGATCTCGTCCGAGGCCGCGTCATCGCTCCCGGTCCGCGCACGGGCCACCCCCCGCGGCTCCGCCGCAGCTTCTGCAGGCGCCGGCTGCTCCGGGTCCGGGCTCGCGCCCGGCGCGATCCACGGCCGCACCACGCGGGCGACGGGCAGGTCAGGCGCGAACCGCTTGGCGGCCTCTCCGACGGCGACCGACATGCGACGCGCGCCCTGCGGCATGGCATCGGTGCCGCCCGGCGTGGGCGGCAGCTCGAGCACGTGCGTGAGGCGGACGGGCCGCCCGGCAGTCATCGCCTGGCGGGCCTCCTCCGCTTCGCGCCGCAACCGTTCGCGCCGCATGCCCCGCAGCGGAGGGTAGCGGAACAGCGCGATCCGTCCGGCCGTCTTCACCGCCGCGGCGGCGCCGGCCGTCGCGACGGCAGCCAGGCGACGCGGCGCGGCCTCCGGATCGGACGGCTCGGCCGCTCCGGGTTGGCCGGAGGGAGGGGTCTCGAGCGCCTCCGCGGCGGGTGGCGGCGCGACCTCGAAGGCCGGAGCAGCCTCCGGCGCGGCCGCCAGGTCCGCGTCCCGCGGCGGCGGTGGGTCGGAGCCGAGCCACTGGTGCAGCGAAGGTCTGGGACGGGCCGGCCCCACCGCGGCGCCGTGCACCAGCACGCCGTCGCTCATCAGCCGCTGCACTGCGGCCATGGTGGACAGATCGTCCAGGGGCGATTCGGAGAGGACCTCGCGCATGGTGCGGCTCCCGTCGAACAGGCGGAGCACGCCGTTCAGCTCGTCGGGCATCTCGGCCAGCTGCGCCGCCAATGCGGGGAAATCCACCCCCAGCACCGCGGAAACGGGCAACGCCTCCGCGAGCCGGGCCATCTCGTCGATGCGGCGCATGCCCTCCATCAAGAGCGCCTGCGTCCCCGCCTCGGTGCGCGCCTCCCGGTCCACCGGGCCGAACTCGACGCGGAACGACCCCGATTCCCAGTTCAACAGGCGGTAGAAGGCCGCCTCCCCGGCGACCGGATCGACCTCCGCGTCCACCACCTGCCCGTCCCGCACCCACACGCGAGCGCTGCGCCCGTCTCCCGCCTCGCACAGGACGGTTGCCGTCTTCTGCCAGTTCTCCAGCGAGGTGAAGAGGTCCACCAGCCCCAGGTCGCCCACGCTGCCGGTGAGCGCCGCGGCCGCCCCGCGCTGCATGTAGCGGGCCTGCTCCCGCTGCGCGAGCAGGACCCGGATGCGCGCCACCACCTCCTTGATGAGCAGGGGCTTCGCCAGGAAGTCGTCGGCGCCCGCCTGCAGGGCCGCCGCCCGCGTCGGCTGCGCGCGGTCCGCGTTCATCAGCAACACCGGCAGCCCGCCCAGGCGCGCGTCGCCGCGCAGCGCCCGGCAGAGCGCCACCCCGTCCTGCCCCGGTAGGTTCAGCTCGCACAGCACCAGGTCGGGTGGGTTGCGCTGCACCTTCCGCAGCGCCTCCGCCCCGTCCGCGGCCGTGGTGACGGCGAACCCTGCCTTGCGCAGCGCCACCTCGAGGATGCGCAGGCTCCGGGGGTCCGCGTCGACGACGAGCAGGCTCTGCTTGGGCAAGGTGCGCTCTTCTCGAACGGCGGGGCACGGCTCTCGTTCGAGAGCAGCACCCGCGCTCGGGGTGTGTCAAGGCTTCCGGCGGCCGAACAGGCCCGAGAGCACTCCGCCTTCCTTGTCCTTTCCCTTAGCCGGGCCCTTCCCCTGCCGGGTCTCCAGAAGTCGCAGCTCCAGCGACGCATCGGAATGCTTCGGATCGAGCGCGAGCGCCTTGCGAAATGCTTCCGCGGCCGACTCGGGGTCCTTGGTGCGCCAGAGCACGCCAGCGACGTAGTGCGTGCGGGCGGTGCCTCCCGCCGCGCGCACTGCCCGGTTGATGAGCGACATCGCCTCTTCCTTCCCGGCCGCGGAGACCTTGGGGTCGGAGACGATTCCCCAGGCGAGGGCCGCCAGGGTGTCGCCGTTCGGGTCGAGATCGACGGCCCTGCGCAGCTTGTGCAGCGCCGCGTCGAAGTCGCGCTTCTTGAGCAGGACCTCGCCCATCTTCAGCGAGAGGCTCGCCTCTTCCCTCCGCGAGGCAACCTTGCCGGTGCCGCCCTGCTTGAGCTGGTGGTCGTACCGGGCGCGCGCCTCGGGCGTCCCGAGATCGTCGTGCGCCTCCTTCAGCGCGCTGAACAGCGCCTGCAGGTCCGGCAGGATGCTGACCAGCCCTGGCGACGAGGACCCGCGGTCGGGGTGGAACCGCTTCGCCGCCGTGAGGTAGGCGCTCTTGATCTGGTCCGTGGTCGCGGTGTTGGGGACGCCCAGCCGCGCGTACGCGTTCTGGGTGTCGAGCGCGGCCACGCGGTGCTCCACCTCGACCACGAACGCGCGGATGGCGGGATCCTCGTACTCGACGGGCGGCGAGGGGGCCCGCGGCGGCTCGTCGACCAGCTCCGCGCCTTGCACCTGCGGGCCGATGCCCAGGTTCCGCAGGCCCTGCTGCAGCATGCGCTTGCGCAGCTCGCGGGCGCGCTTCTCGGCAGCCTCGTCGCGGTCGAGCTCGAGCGGCTCGTCGCCATGGCCGGCGGCGGCAGCGTCGAGCCGCCGCTCGACCTCCGAGAGCGGCTCGACGGGCGAGAGCGGCTCGACCGGCGTCAGGCCGATCGCTTCCGCCTCCTGCGGAACGGGATCGGCGGCCCCGCCTTCCCCGGCCGGTTCGGCGCAGCCGCAGAGCAGCAGCGAGACCAGCAGCGCCTCGGCCCGCGCGGGCGCGAGCTTCGAGGCGGAGACGAACTCGTCCACCTTGCGCGGCGTGGCGAGCAGCGCCGCCGCACGCCGGTCGGGCGCATCGAGAGCGACCCGCGTCTGCATCTCCGCCCAGTCGGCGGACAGCCGCGCCGGGCCGGCCACCCAACGCAGCACGCGGACCCGTCGCGCCCGCAGCGCGTCCGTCTGCAGCGCATCCACCATGCACGAGACCGGGTCCACGGTGACCTCGCGCGCCCAGGCGGGCGGCGGCTCCCAGCCGCGCCATTCGTACTTGCCTTCGGTCAGGCCGAGCAGGACGTGCAGGTTCTCGCGGTGCTGCGCCGCCAGCGCGGCGCGGAGCTCCTCGGCGGTGAGGAGGCCCTGCTCGACCAGCAGCTCGCCGTGCCGCTTCTCCGCCTTGGCCGCCGCCTGCTGCGTCGATTCGATCTGCAGGGCGTCGATCCGGTCGGTGGCGAGGAGCACGTGCGCCAGGGTGCGAAACCCGGTGAAGCTCGCCGTCCCGCACATGTCGCCGGCGCGGAAGAAGGCGCGGATCTCGCCGGTGCCGGGCGCCTCGATGGCCAGGGTGCCGCTCGCCCGCGACCGGAGCACCGCCGCCACCAGCTCGGCGACGGTCGTAACGCCCAGGTCGCCCTCCGCCAGCGAGGGCAGCAGCTCGAAGGTGTCCACGCCGGCAACATCCTATCCGGACTCGTGGGACTCACCCAGGGAACTGCCCGGGTTTCCGGCACTGACGCAGCGCCTCGTACAGCACCACTCCCGCGCAGGTGGAGAGGTTCAGGCTGCGCGCCGACGGCTCCCGGATCATGGGCACGCGCACCCAGCGGTCCGGGAACCGCTCCAGGGCCTCCTCGGGAAGCCCCTGCTGCTCCTCGCCGAGGATCAGCCAGTCTCCGGGGCGGAAGCGCGCCTCCCACAGGCCGCGCGTCCCGCGGCTGGTGAAGAGGTGCACGTTGTCTCCGTTCAACCCACCTTCCCGCACCAGCTCCTCGAAGCTCGCGTGGGTCGCGGCGTGGACCTTGTCCCAGTAGTCCAGACCGGCGCGGCGGAGCTTTTTCTCGGTCAGCGCGAATCCCAGCGGCGCGACCAGGTGCAGGGGCGTGCCGGTGACGGCGCACAGCCTGGCCACGTTGCCGGTGTTGGGCGGGATCTGGGGCCGCACCAGCACCAGCTTGAGCCGCGGCTCGGGAGGATCGAGGAACACAGGCCGTCTCCTTCTTGGTATGTCGGAACGGTGTCCGGGCTGGCCATCATCGCGAATCCCAACGCGCACCGGAACCGGAACTGGCCGGTCGCCTCGCAGGCGCTGCGGAAGGCGGCGCCCGGGGCGGCGCTGTACGAGACGCGCACCGAGCGCGAGCTGCGGGACGCGGCCGAGCGGGTGGGCCGCGACCGGCCGCGGGTGGTCGCCATCGCGGGCGGCGACGGGACAGTGACCCACACGGTCACCGCGCTGGCGGAGGCGCTGCAGGACCAGCTGCCTCCCCTGGCGCTCCTGGGCGGCGGGTCGTACGACTCCTTGGCGCCGCTCGGCGGCCGGGGAGCGGCGGCGGACCGGCTGAAGAGGCTCAGCGAGGCGATCTCGACCGGCGCGCAGCTCGAGACGACCGAGCGCGACACCATCCGCGTCCAGCTGCCTTCGCGAGCCGCGGGGCGCTGCGGGTTCCGCTTCGGAGTGGGCCTGCCGGTGCGCTTCATCGAGGAGATCTACGGCACCGGCAAGGCGGGCTGGTGGGCCAGCTCGCGCGTGCTCGCGCGCGCGGCCGTGTCCTCGTTCGTGCGCGGGAAGTTCGCCCGGCGGCTCTTCGAGCGCATCGACCTGCGCGTCACCATCGACGGCGAGGAGTGGCCTCGGGTGCCCATCTACGGCGTGGTGGGATCGAGCGTGGCCGAGGCCGGGCTGGGGCTCAAGCCGTTCCGCCGCGCCACCGAGCAGCCGGGGTCGTTCCAGGTGCTGGGGCTCACCGCCGGGCCGCGCAGCTTCGCGCTCGAGGTGCCGCGCCTCCTCTTGGGCCGGCCGGCGCGTCGCGACCGCCTGCTGGAAGCGGTGGCCGAGGAGGTGGAGCTGCGCGCGCCGCGACCGTTCGGGTACTTCCTCGACGGGGAGATCGAGGCCGCGCCGGGACGGCTGCTGGTCCGGGCGGGACCGCGAGTCGAGCTGGTGCGGGCATGAACGGCGGGATCCGCCTGGTGAACCGGACCCGCGGCGCCATCCTGGCCGACCGCGTCGAGCGCGCGGAACGGGTGCTCGACCGGATGCGGGGCTTGCTGGGGCGCACGGCCCTGGGGGACGGCGAGGCGCTCGCCATCGCTCCCTGCGGCTCGATCCACACCTTCTTCATGAAGTTCGCCATCGACGCCGTGTTCCTCGACCAGCGCGGGCGCGTGGTGCGCGCGCTGCCCGGGCTGCGCCCGTGGCGGGCGACGCGGTTCCACCCGCGGGCCGAGCAGGTGGTGGAGCTGCCCGCCGGAACGCTCGCGCGCACCGGCACGCGCGAAGGCGACGAGCTGGCGTTCGAGCCACCCGCGGTTTGACCGGCCCGGCGCCGGTTTGCTAGCCTCACGACGAGGGGGAGGCGCGTTGCCAGCGCTGCCGAAGACCCTGCGCTCATGCGAATCAACTACGCAGCGAAGACCGACGTCGGCATGAAGCGCGACAACAACGAGGACAACCTCCTCGTGTTCCCCGAGCAGAACGTCTTCGCCGTCTTCGACGGCATGGGCGGCCACGCGGCGGGCGAGGTGGCCAGCGCCATCGCGGTCAACGAGGTGAAGGAGTTCTTCAACTTCACCGGCAAGGATGAGGACGCCACCTGGCCGTTCAAGGCCGACCGCGAGAAGAGCTACGACGAGAACCGCGCCATCACGGCAATCAAGCTGGCCAACCAGCGCATCATCGAGCAGAGCGAGCAGGACGGCGCGAAGAAGAACATGGGCACCACCGCGGTGATGGTGCACTTCGTGGAACGGAACGGCGCCGGCGCCAAGGCGCTCATCGCGCACGTCGGCGATAGCCGCGTCTACCTGTTCCGCGACGGCCGCCTCCAGCGCGTCACCATCGATCACTCCCTGGTCGAGGAATACCTGCGGCTGGGCAAGATCACGGCGGAGGAGGCCAAGACCTTCCCGCAGAAGAACATCATCCTGCGCGCGCTCGGGCAGCAGAAGATCGTCGACGTGGAGGTCAACGCCTTCCAGCC
>DASWGI010000075.1:0-3917 GCA_036393835.1 Myxococcales bacterium | reverse complement strand
CCGCGCTGCCAGCGCTTCCACATCTGCCAGAAGCTTCTCCTGCATCGGCTGCGTGAAGACGGCGAAGTTCTCGTAGAAGAGCGCGCGGGGTCCGGGCGGAAGCGCCAGGAACGAGCGGTCTGCGTAGCGCCGCACAGGCCGGGGCAGTTTCTTCGCCAGGCTGCGCAGCGCTCCACAGGCGGCGCCGGGAACCGATGCGCAAAGCCCTCGGGCGAGCCGATCGTTCCACGCGGTCACCCGGTATCGGTTGTAGCCGAAGAAGATCTCGTCGGCCCCCTCTCCGGTGAGCACCACTTTGACGTGCGCGCGGGCAAGTCGCGAGACGAAGTAGAGGGGCACGCTGGAGGGGAAGGCGACCGGCTCGTCCTCGTGCCAGACGAGCCGGGGCAGGGTCTCGAAGAATTCATCCGGGGAAACGACGATCTCCCGATGCTGGGCTCCCACCGCGCGGGCGGCGAGCCGCGCATAGGCGAGCTCGTTCGCCTCAGCGTCCGCGAAGCCCACCGAGAAGGTGCGGATCGGGTCGGGCACCATCCGGGCCATCAAGGCGGCGAGTCCGCTGGAATCGAGCCCTCCCGAGAGAAAGAGACCCAGCGGCACGTCGGCCATGAGATGACTCTGCACCGCCGCGGCGAGCCGCTCGCGGACATCAGAGGCGCAAGCGCGCAGCGTCGCCTTCGATCCCTCGCTGTGCGGCGGCAGGCGCCAGTAGCGCCGCTCTCGCAGGCCCCGCTCGAGCGACCAACAGAGCGTCCGCCCCGGCAGAAGCTTGCGGATGCCGTGGAAGAACGTCTCCTCCGAAGAGACGAACCGCGTGCTGAGGAACTCGGGGAGCACCAAGGCGTTCAGCTGGGGAGAAATTCCCCCGGCGGCGAGGATGGCCTTGATCTCGGAAGCGAACAGGATCTCGCCGTCGGTCACCGCGTAATAGAGCGGCTTGATCCCCATGCGGTCGCGCGCCAGCAGGAGCGACCGGCGCCTCCGGTCCCAGAGCGCAAAGGCGAACATGCCGTTCAGATACTCGACGCAGCGCTCGCCGTGCTCCTGGTAGAGGTGAAGGATCGTCTCGGTGTCGCTCCGCGTCCGGTAGCGGTGGCCTAGCGCCTCGAGCTTCTTGCGCAGGGCCAGGTGGTTGTAGATCTCGCCGTTGAAGACGATCCAGGCGTTGCCGTCCTCGCTCGCCATCGGCTGGTGGCCGCCCTCCAGATCGACGATGGCCAGGCGCCGGTGGCCGAACCCCACCGGGCCTTCCACCCAGAGCCCGTGCCCATCGGGGCCTCGGTGTCGCAGGACGTCGCGCATGCGCATGAGGCGCGTCGGGTCGACGGCCTTCCAGGGATCACGCTGGACGATGCCCGCGATGCCGCACATCAGTTTCGGGACAGCCTTTCCCAGGCGACGTCGTCGCTGTCGATGTGGATCCGCTCGCGCCCGCCGACGTCGAGGCCCGTGAGCTCCTGCTGGGCGGCGAAGAGCGGATGGACTTCGGGCGGCGCACAGAGCGCGTGTTCTGCCGGGACGAGAAGCGTGGCGATGCGCAGCGGAAGCAGCGCGGTGGCCGTGCACAGAAGCTGGGGAGCAGGCCGCCGCTGGCCGTAGTCCGTCGAGATCCAGCCGAGCATCGGCGCTGTCTGCCCTTCGCGGATCTCCACGCGTAGGGTCTCCGCGGAAAACGGCCGCAGAAAGAGCCGCCGCCCGCCCGGCGTCTGGGCGCAGGCCCACTGCTGGCCGCCCATCGACACGCGCATCGGCGCGAACTGGAAGTGGAGCGTGACCCGGTGCTCCGCCGCTCCCTCGAGATCGTCCACCACCACCCAGTACCGGGGCTTGACGAAGAGGATCCGCCGGCGATGCCGCACCGGGTCCGGCAGGCGCCGGTAAGCGTCGTGCGAGGCGTCCGCCACATCGAGCTCCGGCGTGGAGAGCCATCGACGCAAGCGTGCTCGAGGCCGCTCTTTCCAGCGGAACGGCCCCTCGGAAGTGGCCTGCTCCGCGCCGTCGATGGTGACCGTGCTGTGGAAGGCCGTCCCGCGAAAGCGGTCCCGCAAGCCCGGCTCCCCCTGGTAGCAGTACGTGCCGGGATCGACGATCACCGGCTCTCCGAAGACGGAGCACTGCAGGCTCAACAGATCCGCGTGGCCGTGACCGGCGCTCGCCGGACAGCCGAGCGGCCCGACATCGAAGATCAGCTGGTGGCTGCGCGGCCCCCACTCATCGCGCAAGATGGCGTAGCCTCCCTCGGCAAAGAGACGAGAGGGCGCCGCCTCCGGGGCCGCGGGGCGAAGGGCGGTGAACTTTTCTTCGACCTGCGCGCCCAAAAGCCACAGCGTCTCCGGCGCGAGACCGCCGGCCGCCCAGGCGTAGTCCGCGCGCCCGAACCACACCGCAGCCGTCGAGAAGATGCCGCGCAGATCGTCGGATGCGCGGGCGAAGAGCGGCAGGATCCATCCCCCGTCGGCGTCGCCGATCGGCGGCATCGAGCCGTCGGGCTGCCGGACCGCGAGGAGGAAATCGAGCATGCGCTGCACCCTCTCGCCGACTTCGCCCGGGACTTCCCATCCACTCTGCGCGGCCAGGATGAGGAAGTGCAGGTAGATCTCCACCGAATAGCGCTGGTAGCAGGTGGACTGCTCGAAGTAGACGCCGTCGGAAAGCACCTGCCGCGCGCTCTGCTCGCAGAGGATGCGGGCGCCCAGCGCGCGCCACCTCTTCGCGCCGCGCAGCTTCGGGAATGCGGTCCCGGCGTAGAACAGGCCCAGCGCCTCGCCGGTGAGATGCGTGTTGGGCGAGAAGTGGTGGGAGAGATAGCGTTCCACGTGCATGGCGTGATCGCGTACGCCGCCGAGCAGCTCGACCAGCGGGCCGGGGCGAAGAGCCGGCGATCCCCGCATGAGAAACAGCGCCCAGCACCAGGAGATGAGACGCAGCGAGACCTCCAGGCTGCTGGCCCAGTTGATCCCCTGCCACGGCCGGTTTGCACATCGCCAGGCGCGCGCGTGGGCGAGCAGCTCTTCGACGTAGGTGTCGTCTTTGCTCCACGCGTAGGCCTGCGCGAAAGCCAGCCACCACTGGTGACGGTTCAGCTCCCAGATCACCTTGCTGTCGCCCACCTGCGCGCGATCGAGCGGATCGATCCGGCTCCAGTGCACCCGAGGCGAGCGGCGGCCCGAGATGGGATCGAGGTGCCAGTCGATCGGCGCGCCGAAATCGAGCCCGCGGTAGCCGAGCAGATCGAAGCATCCTCGCCGGCACCGCCAGATCGTGGCGATGGCCTTCCAGCGTGCATCGGGCCGTCTTGCGTCCAGGAGACGCGGCGTCTGCTCGTCGAGCGCGCCCTCGAAGAAGCGGCCCTGCTGCGCCGTCTCGCCGAGGAACCCACCCAGCGCCTCGTCGATCTCTTCGGGGTGCGCTCGCCGACGCCGCCGCGGAGACCAGTGGGCCTCCAGCCACTTCATGGCCTCCTGCGCGCTGCGGCCCGCGAGCTCGCCGAGCTCCGCGTTGAGGAGTCGCTCGAGCCTCATGCTCTACCTTGGTAGACGGCCGCCCAGGCATCCCTCACCTGCTGCCAGCTATAGGCCTCCACTCCCTGCCGCGCGCGCTGCGCCAGACGGAGCGCGCGGTCCGGCCGATCGAGGAGCAATTCGACGGCGCCGGCGATGCTGACCGGATCCCGAGGCGGGACGAGCAGGCCCATCTCCCCACCGCGAACCATCGCGGCGATGTCCCCGGTGGGCGTCGACACCACCGGGAGCCCCGCGGCGAAGGCCTCCAAGAGCGAGAGCGGCTGGTTGTCGATCACCGAAGCGTTCACGTAGATGTCGCAGCATTCGTACAGCGGCGGGATCCCCGAGGGCTCGACCCGCCCCAGGAACTCGACTCCGCTCCCGCACCGCTCGCGGGCCAGGCTGCGCAGGCGA
>DASWGI010000074.1:0-13030 GCA_036393835.1 Myxococcales bacterium | reverse complement strand
GGGGTCGGGGTGAGGCCGAGGCGGCCGGCCGCGTCGACCGCAGTGGCGGACGGGAAGCGGAGGATGAACTCGCTGCCCTCGCCGAGGCGGCTCTGCACCTCGATGCTGCCGCCGTGCGCCTTCACGATCCGCTGCGAGATGGCCAGGCCCAGCCCGGTGCCCTTGGACTTGGTCGTATAGAAGGGGATGAAGATGCGGTCCTTCGCCTCTTCCGGGATCCCGGCGCCCGTGTCCGCGAAGCGGACCTCGACCTGGTCGGCCGCATAGCGCGGCGAGGCATCGGAAAGCCCGAGCTCGAGCGGCTGCCGGGGCCTTCGGGTGCGCACGGCGAGGCGCCCGCCGTCGGGCATCGCCTGCACCGCATTGAGCGCCAGGTTGATGAACACCTGCTTGAGCTGCTCCGCGTCGCCCAGGATGCGCGGCAGGTCCGGCTCCAGCGACAGCTCCAGGCGCACGTTCGGCGGGAGCGAGCCCTCGATGAGCTTCACCGTGCGCGAGAGGACGTCGTTCAAGTCGGTCGGCGTCAGCTTCTCGGTCGCACCGGGGCTCATCGGGCGCGAGTAGTCGAGGAACTGGGCCACCACGCCGTCGAGGCGGTTCACCTCCTCGACGATGATCTGCAGGATCTCCGCGTCGCCCTCGCGCAGCGACGCCGGGTCGAGGTACTGCGCGGCGCCCTTGATGGCGCCCAGCGGGTTGCGGATCTCGTGCGCAAGCCCGGCCGCCATCTCGCCCAGCGCGGCGAGGCGGTCGCGCTCCTTCATGCGCTCGTAGAGCCGGCTGTTCTCGATGGTGATCGCGGCCTGCTCGCCCACCTGCAGCATGGCGGCCAGCTCGTCGGAAGCGAACGCCTCCGGCACCCGGTCGTCGAGCAGGCAGAGGAACCCGACCACGCGTTGCCCGGCGACCAGCGGGATGGTCACGCCCGCGCGCATCGCGGCCATCGCCGCGCCCAGCTCCGAGAGGCGCGAGCGCTCTTCCGCGAGCGCCTCCGCGCGGGGGTCGCGCTCGGCCGGCGCCCGGCTCTCTTCCTCGTCGGGGAGGAGCTGCCGGAGCTCGGCGAGCCTCCGCTCCACCAGCTCGACCAGCTGCGCCTTCTGGCCGGCTTGAGCGCTCTGCACCAGCCCGCGAGCGGTGGCCGCGTCGATGTACGGGGCGGGCGCGGGTCCGCGGTGGTCGAGGCGCCGGTACCCGAGCCCGTCGTCGCTGAGCAGGTACAAGGACGCGTGCGTCACGCGCCGCGTCTCGTAGATCCCGTCCAGCATCACCTGACCGAGCCGCCGGACGTCGACCACGCTCGCCATCCGCGTGCGCAGCGTCTGCAGCGCCTGCACCAGCTGGAACCGCTCGGCGAAGAAGATCGCCAGCACGCGCTCCTCGACCTTGGCCTTGAGCGGCTCGAAGAGGATGAGGATCACGAACGAGGCCACCAGCGTGTTGAAGAGGAAGAGCCCGGTGCTCCCCCCGCCGGTCCACCGCACCAGGAGCCCGTAGATGGCGGCCAGCACCAGCCCGACGCTGGCGAGCACGACGATCTTCCCGAGCAGCTCGTTCAGATCGAGCAACCGGTGGCGCTGGATCGTCTGCGAGAGGAAGTAGAGGTAGATCGTCAGCGCCACGTTGGCGAACGGCGGCGGCGGCCACCCGGCGAGCTGGATGAGCAGCTCGCCGAAGGTGAGGCCGACGCACAGCGCGGCGCCGACCCACAGGTAGAAGAGTCGGGCGCGTTCCGTGCGGCTGGCGGCGCGGCGCATGCGCGCGTAGAGGAGCGAGACGGCCGCGGTGAGCTGCAGGAAGACCGCGCTGGCGACGGTGATGCGCACCCAGGGATGCAGCGCGATAGGCGAGACCGCCAGGGCCAGGGTCACCAGGCCGGAGGCGGTGCCCAGCCGCCGCAGGCCGAGCCCGCGGCCGGCGTCGCCCTGGAACTCGACCAGGAAGCCGAGCACGGCGCTGGGCACGAATCCGGCCGCGACCAGCGTGAGCCGCAGCGGCCAGGCGACGTGCAGGACGCCGGCGAGGAAGTCGCCCAATTCGTAGACGAGCAGCGCGACGTTCAGGAGCGCGAATGCGGTCCACAGGCGCGTGCGGCCCTTGCGCAGCAGCATCGCCACCGCCAGCGCCAGGGTGACGATGGCCGCGAGCAGCGCGCTCTGTGTCCTTGCGTCCACGCTTCCGAGGGTAACACGCGGGTGCGCCGCGTTCAGTCGTGGAATGCAGGGCGTTGCGCGCGCGGTTCCCGAACTGGACTCCGCCCTGCGCGGGTGCCACAGTTCCCTACCTTCCTGAACGCGCCATGCCCGTCTCCAGAACGGTCCTGCTGCTTGCCCTGGTGTCGCTCGGCACGGCTCCGCTGCGCGCGGAAGATGCCGCGCAGCCCGAGGAGGAGGCCGCGCAGCCCGAGGCAAAGGCCGCGCAGCCCGAGGGAAAGGCCGCGCAGCCCGAGGGAAAGGCCGCGTCCGCCGCCTCCTACGGCGAGGCCGAGCTGGCCTCCTACTTCGCCTCGGGGCCGCTGAAGCGGGCCGCGGACGCGTTGCAGGCGGGACGCGCCGCCCAGGCGCTGAAGCTCCTCCCCAGACGGCCGGAGGATGTCCCCGCACGCTGGCTCCGGGCGCTCGCCCTGCGCGCGGCGGACCGGCCGCGGGCGGCGCGCGCCGCCTTCGAGGAGCTGGCCGCCGGCGGCGGACCGCTGGGCGACCGCGCGCTGCACCTCGCCGCCTTGTGCGCCATCGACGGCGGAGAGGCGGCCGCGGCCGATCGGCTGCTCGCGCAGGTCCCGGCCCGGTACGTCGATGCCGACCAGGCGGTGCTCGAGCGCGTTCGCCAGCTGCAGAAGGCGCAGGTGGCCGGGCCGCGCCTCGCGGCGCAGGTCGAGGAAGTGCTGGAGCCGATCTTCAGCGGCAAGGTGCGCGCCGACGTCGCGACCGCCCATCTCCTCGCCGGCGACGCGCAGCTCGCCGCGGGCGCCAAGGAGAAGGCGCGGGCGCACTGGCGCGCCGCCTGGCTGGATCACCCGCTCTCGCCCGCCGCTGACTCGGCGCGCGCGAGGGAGCGGCAGCTGGGCCCCGGCGAGCCGATCCCGCCCGTAAAGCTGGTCCGCCGCGCCGAGACGCTCCTCGACGCGCACCGTAACCGCGAGGCGCTCGACCAGCTCTCGCGCATCAAGCTCCCTTCCCTCTGCCGGGGCGGCTGCCCCGGCGACCGGACGCCCGCGGCGCTGCTCAAGGCGGCGCTGTCGCTCCTCGCCCCGGGAGGCCTGCCCGTCGAGCACCAGCCGACGGCCGAGGACGTCTCGCGCGTCCCGCAGGAGCCCGCGGATCCGGTCGCCTGCCGCGCGGGGCTCGACCGCGGGCGCGCCCTGCGCAAGGAGCGCGACTACGGCAAGGCGCGCGCGGCGCTCGCGCCGGTGGTGCTGCGCTGCGCGGATCCCGATCTGCGCGCGCGCGCCCTCTACCTGCTCGCGCAGCTGCAGACCATGGCGCAGGACGCGCAGGTCGCCTCGCTGTGGGAAGCGCTCCACCGGAACTTCCCCGCGTCCACCCTCTCCGACGACGCGATCTTCGCGCAGGCGCTGGCGCGGCGGCGCGCGGGGGACTACGCGGGGGAGCGCGGGTTCCTGCTCGACATCGTCGAGCACCATCCCGACAGCGATCTGCGCACCGAGGCGCAGTTCCGGCTCTTCTGGTCGCATTTCGCCCAAGGCCACCCGCGCCAGGGCGTGATCTTCCTCGACGAGCTGGCGGCGCATCCCGACGTCGACGGCGCCGAGGAGGAGCGCGCCCGGTACTGGCGCGCCCGCGCGCTGCTCGAGCCGGACGGCGCCGAGAGCGACGCCGCGCGCGCCGCCTCGCGCGAGGCCGCCCGGGCCGATCTGATCTGGCTGGTCGAGCTGCGGCCGCTCACCTACCACGGGTTGCTGGCGCGGGGCCGGCTCGCGCAGCTCGATCCGGAGCGGCTCCACGCCCTCGAGGAGGAGGAGACTCCGCGCATCGCCGCGATGCTGCGCTCGCGCGCGCCGCTGCGGGCCGGCGCGCTGGCGCGCGATCCGCACCTGCTCGCCGCGATCGAGCTCCTGCGGCTGGGCATGAGGCCGGAAGCCGCGCGCGAGCTGCTCGCGGTGGACCGCGCTCCCGCCCGCGCGCTCGGGCTGGAAGGCGAGGAGGCGCTGGTGCTCCTGGCGGACCTCTCCGCGCGCGCCGGCGACCTGCGCAACGCGCACGCGCTCATCCGCACCGAGCTGCGCGGGCTGCTCCGGCGGACCTCCGAGCCCCTTGCCCTGCGGGCCGCGGGGCTGGCGTACCCGCTCGCCTTCCGCGAGCAGATCGCCAAGGCGGCGCAGTACGCCTCAATCCCCGCCGACCTCTTGCAGGCCCTGATGCGCGAGGAGAGCGCGCTCGATCCGGCGGCCCTGTCCTCGGCGGGCGCTCTGGGCCTGACGCAGCTGATGCCGTCGACTGCCCGAGAGATCGCGCAGCGCCTGAAGCTGCGCGGCTACACCACCGGGCAGCTGGTCGACCCCGAGGTGAACATCCGCATCGGCGCTACGTACCTGGGTCAGATGTACCGGCGGTTCCACCACCCGGCGCTGGCGCTCGCCTCGTACAATGCCGGCCCGGGGGCGGTGGCGGGGTGGATGAAAGCGCGCGGCGCGCTGCCTCTCGACGCCTTCGTCGAGGAGATCCCGCTCGACGAGACGCGCGCCTACGTGAAGCGTTGCCTGCGCAGCTTCGCCGCCTACCAATACCTCTACGGCTCCGGCACCTCCCGCGCCCCCCAACTCGGCCAGGAACTCGCCACCCCCGAAAAGCCCAAACAGGGCAGCCGCGATACCCGCGATCCACGCCGCGGCGCCTGAAGTCAGGGTCTAAAAGATCAACGCGGAGGCGCGGAGACGCGGAGTTCTTGGTCTTCAACCACTCAATCTCCGCGCCTCAGCGTCTCCGCGTTCGTCATTTGGTCCGTACCTCGGTGGCTTCGAGGACCCGCAGGACGTTGAGGCCGAGGACCTTCTCGATGTCGGGGCGGGGCATGCCGCGGCGGAGGAGCTCGGAGGTGATGACGGGCAGCTTGCTGACGTCCTCCAGGCCCGAGGGGACCATCGGGACGCCGTCGAAATCGGAGCCGAGGCAGACGTGGTCCGCGCCGGCCACCGCCACCATGTGCTCGATGTGATCGATGAGCCGCGAGACCGGGACGTCGGGCAGGTTGGCGGCCTGGAACGCCTTGCGGCGGTCGGAGGTGCGCAGGTCCCTGGTCCGATTCGCCACGGGCAGTGCGGCTTTGCGGAAGTCATCGTCCAGGAACCCACGGGAGAAGTTCACGCACACGGCGCCCCCGTTGCGCGCCACGGCCTTGAGCTGCGCGTCGGTCAGGTTGCGCGGGTGGTTCGCGAGGGCGCGAGACGAGGAGTGCGAGACCAGCACTGGCTTGGTCACCGCCCGCAGCGCGTCCCAGAAGAGCGGGTCCGAGGCGTGGGCGAGATCGACCATCACACCGAGCTTCTCCATCTCCGCGATCACCCGGCGGCCGAGGCCCGTGAGCCCCTGCGTCTCGCCGTCGTCGCCGGACGAGCCACCGACCGGGTTCGAGCTCGCCCAGGTCAACGTGAGGTAGCGCACACCCTGGAAGGCGAAGACGCGCAGGTGGTCGAGCTGCTCCTCCTCGGTCCCGGGGAGCAGCATGTGCGCTCCCTCGACCCCGAGCAGGACGCTGATCAGCCCGCGCCGCGCGTTGTCGCGGACCTCCCGGGCGGTGCGCGCCAGCGCCAGCTCCGCTGGGTGGGCCGCCACCGCCTTTCGCACCGCGTCGATCTGCGTCTGCGCCTCGTCGAAGAACTGCTCGGCGCGGAACCTGCCCGGCTGCACGAAGATGGACAGGAACTCGGCCGAAAGGCCGCCCTGGCGCATGCGCGGGATGTCCTGGTGGTGATCCTGGTGCAGGACGCCCAGGTCGTACTGCTCGTAGCGGACCGCCTCGGTCACGTCGGAGTGCGTATCGACCACCAGGGCGCGGCGGTGGAAGTCGAGCTCGTCTTCGCTGGGAGGGGGCGGTCTGGCCGGCGTCCTGCAGGCGCAGCAAAGGAGCAGGGCAAGCGCGACCCGCATCGGCGGTAGCGTACCGCAGGTTGGCGGAGAGGCGCAGGCCGGGTTAGGTCTTTGCCATGGAGGACGCCAGAGGCCGCCTGCGCGATCTGCCCAGCGTGGACGAGGTGCTCTCGCGCCCGGCCGTGCGCGCGCTCGAAGTCCGGGTGGGGCGCGCCGCCGTCAAGGCCGCCGTCCGGCAGGCGATCGCCGCCGCGCGGGAGCGGATCCTCTCCGGCGCGGGCAACGGCTCGGGCGAGTTGGTGCCCGACCAGGACGTGCTGATCCGCGCCCAGCGCGAGGCGGCGCCGCGCCTGCGCCGGGTGATCAACGCGACCGGAGTGGTGCTGCACACCAACCTGGGCCGCGCCCCCCTGCATCCGGACGCGATCGCGCGCGTCGCCGAGGTCGCTTCCGGCTACTCCAACCTCGAGCTCGACCTGGACACCGGCCGCCGCGGGCACCGCAGCGCGGCGGTGGAGCCTCTCCTCTGCGAGCTGTTCGGCGCGGAGTCCGCGCACGCCGTGAACAACTGCGCCGGGGCCACCCTGCTGGCGCTGGCCGCGCTCGGCAGCGGTGGAGCGGCGGTCGTCTCGCGCGGCGAGCTGGTGGAGATCGGCGGCGGCTTCCGCGTCCCCGAGATCCTCGCGCAGTCCGGGTGCCGCCTGGTCGAGGTGGGCACCACCAACCGGACGCGGCTCTCCGACTACGCCTCCGCGCTGGACGGGCTCCCGCGCGCAATGCTCCTGCGCGTCCACCGATCCAACTTCGCGCTGGTCGGCTTCACGCAGGAGGCGACGGTCGCGGAGCTCGCGACGCTGGCGCGGCAGCGGGGCGTCCCGCTCCTGCACGACCTGGGCAGCGGCGCGCTGGAGCTGCCCGAGGGCCTGTCCGAGACCACCGCTGCCCGCTCGCTCGCGGACGGCGCCGACCTCGTCCTGGTCAGCGGCGACAAGCTGCTCGGCGGGCCCCAGGCGGGCATCCTGCTGGGGCGGCGCGACCTGGTCGAGGCTTGCCGCAAGCACCCGCTGGCGCGCGCGCTGCGCGCGGACCGCATGCTGCTCGCCGCCCTGGAAGCCACTCTGAAGCTTTATCGGGCCGGCCGCGCCGGGGAGCTGCCGGTCAACCAGGCGCTCGGCGCGCGCGCCGACCAGCTCTCGCAGCGCGCCACGCGCCTGGCGTTGGACCTGACGGAGCGCGGAATCGCTTGCGCGGTGGTGGAGAGCGAGGGAAGGGTGGGCGGCGGCTCGATCCCGCTCGCGCGGCTGCCGGGCTTCGGCGTGGCAGTCGAGGGCGGCGCGGACCTGCTCGAGGAGCTGCGCCGCGGCGATCCGGCGGTGATCGCGCTGCTGCGCGACGACCGGGTGGTGCTCGACGTCCGCTGCGCGGTGGATGTAGGAGAGCTGGCGGCGGCGGTCGCCAGGGCGCGCGCGCGGGCAGGCGAACGGCCCCCGGAAGGCGGTAGACTGGGGCGTAACTCCGCAGGCGTCGAGGCGCCGGACGGAACGGAGGTGTAAGTGCTCTCGACGAGCGTGCTGGTCCTGAATCGCCTCTACCAGCCGGTGCACGTGACCAGCGTGCGCCGCGCGATCATCCTGCTCTACCGCGGCGCCGCGAAGGCGGTCGACGAGCAGTACCAGACGTTCGATTTCGAGTCTTGGGCCGAGCTGGCGGTCGCCATCCACCAGGAGTCCATCGGGACCTCGTCGCGGCGCCTGCGCGTCCCGCGCGTCATCCTGCTGCAGGCGTACGACCACCTGCCGCGCGCCAAGGTGCGCTTCTCGCGCTTGAACATCTACGCGCGCGACCGGAACACCTGCCAGTACTGCGGGCGCACGCCGGCGCGCGCCGAGCTGAACCTCGACCACATCGTGCCGCGCAGCCGCGGCGGCCTGACCACCTGGGAGAACGTCGTCTGCAGTTGCGTGCCGTGCAATCTGAAGAAGGGAGGCCGGACCCCGGAGGAGGCGCACATGAAGCTCCTGCGCGCCCCGGCGCGGCCGAGATGGACGCCCTTCTTCCGCGGCCCGCCGAGGACCGGGCGCTTCTACACGCAATGGCTGCCGTTCCTGAACACGGCCGACCTCGCCTACTGGAACGTCGAGCTGGCCTCCGAGTAGGGCAAGGTGCGCGTCAGAAGGCCGTGCGCCGACCGTTTCGTGACCCTGGCGGGGCCGTGCGGTAGATTTCACCCATGGCGACCGTGATCGACACGCCCGAGGCGGCCAACCGGCTGGCGCGCGCCATCGCCTCCGACCTCTCGCTCTACAACGAGGCGAAGATCAAGGAAGGGATCGAGAACGACACCTTCTTCACCGTGCTCGCCGAGGAGATCGAGGAGGGCCGCGCGCACTACGAGGGCCGGGTAGACCCCCGGCTCTACGGGAGCACGAACTTCTTCGAGCGGGCCCTGGTCGACGTCATCCTGGCGCGCAAGGGCAACATCAAGTCGAAGATCTGGTGAGCCCGGTCGCCGCCGCTTTCGGCGGCGCTGCGCTCTTTCACGGCGCGGATCTGATGGCACACGTCCTGGTGCGGGTCGAGGCGGGCGAGGCGGGGATGCGCCTCGATCAGCTCCTCGCCGCGCGGCTGCCCGAGCTGTCGCGCTCGCGGCTGCAGCAGCTCATCGCCGAAGGCGCGGTGCGCGTGGGGAGCGCCGTGGCGAAGCCGTCCCTGCGGCCCCGGGCCGGCGCGGAGATCGAAGTGCGCGTCCCCGAGCCCCGTCCCGCCGGGCTCTCGCCCGAGGACCTGCGGCTCCCCGTCCTGTACCAGGACGAGGACCTCCTCGTGATCGACAAGCCTGCCGGAATGGCCGTCCACCCCGGCGCGGGCATCGCCTCGGGCACGGTGGTGCACGGCCTCTTGCACCAGGTCCGCGGTCTGGCCGGGATCGGAGGCGAGCTGCGTCCCGGGATCGTGCACCGCCTGGACAAGGAAACCTCCGGGTGCCTGGTGGTGGCGAAGACCGAGCCCGCGCTGCGGGACCTGCAGGCGGAGTTCAAGTCGCGGCGGGTGGAGAAGCGGTACCTGGCCATCGTGCACGGCGCGCCGGCGGACTCGGGAGAGTTCGACACGCTGCACGGCCGGCACCCGGTGGACCGCAAGCGGTTCAGCTCGCGCGTGCGCGAGGGGCGGCGGGCAGTGACGCGCTGGCGCGTGCTGGGGCGGGCTTCCGGCGCCGCGCTCGTCGAGGTGGAGCTGCTCACCGGGCGCACGCACCAGATCCGCGCGCACTTCGCCGACGCCGGGTATCCGCTGCTGGGCGACGCGCTGTACGGCGGGCGCAAGCGCGAAGCGCGGCTGCGGCCGGACGCTCCGGCCCGGAAGGCATCCGCCGCCATCGGCAGGCAGGCGCTGCACGCGGCAGTGCTGGGCTTCACGCATCCACGGACGGGCGCGCCCGTGCGCTGCGAGGCGCCGCTCCCAAAGGAGTTCCGCGCGGCGCTGCGCGAGCTCGGCATCGAAGCGCCGCGCCCGGGCTGAAGAGCCTCCGGTTATGCTCCGGCGCCGTGACCCTGTCCCAGCGCGTCCCTGCTCTGCTCCGCCGCGCCCGCGCGCTGCTCGGCCTTACGCCCGGGCCGGCCGATCGGCTCGCGCCGGCCGAGCTGCGCCACGCGGCCCGGGCGGTCGAGGCGCTGCACGAAGGGCTGGTGGGCGGGCGCGGGCTGGCGCGAGCGGGAACCTACGACCAGCCGGCGCACCTCGGCGCCTATCTTCTCTGGTGGTGGCCGCAGACCTACGCGAAGGTCCGGGCAGTGCTCGCGCTGGCGCGGTCGGCGGGCGCGCTGCGAGCCTTGCCCGGGCGGCCGCGAATCCTGGACGTGGCGGCGGGACCCGCGCCCGCCGCGCTCGCGCTGCTGGATGCGCTCGGCGGGACCGCGCTGGCGCTCGACGCGAGCGCCGCGGCGCTCTCCGAGGCGCGAGCGCTGTCGGAGGACCTCGTCCGCACGCAAAAGGCCGATCTCCGGCGCGGCTTGCCTCCGCTCGAGGGCGACTTCGACCTGGCGGTGGTCGCGAATGCCCTCTCGGAGCTGCCCGGCGCGTCCCGGGTTCCGCTGATCCAAGCGCTCCCCGTCGCCGATGCCGGCGCGGTGCTGCTCGTCGAGCCGGCGCTGCGGGAGACGGGGCGCGTGCTGCTCGAGGTGCGGGACGGCCTGCTGCGCGGCGGAGGGTGGATGGCCGCGGCCCCGTGCCTGACCCAGCGGCCGTGCCCGGCGCTCGCGCACCCGCGCGACTGGTGCACCGCGCAGCACGCGTGGGAGCCGCCCCCGCACGTGGCGCAGCTCGCCGCCGAGCTCGGCCTGCGCGCCGACGAGGAGCTGGCCTACGCCCCGTTGGTGCTGACCCGCGGCGTGGCGCCGCCCCCGCGGGAGGTGTGGCGCGTGGTCGGCGTCCCGCAGCCGGAGAAGGGGAAGAAGCGGCTGTTCGTGTGCAGCGACGAGGGCAGGGTGCCGCTCGGGCGCCTCGACCGCGACGTCGCGCCGGGCAACGCGGACTTCGACCGGCTCGGCCGCGGCGACCTGGTGATGCTCGGCGGAGTGGCCCCCAAGGGCGACGGTCTGCGCATCGGGCCGCACAGCCAGGTGCGCCGCCTGGATCGGCTGGAGGGCAGTCCGGGATCGCCGGCGGGCGGGGACGTCTCGGAGCGTCGATGACCCCAAAGCTCCTCGTCGTGGTGGGGCCGACCGCGTCCGGCAAGACGTCGCTGGCCTGCGCGCTGGCGCGAGAGCTGGGCGCGGAGATCGTCTCGGCCGATTCGCAGCAGTGTTACCGCGGCCTCGACGCCGGCACCGCGAAGGCGACCGCCGCGGAGCGGTCGGCGGCGCCTCACCACCTGCTGGACGTGGCCGAGCCCGAGGAACAGCTCGACGCCGCCCGCTTCGTGCAGCTCGCCGACGCGGCGATCGCGGAGGTTGCCCTTTGCGGCAAGCGCGTGATCGTGGCGGGCGGGACGGGCCTGTGGATCCGGGCGCTCTTGCGCGGGCTGCTCGACGTGCCCGGCGCTTCGGCGGGGTTCCGCGCCCGCTTCCGCCGCGAGCTGGAGCAGGAGGGGCTCCCCGCCCTGCACGCGCGCCTCGCAGGGGTCGACCCGGACGCTGCCCGCGCCATCCGTCCGAACGACCGCGTCCGCATCGAGCGCGCCCTCGAGGTGCACGCGCTCTCCGGGCGCCGGCTGTCCGAGCTGCAGCGTGAGCACGCGTTCGCGGAGGAGCGCTACCCCGCGCGGGTCGTGCAGCTCCTGCCTCCGCGCGAGGTCCTGCAGGAGCGCATCGCCCGGCGCACGCGCGCACTGTTCGAGTCGGGCGCCTTGGAGCGCGAGACGCGCTGGCTGCTCGACCGCTGCGAGCGCGTCCCCGGCGCGCACAAGGCGCTCAAGATCATCGGGTACGGCGAGATGGCGGACGCGCTCGCTGGTCGGTGCACGCGGGACGAGGCCGAAGAGCGCGTCGCCGCCCGCACGCGCCAGTACGCGAAACGGCAAAGGACGTGGTTCACCAAGGAATACGGCGCCCCCGCCGGCTGGCCCCCCGACGCGGCGCGGCTTTGCGCCGAGGCGGCGCAATGGTACGAGGGCGCCTCGAAACGATGAGCACCTTCGCGCTGGAGTTCGAGAAGCCCCTCCTGGAGCTGGAGCAGAAGCTCGCCGAGCTGAAGCGGCACGCGGCCACCGGCACCGCCTCGGGCGACGCCGATGCGCTGGACGGCGAGATCCGCCGGCTGGAGAAGTGCTGCACCAAGCTGCAGCAGGAGATCTTCGCCGAGCTGTCCCGCTGGCAGGTGGTGCAGCTCTCGCGCCATTCGAGCCGGCCGTACATGCTCGACTACGTGCAGCGGCTGTTCACCGACTGGATCGAGCTGCACGGCGATCGATCTTTCGCTGACGACCAGGCGCTGGTGGGCGGCCTGGCCCGCTTCGACGGCGAGCCGGTGCTGGTGCTCGGGCAGCAGAAGGGACGATCGACCAAGGAGAACCTGCTGCGCAGCTTCGGGATGCCCCGGCCGGAGGGCTACCGCAAGGCGCTGCGCCTGATGAAGCTGGCGGAGCGGTTCGATCGGCCGGTGATCGCGTTCATCGACACCCCCGGCGCGTACCCGGGGATCGACGCGGAAGAGCGCGGCCAGGCGGAGGCGATCGCGGTCTGCCTGGAGCAGATGGCCGCGCTACAAGTGCCGGTGATCTCGGTGGTGATCGGGGAAGGCGGCTCGGGTGGCGCGCTGGCCATAGGCGTGTGCAACCGCCTGCTCATGCTCCAGTACAGCTGGTACTCGGTGATCTCGCCCGAGTCGTGCGCGGCCATCCTCTATCGCGACTCGAGCAAGGGGCAGAAGGCGGCCGAGGCGCTCAAGCTGACCGCCCGCGACGCCTACGAGCTGGGGATCGTCGACGAGCTGGTCGAGGAGGCCGCCGGCGGCGCGCACCGCGACCCCGACGCGACGGCCGAGAGGCTGCGCGAGGCGCTCCGCCGCCACCTGCGCGAGCTCCGGGCCATGGGACCGGACCAGCTGGTGGAGGATCGCTACCGGAAATTCCGCAAGCTCGGCCCGATTACCGAGCCACCCCCCCCATCGCCAGGCTGACCGTGATCTTTTGGGGGGTCGAGGGGGGAGCTAGCTCTCATCATCAATCACTTCTCGCTCGGGCGAGGCGGTCTGGTTCGAGGACGAATCGATGCGTTCCGCGTCCGAGGACGAACGACCGCGGGTCTCCTTAGCTTTTCAGGGGGAGTTTGTCGGAAGGCAGCGGCAGGGAAGTTGGCTCATGATGAGTGCGACGGCGGCTCTGCAGCAGAACGATCTCGCTGTTGGCGGCCACTCCGTTGACGCGCCGCGTCCCGTCCAGACTCGATGAAGTGGCTGGCTCCTCCTCGGACGAGCTGACGGGTTACCGTCGCTCAAGGACTTCCGCGCTCGAGGCGCAAGAAGGAGGAACCAGCCGTGGACCATTGTGC
>DASWGI010000073.1:0-5614 GCA_036393835.1 Myxococcales bacterium | reverse complement strand
CGCGCCACCTCCTCGCGGGCGGCGCGCAGCTCCCGGTTGCTCTTCTGCAGCTCCTCGATCTGCGACTGCACCCGCGCGCGCTCCTCCCGCAGCCGCAGGTCGAGGCGGTTCACCGCGGGAGCGAGACGGCCGAGGAGATCGCCTCCTTCGGCCAGGAGCGGCCCATCCGACGCGGCCTCGGAGATGCGGTCGAGCGCCAGGTCGATGCGCGCGAGCGGCGCGACCAGCTGCCGATCGAGGACCCAGAAGACCAGAACCACGAGGAGCAGCATGCCCAGCAGCACCGAGACGAGCACCGGACCGACCAGCGAGCGCGCCTGCGCCGCGGCCGGGGCGAGATCCAGCTCCTGCCTCACGGCGGCTCCGCGCACCTCTTCGCACGCCACGAGCCGGTCGCCCGCGCGCTGGGGCGCCCCGCACCCTGCCCCCTCTTGCCAGGAGAGTCCGGCCGCCTCGGCGTTGCGAGACATGCACGGCGCATCGCCCGCGCAATGACGGGCGATCGATTCCGCGACCGCCCGCAGCCCCGCGCGGGCGCTGGCCACGTGGCGCCGGCTCATCTCGTCGCGGGCGCCGAGCAGCAGCGCCACCGCGAGCACCGCCGCGCAGAGCAGGCCTGCTCCGGTCAGCGTCGCCAGCACCCGCAGCCGCAGACCGAAGCGGCGCTGGCTCATCCGAAGAACCTCTCCATCGCGTCGAAGTACCAGCGGTACAGCCCGTCGCCCGCCAGCAGGACCTCGAGGGCGGCGAGCGCGAGGAAGGGGCCGAACGGAACCGCGTGAGGAGGCGGCACCCAGTCCTCCTCGTCGGGATCGTGCGGCGGCTGCCTGGGCGGGGGGTGGCTCGTGTACCAGGAAGACGCTGGCCCGCCGTCAGTCGCGTCCGAGGCGCGCGAGGCCCGCTCCCGTTCGCCGGACTCGCGAGCGGCGCGTTCCACGCGGGTCTTTTCCGCGGGGGCCCGTCCGAGGAACAGAAGCACCGCACCGACCACCGAGCCCTGGATGGCGGAGAACAGCACCAGCGGAAGGAGCGCCTGCCAGCCCAGCCAGGCGCCGATGCCGGCCAGGAGCCAAACGTCGCCCCACCCCATGGTCTCCTTCCGCAGCACCTTCTCCCCGATCAGGGCGATGGCCGCGAAGAAGACGAATCCGGCGGCCGCCCCGATCAGCGAGTCCGGCCAGGTCAGCCGGGGGTTCCACAGCGGGGAGAGCAACCCCGCCACCAGCAGCGGCCAGGTGATCTCGTGCGGCAAGAGCCAGGTGTCCAGGTCGATGTAGGTGAGCGCGACCAGCGCGCAGGCGAAGGCCGCGTAGCCGACCGTCGCCCACTGTCCGCCGAAGCGGCGCCAGATGGCGAACACGAGGACCGCCGTGAGCAGCTCGACCACCGGATAGCGGCCGCTGATCGGCTGCCCGCAACGGCGGCAGCGGCCGCGCAGCGCGATCCAGGAGAGGACCGGCACGTTGTCGTACCAGGCGATGCGGCTCTCGCAGCGGGGGCAGCTCGAAGGGGGAGAGATCAGGCTGCGCCCGTGCGGAAGGCGCGCGATCACCACGTTGAGGAAGCTGCCCAGGCACGCGCCGACGAAGAGCACGTACGCGTCCGCCGCCCAGGACGGCGCGGCCGTCATGCCGCCGGCGCGGCCCCGTCGCGCGCGCGCTGCACGAACAGGCTCTCGAGCGTCTGCCGGTGCGGCGCCAGCGACACCAGAACGCCTCCCGCGCTCACGATCGCGCGCACGGCCGCCTGCGCGGGCGGCTCGGAGGGGAAGGTGAGGACCACCGCGCCGTCGCGCCGTAGTACCTGGGCGCCTTCGCTGGCGAGCCGCTCGGCGAGCTGGTCGGGCACTCCGCGCGCGACGATCTCCACGGCGCGGACGCCCGGCTCGAGCAGGCTGGAGAGCGTGCCGCAGTCGGTGAGCCGGCCGCAGACGATGATCCCGACCCGATCGCAGATCGCCTCCACGTCCGAGAGGATGTGCGTCGAGAACAGCACCGTGCGGCCCTGCCGGCGCAGGTCGAAGATGAGATCGCGCACGTCCTTGCGTCCGATGGGGTCGAGCCCGCTCATCGGCTCGTCCAGCACCACGATGCGCGGCTCGCCGATCAGCGCCTGCGCGAGCCCCAGCCGCTGCACCATGCCCTTGGAGAACCGCCGGATCGGCCGGTCGGCGCGCCCGGCGAGCCCGACCTGCTCGAGGAGCCGTTCCGTCCGGGACGCGGCGTCGCGGCGGGAGAGCCCGGCCAGGCGCCCCGCGAACCGGAGGTACTCCTCGCCGGTGAGGAACTCGTAGAGGGCCGGGTTCTCGGGCAGGTAGCCCAGCGTCCTGCGCGCGGCGAGCGACCCGGCCGGCTCGCCGGCCACGAACGCCCGGCCGTGCGTGGGCCGGACGAAGCCGAGAAGCATCTTGATGGCAGTGGTCTTGCCCGCGCCGTTGGGGCCCAGGAGCCCGAAGATCTCTCCCTCGGCCACCTCGAGCGACAGGTCCTCGACGGCCTTCACCTTCCTTCCCCAGAAACCCACGCGGAAGGTCTTGCCGAGGTGCTCGGTGAGGATCGCGCTCTGCATCGGGCCGGTACCGTAGCTTGCAGTTCGCCGTGCCGGCAACAGAACGGACCGGCCGCCCGCCCGCGTGGCGCGCGTGCTCGGGGGTGTGGGACCGCAGGCGCGCGGGTGGCCGGACGGGCGCGAGACTCGCACGCAGACCGGGATCCTGGGTGCCGGAAAGTTGGAGCAGAAATTACTGACACGCCCCGTCACCCGACAGACAATTCCAGGTATCCGACCACCGTCTGTGGAGGGGACTAACCGCGCGGAATTCGGCCTTCCGCAGACCGGCCCGTGCCTTGCTTCAGAGAGGGGTGGCCCAGTCCCCAAGGAGGACCACCAAAATGAAGAAACTGCAGAAGGGCTTTACCCTGATCGAGCTGATGATCGTGGTCGCGATCATCGGCATCCTGGCGGCGATCGCGATCCCGAACTTCATCAAGTTCCAGGCGCGGTCGAAGCAGAGCGAGGCGAAGGCGAACCTGAAGGCCTCGTTCACCGCCATGAAGGCGTACTTCCAGGAGAAGGACAGGTACTCCACGTTCGTGCAGGACATCGGCTTCGTGCCCGAGCGCAACAACCGCTTCGCGTACTTCTTCAACAGCACCAACGTGGTGCTGTCGAACCGGTCGGGCGCGGTCGAGACCTACGCGGGCGGCGAGACCGCCATCGGCGTCGATGTGTTCAAGGGTTACGCCGCCATCGGCTACGGGTCGAGCCCCTGCACGGGCGTGGGCATGACCGATGCGGCGCAGTGGGCGGACACGGCCGGCGCCAGCCAGTACACGGTGTTCGCCATCGGTAACGTGGACGCTGACCCGGACCTCGACCGCTGGTCGATCTCCACCGGGTCGCGCTCCTTCCCGGCGACGGCAACCGGCACCTGCACGATGACCGGCCCGGACGCGGGCGGCGAGCCGGCCAACGACCACAACGACGTGTAAGACGATTTGTCCGTTCGACGCACTCCGGAGGGGCGGCCTCGAGGCCGCCCCTCCTCCTCTTGCGGGGGCACCCTCGGCCTGACTCACCCTCGGCCCGACCGACACGCCTTGTCACCGCGCCTGACATTCTACGGCGCCGTAGGGATGGAAGAGCAACCCATCCGCCGGGAACTCCCGGGTTCTCACGATTGGCCCGGCCCTTGCTCTCCCTGCAGCCCAGACGTTTCATCCCACAGGAGATGCCATGAAGAGGCTTCAGAAGGGCTTTACTCTGATCGAGCTGATGATCGTGGTCGCGATCATCGGCATCCTGGCGGCAATCGCGATCCCGAACTTCATCAAGTTCCAGGCGCGGTCGAAGCAGAGCGAGGCGAAGGCGAACCTGAAGGCCTCATTCACCGCCATGAAGGCGTACTTCCAGGAGAAGGACAAGTACTCCACGCTCGTGCAGGACATCGGCTTCGTGCCCGAGCGCAACAACCGCTTCGCGTACTTCTTCAACAGCGCCAACGTGGTGCTGTCGAACCGGTCGGGCGCGGTCGAGACCTACGCGGGCGGCGAGACCGGCATCGGCGTCGATGTGTTCAAGGGTTACGCCGCCATCGGCTACGCGTCGAGCCCCTGCACGGGCGTGGGCATGACCGATGCGGCGCAGTGGGCGGACACGGCCGGCGCCAGCCAGTACACGGTGTTCGCCATCGGCAACGTGGACGCCGACCCGGACCTCGACCTGTGGTCGATCTCCACCGGGTCGCGCGCCTTCCCGGCGACGGCAACCGGCACCTGCACGATGACCGGCCCGGACGCGGGCGGCGAGCCGGCCAACGACCACAACGACGTGTAAGGCGGTTTCTCCGTTCGACGTGACGTAGGAGGGGCGGCCTCGAGGCCGCCCCTCCACCCTTTTCGGAACGAGCCATGACGACGATTGGTTACGCACAGGTGAACGCATCCGCCCGGGTCCGCTCCTTCGCGCCGCTCCTGGCGGTGGCCGCCCTGGCGGCCTGCTGCGCGCTCTTCCGGGCGCGGGCCGTGCGCCTCGCGCCGGCCGCGCTCGAGGCCGGCTTCGACGTCCCCGCCTTCCCCGCCGAGGTGGTGCGACCCTTCTCGTTCGGCCTGCGGTCGGTCGTCTCCGACCTCATGTTCCTGCAAGCGATCCAGGTCCACGGCGGGCGCGGCTCCGCGATGGTCACCGCCCAGCAGGGCGCGCGCGACGACCGCGCCATGAACCGCCTCCTCACCTACGCCACCGATCTCGACCCGCAGTTCGCCGGGGCGTACCGTTTCGCCGGCAACGCGATGCCGCGGCAGACGCTCGACGGCAAGGTGACCAACGTTCTCCAGGCGGAAGCCCTTCTGGCGAAGGGCGTGCGCGAGCGGAGCGACGACTGGCACATCCCGTTCGCGCTGGGCTTCCTCCAGTCCTACTACCTCGCCCGGTTCGAGGAAGCGGGCCGGAGCTTCGCAGCCGCCGCCCGGCTGCCGGGTGCGCCGGGGTACCTCGGCCTGCTCGCGACGCGCAGCCTGACCGAGGGCGGTGATCTCCGCCTGGCCGAGCAGCTCGCCGCCGCCATGGCCGACCAGGCCACCGAGGAATCCACGCAGCGCGAGTGGCAGGAGCGCCTGCTGGACCTGCAGATGGAGCGCCAACTCCGCGAGATCGAGGCGGCAGCGGCGCGGTACGCGGCCCGCACGGGCCAACACGCCGCGTCGATCACCGCGCTGGTCAGGGCGGGTGAGCTGGCCGGCGTGCCCCGCGAGCCGCACGGCGGACAGTACGTGCTGGAAGACGGGGAGGCGCGGTCGACGGTGAAGGAGCGGCTCCGGATCCGCGGCCGGCACGGGACGGTGGCCGCCTTGGAGGTGCGATGAACGGAGTGCTGCGCGTGCCCTGGCTCATCGCGGGGAATACGGTGCGCGAGCTGGTCCGGAGCAAGCTGCTCCACAACCTGCTGCTCTTCGCCGTGCTCCTCATCGCCAGCTCGATGTTCGTGGCCCAGCTCACCATCGGCCAGTGGGACCGCGTCATCCTCGACATCGGCCTCGCGGCCATCGAGCTGTCGGGGGTGCTGGTGGCGGTGCTGATCGGCGTCGGCCTGGTGGCGGGGGAGATCGAGCGGCGC
>DASWGI010000072.1:0-2601 GCA_036393835.1 Myxococcales bacterium | reverse complement strand
GCCCGAATCCCGTGCTGGTCTTGACGAATGCGGCGCCCGCGGCCTTGGCCAGCGCGGCGCCGATCACCTTCTCTTCGCGGCTGAGCGCGCCGGTCTCCAGGATGACCTTGACCGCGCGCGGGCGGGCGACCTCCACCACCGCCTCGATGTCCCGGAGCACCAGCGCGTAATCCCGGCGCCGGAGCGCGTCCAGGTTGACCACCATGTCCAGCTCCTGCGCTCCGGACGCGATCGCGCTGCGCGCCTCCTCCACCTTCGCGGAGGTCGGGGCCGTCCCGAGCGGGAAGTCGACCACCGCGATCGGGCGCGCGCGGCAGCCATCCAGCAAGCGCGCCGCCAGCGCCACGTTCGCGAGCCTCACGCAGACGCCCGCGAAACCGTACCGGCGCGCTTCGTCGCACGCCTTCTCCACGTCAGCGGTGGTCGCTTCGGGCCGGAGCAGCGTGTGATCGATGAGCGGCGCGAGGTCGATCGGGTCCGGCATGAGGCGCGGGTTGTTGTACTCTGCCGTCCCCGCCGGAGGCAACCGTGCAGAGAGAGCTGTTCCGCCGTGCCGCGCAGCTCGCCGCCGAGTATCTGGAAGGTCTTCCGGCCAGGCCGGTCGGCGCGCGGGCCACCTGCGAAGAGCTGATCGCGGCCCTCGGCGGACCGCTCCCGGATCGCGGCGAGGATCCAGTGGCGGCGCTGGAGCGATTTGCGCGCGCGATGGATCCGGGCCTGATCGCGAACGCGGGCCCGCGCTACTTCGGTTTCGTCACCGGCGCAGGTCTGCCGGCGGCGATGGCCACCGAGTGGCTCGCTTCCGTCTGGAACCAGAACGTGTCGGTGAACGCGCTCTCTCCCGCCGGCGCCGCGGCGGAGGAAGTGGCGATCGGCTGGCTTCTCGAGGTGCTCTGCCTCCCTCGGGAGTGCAGCGTGGGATTCGTCACCGGTGGGCAGACGGCGAACTTCACCTGCCTGCTGGCCGCGCGAAACGAGGTGTACAGGCGCGCGGGCTGGGACGTCGAACTGGACGGGCTGATCGGAGGGCCGCCGCTGCGGGTGATCGCGGGAGCGGAGGCGCACGTCAGCCTCTTCGCGGCCCTGCGGATGCTCGGGGTCGGCACGGCGCGGGTCGAGCTGGTCGAGGCGGACGCGCAAGGCCGGATGAAGGCCGCGGAGCTGCGGCGCGTCCTCGCGGGGCAAGGCAAGGGCCCGGCCATCGTGTGCGCGCAGGCGGGCAACGTGAACAGCGGCGCGTTCGATCTTCTGGCGGAGATCGTCGATGCGGCCCACGGAGCCGGTGCGTGGCTGCACGTCGACGGCGCGTTCGGCCTCTGGGCGGCGGCGAGCCCGCGGTACCGCGCGCTGGTCGCCCGCGCGGACCGGGCGGACTCCTGGGCAACCGACGCGCACAAGTGGCTCAACGTGCCGTATGACTGCGGCATCGCGATCACCGCCCACCCTCGAGCGCACCGCGCGGCGACGACGGCGAGCGCGTCATACCTGACGAATGCCGGCGGGCCGGAGCGCAACCCGTTCGAGTGGGTGCCGGAGGCGTCGCGGCGCGGGCGTGCGTTCCCGGTCTACGTCGCCCTGAGGACGCTGGGACGCGATGGCGTTGCGGACCTCGTCGACCGCTGCTGCGCGCTCGCCGCGCGCATGGCTTCCGCCCTGGCCGCGGCCCCGGGGGTGCGCGTGCTCAACGAGGTGGTGCTGAACCAGGCGCTGGTCCGGTTCGGCGATTCGGACGAGAAGACGCGCGAGGTGATCGCGCGCGTGCAGCGCGACGGCACCTGCTGGGTGGGCGGGACCACCTGGAAGGGCGTGCACGCGATGCGCATCTCGGTGTCCGGGTGGAGCACGACCGAGCCGGACGCGGACCGCTCCGTCCAGGCAATCCTTCGCGCCGCGGGTTAGAATGCAGAGATGCGGTCGAAGCTGGAGATCGCCTTCGAACTGGATCGCCGCTGGCGGCTCCTGAGGGGCGAGATGGACGGCTCGAAGAGGGCTGCACTGATTGAGCTCGCGCGCATCCTCGCCGAAGCCCGCGTGCCTTACGCGATCATCGGCGGCGTGGCGCTCCAGATTCACCAGTCGGATCCGCGAACCACCATCGACATCGATCTCGCGGTTCTTGCTCGCGATCAGATTCCGCGCGAGCGCCTCCGAAAGGCCGGGTTCCGGTTGAAGGGGACCTTCGCGAATTCCGAAAACTGGATCGGACCCGAGCAGACTCCGGTGCAGTTCACTGATGACGCTACGCTGGCGGCGGCGATCGGGCGAGCGCAGGAAATCAGCGTCGAGTCCGTCAAGTTGCGCGTGATCGGAAAGTTCGATTTGCTCCGCGAGAAGCTCCGCGCCGGATCGGATTCAGCAAGGCGCCGATCGAAGAGGCTGCAGGATCTCGCGGACGCGCACGGCCTCGTCGAGGCAGACCCGGCGCTCCTGGACCGATTGACGGATGCCGAAAGGAAGATCCTCGAAGCCGCTCCTTGATCACCAGGCAACGAGCGGGGGGAGGCTCATGAAGATGGCCTCCACGTTGCCGCCGGTGCGCAGCCCGAAGAGCGTGCCGCGGTCGTAGATCAGGTTGAACTCGACGTAACGGCCCCGCCAGCG
>DASWGI010000071.1:0-20270 GCA_036393835.1 Myxococcales bacterium | reverse complement strand
CAGGCCGAGGCGAACACGCTCGACATCGGCTTCTTCGCTCCATCCCGTCGCCACTGAGGCGATGCCGTGACGTCCGCGCTGTGAAAAGCGCAGCGCCGCCTGACCGGCTCTTCAAGAGCGCAGCGCCGCCCTTGGGGGCGGCGACTGACGGTCAGGGGACCGCGAGGCGCGACAGCGCCAGCTCCAGCGCCTCGCGGTGCGCCGGCCAGGAGACGGCCGCGCGCGCCGCGTCGGGCGGCACCCAGGCGAAGCCTTCGTGCTCGTCCGACAGCTCGACGGCGCGGGCGGGCGGCGGGACGCGGAGCAGGAAGGCGTGCTCGCGGAAGCGCTTCCCGCCGGCGGACACGTATTCGTGGAAGTAGCCGAGGTCGAACAGGTCGCCCGTCAGGCCGGTCTCCTCTTCGGCCTCGCGGGCCGCGGCCGCGGCGACGGGCTCGCCGTCCTCGGCCTTGCCCGTGACCGGGTGCAGGCCGCCGCCCCGCCGCTGCGGCCGTTGCAGGAGCAGCACCTCGGGGCCCGACGATCCCTGTCGAACGATCCACACCAGCGCTTTCGACCGGAGGCGCGGCACGCCGTCCCATCTTAGCCTCACCCGTGATAAGGATGCGCCGCTTTTCGACCCCAGCCGCCGCCGATAGGGCGGCGCTGCGCTTTTCACAGCGCGGACGTTATGGATGCATAGAGGCCCCATGGAGACGCTCCAGCTCGATCTTCCCGGAGGCGACCCCCGCCTCGGGCTGTGTACGATGGCCCGCGGGCTGATCGGGTCCGAGATCCTGCGCATCGGAGCCGAGATCCGCGCCGCGCAGGCGCGCGGCGACAAGATCTGCAACCTCACGGTTGGGGATTTCTCCTCCAAGGAGTTCCCCATCCCGGGCGCGCTGCGCGAGGCGGTGCTTAGGGCGCTGGCCGCCGGCGAGACGAACTACCCGCCGTCCGACGGCGTGCTGCGGCTGCGCGAGGCGGTGCGCGAGTTCTACCGGGCGCGCCTGCACCTGGACGTGCCGCTCGAGGCGACGGTGATCGCGGGCGGCTCCCGGCCGGTCATCTTCGCCACCTACTCGGCGCTGGTCGAGCCGGGCGACGTGGTCGTCTACCCCGTCCCGAGCTGGAACAACAACCACTACTGCCACCTCGTCGGCGCGCGCGGCGTCCCGCTGACCACCCGCGCCGAGGAGGGGTTCCTGCCCACCGCGGCCGCGCTGCAGCCGCACCTGCGCGCCGCGCGCCTTCTGGCGCTCAACACGCCCTTGAACCCCGCGGGCACCGTGCTGCGCGAGGACGAATTGCGGCGCATCACCGAAGCGGTGGTGGCCGAGAACCGCCGCCGCGCCCGGACCGGAGAGAAGCCGCTCTACCTGCTCTACGACCAGGTCTACTGGATGCTCACCTTCGGGAAGGCCCGGCACGAGACGCCGGTGCACCTGGTCCCCGAGTCCGCGCCGTACGTGATCTTCGTCGACGGGATCTCGAAGGCCTTCGCCGCCACCGGCCTGCGCGTCGGGTGGGGAGTGGGCCCGCCAGCGGTCATCGGCGCCGTGCGCGACTTCCTCGGGCACGTCGGGGCGTGGGCGCCGCGGGCCGAGCAGGTCGCGACGGCCGAGGTGCTGCGCGACGCCGACGCGGTGGACGCCTACGGGCGCGAGTTCCACGCGCAGCTCCAGGCCCGCCTGGACCGGCTGCACCAGGGCTTCTCCGCCATGCATGCCGCGGGTCTCCCGGTTCGCGACATCTCCCCACAAGGCGCCATCTACCTCTCCGTCCAGTTCGACCTGGTCGGCCGGCGCGGTTTCCGCACCAACGACGACATCCGCAGCTACCTCTTGCGGGAGGCCGGCTTCGCGGTGGTGCCTTTCCAGGCCTTCGGCCTGGAGGGGGAGACGGGCTGGTTCCGCCTCAGCGTGGGCGCCGTCTCCCTGCGGGACATCGACGAGGCAATGCCGCGCGTCGAGGCCGCATTGCGCAAGGCGATCTAGGCACCACACGCGTCCACACCGCGCCACCTCTGCGCCGGTTTCCGCAGGGAATTCGCGCGAGTGAACTGTCACATTGCAACCGGGTCGGGGGTGGAAACCATCGGACCCCGTACCGGAGGCAAACGATGAAGCGCGTACTTTCCCTGATTGCGACCCTGGCCCTGGCCGCGTGCGGCGGCGGCGGCGCGCAGCTCTCGCTGAGCGGCCGCGCGGGCAGCACGACCGCCGTAGCGGCCTCGCCCGCCGCGCTGACGCTGTCGAACGGCATCACCATCGACCGCGTGCGCATCGCTCTGCGCGAAGTCGAGCTGGAGCGCGCCAGCGCCACCCCCAACGACGTGGCCGACCTGGAGGAGTACGAAGCCGGACCGTTCGTGCTCGACCTGTCGGGCGCGGCGCTGAACGGCACCGTACAGCAGGTCACCGTGAAAGACGTGCCGGCGGGCGCCTACCGCGAGATCAAGTTCAAGGTGCACCCGCCCAGCACGAGCGACTCGACCGACCCTGCGGTGCAGGCGATGGCCATCGCGCAGGCCGGCGGTGCGTCGATCATCGTCGAGGGTCAGATCGACACGCAGCCCTTCACCTTCCTGTCGGCGGTGGACGCGCAGCAGAAGTTCGAGGGCGCCTTCAACTTCACCTCGGGCCCGCAGAACGTGACCCTGAACGTCGACCCGTCGAGCTGGTTCGGCGGCTCCGGCGCGGCCCGGCTCGATCCGCGTTCGGCCAGCAACAAGTCGGCCATCGAGAACAACATCCAGAACTCGATGAAGGTCTTCGAGGACAACGACCACAACGGGGTGGACGACTCGACGCAGCATTAGTCGACGCGCACGACGTCCGCCCTATGGGCCTATGGGCGGCGGCTGGCGCGGCGCCTCGGTTCGGGCGCCGCGCCTTTTTTCATTTCGCTTCGATTTCTGGCAGAACGGGCCGTTGCAATACAGGACGATCTCCTTCACGTCCGAGACGTAGACGGAGACAGCGTCGCGTCGTAGACCGTGCCGCCGGCCGCGCAGAGCAGCATCGCGAGGATGCTCGACATGGTGGACCCCCTTCACGCGACTCCCACCGGTCGCGTTATGCTCGCCTCCATGCCGAAGGACGCGCCGGAGCGCAAGGGGCTGGGGATGTCGGCGGGAGGCGCGCGCCGCGTTCCGCGCCAGGAAGACGTCCGCGTCCTCACGCCGCGGCAGATCTACGACCACCTCGATCGCTACGTGGTCGGCCAGGACGCGGCGAAGCGCGCGGTGGCGACCGCGGCCCACCAGCACCTGAAGCGCATCGAGCAGCGCCGCCTGGGCGCGAAGACGCTCTTGCGCAAGACCAATCTCCTGCTCATGGGCCCCACCGGCTCGGGCAAGACGCACATCGCGCGCAACCTGGCCGAGCTGCTCGAGGTCCCCTTCACCGTCGTGGACGCCACTGAATATACCGAGGCGGGCTACTACGGGAAGGACGTGGAGGTGATGGTGGCCGAGCTGCTCTTCAAGAGCGGCCACTCGATCGACGCGACCGAGCGCGGGATCATCTTCATCGACGAGATCGACAAGATCGCCCGGCGCAGCGGCTCCTCGCGCACCGGCGCGGGCAGCCGGGACATCGGCGGCGAAGGCGTGCAGCAGGCATTGCTCAAGCTGCTCGAGGGGCGCGAGATCTTCGTGCCGCTCAACGTCACCCAGCACTGGAACAAGCACGACTTCGTGCAGGTGGACACCAGCGACATCCTCTTCATCTGCGCCGGCACCTTCACCGACCTGCACCAGGCGCAGGTCGACAAGCAGGTCGGGTTCGGCGCCGAGGGACGGCGGCAAGGCGGCAGCAGGCTGCGCGTCAAGGAGCTGGTCGAGTACGGCATGCTGGCCGAGCTGCTCGGGCGCCTCCCCGTGCAGGTGCAGCTCCGGGAGCTGTCCCCGGGCGAGCTGTACGAGGTGCTGACCGCGCCGCCCGACTCGCTGGTGAAGGAATATCGCGAGGCCTTGAAGCTGGACGGCGTCGAGCTGGACCTGCGCGAAGGCGCCCTGCGCGCCGTCGTCCAGTACGCGATCGACAAGCGACTCGGCGCGCGCGGCCTGCGCAGCATCCTCGAGGAAGTCCTCGCCGACGTGCTCTTCGAGGCGCCGGAGCGGCGCGGGCAGACGGTGGCGGTCGACCGCGCCTTCTGCGAGGCGCGCCTCTCGAAGCTGGACGGCACCGCCCTCCGCGAGGAGTAGGACTGGATCTGCCGCCCCGCCGTGTCGCGCTGCGTGGACGAGGGCGACGCACGCCTACCGAATCAGGATGGGGATGCGGCTCGTGCGCGGTCACCTGTTGCCCAGGCGCTTGCGGACGGTCTCGGCCTCGTCCTGCAGACCGCCCTCGCGCAGGCGGGTGATCAGGTTCGACTTCGAGGCGGTCTGCACCGCGTACGATTCCTTCAGGTCGAGCTTCGCCACCGGCGTGTCGTGCTCGACGCGCTTGAGATGCGGCCGCACCAGCGCGATGAGGCTGGCCAGCGCCCACACCATGAGGAACCCCTTGGCGGTGCCGAGCAGGGCGCCGCCCACGCGGTTCAGGCCCCCGGTGACTCCGCCGCCGAGCTGCCGGTGGACCACCTTCCCGGTCACCTTGGCGAGGACCTCCGCGAGGACGAAGAAGATGAACGCCAGCGCCGCGGTGGCCACCGCGGGCGAGATGCGCAGATCGGCGCCGAATGCCTCTCCGAAGGGCGGAGCGGCAAGGCGCGCCAGCAGGATGCCGCCGGCGAAGCCCAAGAGGCCGAAGAACTGCCGGACGAATCCGCGGAACGCGCCCCACACGGCGAAGGCGATGAGCAGCGCGACGCAGACGACGTCGAAGGGCATCCACAACCTCAGCCGCGCGGGCCGCGTCCCATACTGTCCGCGCACAAACACGCAGCCGCCGAATACGGCGGCTAGCGAATCGTCATGTCGTTCTTGATCAGCTTGCCGGCCTCGTCCCGCTTCGACTTGTAGTTGGGGTTGTTGGGCTCGTACGTGAGCGCCATCTTGAAGTTCCGCTCGGCGGCGGCAAATCGCTGCGCCGCCATGTCCGCCAGGCCCGCCATGAAGAACTTGCGTCCCTGCGGCGTGGTCCCGATCTCCTGCTCCTTGTCCTTCTTCAGCTCCTGCTCGCTGGCCTCGACGAAGCGAAGCTTCCTCTGCCGCTCGGGGCCGCTGACGTCGGACTGGTACTTGGTCCGCTTCACGTCGTCGCGCAGGCAGACGTACGCCTCGTTGATCCGCTTGTAGATGCGCCCGATCGACTCCTTCAACACCAGATTCGCGAGCTGGTAGAAGCGGTCGGGGTGGTAGGCGCGCGACTCGCGGTAGTAGGCGGACTTGATCTCGTTCGGGCTGGCGCCCTGGCCGATCTTGAGGATCTGGAAATAGTCCAGCTCGTCCAGCACCTGGGCCAGCGCCGCCGCCTCGATCTCGAACGTCTCGTCCAGCATCTGCCTCCCGCCCTTCGGCTCCGGCCCGTCGCCGGCAAAGCCGGCTCCTCCGCCGGGTTACGCCGCCGCCCCGCGGGCGAGCTGGGTGGCGGCGGTCTTCGCCTGTGCTGCGCGGATCATCTCCTCCGTCAGGCCCGAGGAGAGGCGGATGGTGGTGGTCGTCTTCTGGCCGGTCTCCACGTCGGCGGCGGTGACGTGCACGATGCCGTTGGTGTCGATCTCGAACGTCACCTCGATGCGCACCTCGCCGCGGTAGGCGATGCGGAAGCCGCTGAACTCGAACTCTCCCAGCAGCTCGCACTCCGAGGCCTTGTTGGACTCGCCCTGGTAGATGCGGATCTTGACCTTGTCCTGGCCGTCGCGATTGGTGGTGTACGACTTGGAGCGCTCGATCGGGATGGGCGTGTTCTTGTCGATGATCTTGTCGGTGTAGCCGCCCACCGTGCCAACCCGCAGCGTGAGCGGAGTCACGTCGAGCAGGTAGTGGTCGCCCTTCGCCTCCATCAGCGACCCGGCCTGGATGGCCGCGCCCATCGCGACCACCTCGTCCGGGTCGATGCCCGCCATCGGCTCCTTCTGGAAGTAGTGCTTCACGCTGGTGCGGATGATGGGCAGGCGCGTGGGGCCGCCGACGAGGATGATGGCGTCCAGGTCGGCGGCGGTCATCCGCGCCGACTGAAGCGCCTCGTCGCACACCTTGAAGGTGCGCTGCACCAGGTCCATCACCATCCGGTTGAACTCGGCCTCGGTGAGGGTCGCTTGCAGGTCCATCACCTTGCCGGTGGGGTCCTGGCAAATGCCCTCCACCTTGATCTTGGCGACCGCGTCGCGGCCCACGTCGATCTTGGCCCGCTCCGAGGCCTCCTTCAGCATCTGCAGGCAGTACTTGTTCAGCCGCAGGTCGATGCCGCACTTCTTGAGGAAGTCGTCGGCCAGCCAGGTCATGATGCGGTCGTCGAAATCGTCGCCGCCCAGGTAGGTGTCGCCGGCGGTGGAGAGCACCTCGAAGACGTCCTTGCCGATCTCCAGGATGGAGATGTCGAAGGTGCCGCCGCCCAGGTCGTAGACGGCGATCTTCTGGGTGATGGCCTTGCCGAAACCGTAGGCGAGCGCCGCGGCGGTCGGCTCGTTGAGGATGCGGAGCACCTCGAGCCCGGCGATGCGCCCGGCGTCCTTGGTAGCCTGCCGCTGGTTGTCGTTGAAGTAGGCGGGCACGGTGACCACCGCCTTCTTCACCTCGTGCCCGAGGTAGTTCTCGACGATCGACTTCATCTCCTTGAGCACCAGCGCGGAGATCTCGGGCAGCGAATAGACGTTCTCGCGGATCTGGATGCGGACCGAGTTGTTCTCGCCCTCGATGATCTTGTAGGGCATCACCGCCTGCGCCTTCTTCACCTCGTCGGAGAAGAAGAAACGGCCGATGAGGCGCTTGGCGCTGTAGACGGTGTTGTCGGCGTTGGTGATGATGTTGCGCTTGGCGCTGTTGCCGACCAGCACCGTACCGTCCTCGAGGAAGCTCACCACCGAGGCGTGGGTCCGCTCGCCCCACTCGTTCGGGATCACCACGGGCTGGCCGTTCTCGATGATCGAGACGCAGCTGTAGCTCGTGCCCAGATCGATCCCGATCGCGATTTCGCCTTCGGCCATCCGGTCGGACCCTCCGTGTGGGCCGGTCCACTGTACGAGCGGGGTCCGGGAGGGTCAAAGACCTTGCGCAATCCGGTGGATGGCATTGTGGGGAGAGGTGCGTTACCCTCCTAGAGGCCGCAAGTTGTTGCACGCGGGAGGGTTCGCGAAGTGGCCGAGTTCATCAGCATCCACGAGACCGACGCCAGCCTGCTCCCTTGCGTTCTGCGAAAGCTGAAGGGGAGAGTCTCGCTGGGGCCGCCGGAAAGCGCGGCGGGGGTCGGATACTTCCAGAGCGACGACGTTCTGGTGCGCAAGCGCCCGCTCGCCAGCCAGCCGCCGCATTTCGTCGAACGCCTCGCCGAAGGGGTGGAAAGCGAGGCCGTGCTCATCGCCAGCGGATCGCTGTCGCGCGCCTTCAAGGAAGAGGCGACGCTTCCCATCCGCTTCAAGCGGTGGCTGTTCGCGGTGGCCGGGCAGCCGGAGGCGCTCGCCCCCGCCAGGGACGCGCTCACCGCGGCGCTTCCCCAGTCGCTGCGGCGCGCGGCGCGCAGCGACTCGGCCGCCGAGGCGCTGTTCTTCACCTTCCTCTCCCGCTTGCGCGACGCGGGCCGGCTCGACGACGCCGACGTCGATGCGCAGACGGCGGCGCGCTCGCTCGCCGCGGCGGTCGGCGAGGCGGAGCGCGCCTTCGAGCAGGCCGGCCAGAGGCTCCCGCCGCTGGCGGCGATCGTCACCAACGGACGCGTGCTGGGCGCGCTGCGCCGCGGGCACCCGCTCTGGATCGCGACCATCGAGGGCCTTGCGGAGTGCGCGCTGCACGAGGTCGGACCGGGCAGCAAGGAGCTCGACCCGAGGGTCCGCGCTCACCGGGCCCTCCGCGCGGTGGTGCTGGCCAGCGGCGCGCAGCCGCAGCCCCCCGAAGGCGCGCGCGAGCTCGCCGAAGGCGAGGTGCTGGCGGTCCCGCGCACGCTGCAGCCGCAAAAACTCTAGGCAAAGGCGGCGCGCTCGAGCAGCAGCAGCCAGACGTTGAAGACGAAGTGGCACACGGCAGCGCCGACGACCGTGCCGGTGCGCGCGCGCAGCCAGGCGAAGACCAGCGCGGGGAAGAAGACCGCCAGCCGCCACGGCGCCGGCTCGAGCAGGTGGCCCAGGGCGAAGAGCGCCGCCGCGAGGATCGCTGCGCGGCCGATCGGAGCGCCCAGGATGCGCGTGCGCGGAGGCCAGCGCTCCTCCAGGCGCAGCGTCATGTACCCGCGATAGAAGAACTCCTCGGAGAAGGCCACCGCGGCATTGCCGGCGATGCGGCCGGCGAGGTCCCACGCGTCGGGTCCGAGGCGGAAGCGCAGCGGGTGCGCCGCACCGACGTACGGCGCCAGCCGCGTCGCGAGCTCCGGCGGCAGGCGGTGCAGCTCCCGCACGAACCAGGTGAACGCGAGCGTGAACGGCGGCAGGATGATCGCGCACGCGAGGAGCGCCCACCCGAGGTCCGCGCCCAGCCGATCGAAGCGCCACCCCGCATCGTGCGCATCCTGCCCGCGCCGCTCGAGCAGCTTCACGGGCGCGTAGAGGAACGCGCCGACCGCCAGCGCGCCGACCAGCTGGTGCAGGAACGGCACCGCGAGCCCCGCGATGCGCACCGCGGCGAGCACGCCCATCACGGCCGCCCAGACGGAGATCGCTTCGCGGGCAGGAGAACGAATCACCAGCGCCCGTCAGCGCGCGACCGGCAGCCCGGCGGCGCGCCAGGCGTCGAGGCCGCCGGACAGGCTGGAGGCGTCGTAGCCTTGCTGCCGCAGCCACTGGGCGACGTTCCAGGAACGCTGGCCGCGCTTGCAGACGGCGACGAGCTCGCCCTGGCGCGGGACCTCGGCGAGGCGGGCGGGGATCTCGTTCATCGGGATGTGCAGCGAGCCGGCGATGATCCCCTCTGCCTGCACTTCCTGCGGCTGGCGGACGTCGAGCACCACCGGCTTGTTGTCGCCCGAGAGCTTCCGGGACAGCTCCTGTGAATCGATCTGCGGCGGTTGCATGCGATCTCCTTTCTCGGACGCCTGCGGCTCCGCCTAGGCGGGCCGGGTGCGCGCCTGGCGGATGTAGCGGTCCAGGTCCTCGCGATCGATGAGCGAGAGGACCTCCAGTCGGCTCCCGTCGCGGCGGTAGATGAGCCGCACGTCGGTTGCCACGCGGATCCGGTAGTAGCCCGGCACCCCCTCCAGCGCCAGCGCTCGGAGCGAGCCGTGGCGCCAGTCGTTGGCGAGGCGGTGGATCTTGTCGAAGGCGGCCCGCTGCATGCGCCGGTCCCAGCGCTCGATCGAGTCGTAGAACTCGCGGGTGAGCACGGGAACCAGGAAGGTGGACGCCTCCTCCTCGCTGGGCAGGTCGGCCTCGCCGGAGGGCTGCGGCATCGCCACCTGCGGCGCTTGCGCCAGCCGCCGCTCGACCTGCGAGACGCGGTCCTCGGCCGCCTCGCGCGCCTCCTCGGCGCCGCGCAGCTTCTCCGCCAGGGCGCGGGCCTCGTCGGCGTAGCGGCGCGCGTCCGCCAACGCCCTGCCCTCTCCGGCGGCGGAGAGCCGCGCCACCTCGGCGGAGAGGCGCGAGACCTCGCTGCGCGCCTGCGTCAGCTCCGTCTTCTGCTCGGCCAGGCGCTGCTCGCGCGAGGAGATCTCGCCCCGCGCCTGCGCGAGCTGCTGCTTCATCGCCTCGCGCTCGCGCTCGGCGCGCTCGGCGCGCTTCACCGCCTCCTCGGCCTCCTTCTGACCCGGCGGCGGCGCCTTGCGCGGCGGCTTCTTCTGCTGCTGCGCCGGCGCGTCCAGCGCGCGCACCCCTTCGTCGATCGCCTCGAGCGCCATGCGCCGCTCCGGCTCCCCGTCGGCGAGCAGCGCCCGCCAGGCGATGCGAGCGAGGTGCTGCAGGGGATCTCCGGCGACCACCAGGTCGAGGAGCTGGCCCAGGTCGGCCGCGCTCACCGCGCGCGACTCGAGGACGGGGTCCCGCAGCAGCTCGCGGACGGCGCCCTCGAGGTGGGGCCGGACGTCCTTGGCGGCGAGGTACTCGTCGGCCAGCACGCGCGCGACCTGGTCGGGCGGCAGGGCCTCGAGCCGGTATCCGGGCGTGTGCAGCTTCAGCTCGTGGCAGAGCTCCAACAGGCGCTTGTCGGGAAAGCACAGCTCGAAGAACGCGCCCAGGTCGCCGGGGGAGAGATCGAGCAGCGGCAGGCGCGCGGAGGAGATGGGAGGCGGAGCGGATTCCGCTGCCGGCTGGCGGCTGGGGGCGGGCGGGGTCGAGGTCGATTCGGAGGTCTTCTTCTTCTTCTTCCCCATCGCGGATGCGCAACGTGCTCGGCGCGACCGTTGCTGTCAACATGCTACGCTCGCGCCGGATGGACGAGTCGCGGGACAGCTGGCGCGGCCGCTCGGTGCTGGTCACCGGCGGCGCGGTGCGCATCGGACGGGCCATCGCCCGGGCCTTCGCCGAGGCGGGGGCGGACGTGGTGCTGCACTACCGCAGCTCGGCGGCGCAGGCGCAGGAGGCGGCGGCCGAGATCCGCGCGCTGGGAGTGCGCGCCGCGCTGGTGCAGGGCGACCAGGCGCGCGACGGCGATCCGGAGCGCATCGTGGCGCAGGCGGTGCATGCGCACGGGCGGCTCGACGCGCTCGTGTGCAACGCGGCGCAGTTCGAGGAAGCGCCGGCCGCGGAGCTGACCCGCGCGCGCTTCGACGCCCTGCTCGCCGCGAATCTCTCCGGGCCCTTCCAACTGGCGCGCGCGGCCTGGCCTTTCCTACGGCAACGGCAGGGCAGCATCGTGAACCTCGTCGATCTCTGTGGCACGGCCCAGGTGTGGGAGAAGACCGCACATTACGCCGCGTCGAAAGCCGGGCTGGCCGCGCTCACGCGCCAGCTCGCGCTCGAGTGGGCGCCGGACGTGCGGGTCAACGCGGTCGCCCCCGGGGCGATCCTCTTCTCCGACTCCCTCCCACCGGCCCGCCGCGAGCGCATCCTCTCGCGCATCCCCGCCGGCCGGATCGGGACGCCGGAGGAAGTCGCGCGGGCGGTGCTGTTCCTCGCCACGGAGCCCTTCATCACGGGGCAGGTCCTGGCGGTGGACGGAGGCCGATCCGTGCAACCGTAGAGAGGACCGCAAGGCGACGCGATGAAAGACACAGCGCCGCCCGATCTGGCGGCGGCTGCCGCAGGACGTTATATTGACCCCTTGGACCGCCTCGGAAAGGACGCATGACGATGGAGACTACGCAGAACGTCGCGCCGCACACCACCTCGCCCAGCGAGCCGCCTCCGCCGGTGCGTATCACCGATAGGGCCGCCGCGATGGTGAAGGAGACCATCGAGCGCGAAAGCCTGCAGGGCTCCGGGCTGCGCGTCGCGGTGGTGGGTGGCGGGTGCTCGGGCTTCCAGTACAGCCTCGACTTGGAGAAGGAGCAGCGCGCCGGCGACCTGATCTTCGAGGTGAAGGGCGTGCGCTGCTTCGTCGACCCGATGAGCTCGATGTACCTGATGGGCGTCGAGGTCGACTACGTCGAAGGGCAGTTCGGGCAGAGCGGGTTCTCGTTCAAGAACCCGAACGCCAAGCACACCTGCGGCTGCGGGTCGAGCTTCTCGGCGTAAGCGCGATCCAAAGATCAAAAGCACTGGCCGCCCTATCCGGCGGCCAGTGTTGCCAGCCGGACAGCCGATGCCCAGGTTCTTCCACAGGAGGGACCCATATGCTGAAGGGCATCATCGGCGCGCTGGCGCTCGCTCTGGCGGCTCCGGCGCTGGCGGACAACGACAAGGCGAAGGACGTCGACAACTCGGTGAAGAACACCGTCGACGACGCGAAGGACAAGCTGGGCACCGACTCGGGCACGGCGAAGGCCAAGCGCCACGCGAAGAAGGCGGCGCGGAACGCCAAGACCAAGGCGCGCCACACCAAGAACGACGCGAAGGACAAGGCCGAGAAGGCGAAGAACGACGTGACGAAGTAAAGGCCGTGGGGCTTGGGGCTTCACGCCCCAGGCCTCAAGCCGTCCTCTCGAGAAGTCCGCTCTGGTCGAGCGCCTGCAGGATGTCGTCCACGCTGCGATAGGACAGCGACAGCGGATCCTCGTGCCGGTAGCGCAGGATCCCCTTCGGATCGATGAGGAAGACCGAGCGCCGGGCGGTCCCCATCAGTGACCGGACCCCGTACGAATCCGCCACCTTGCCCTCCGGATCGGCGAGCAGGGGGAAGCTCAGGGCGTAGCTCTTCGCCATCCGCTCGTGCTTCTCCAGCTTGTCGGTGGAGACGGCCCACAGGGTGGCGCCGGTGGCGACCAGCTTCTCCCGCTCCTCCTCGTAGTGTCGCAGCTGGCGCAGGCAGACGGGCGTGAAATCTCCCGGATAGAAGGCTAGAACGACAACCTTGCCGCCCTGGTCGGCGAGGCGGTACCGCCCCTCGGGGACCCCCTCGAGGGTGAAATCGGGTGCGGGATCGCCTTCGCGCGGGACCATGCGCGGATGGTAGCGCGCGACGCGCGGGGAGGCCACGTGGCGGGAATCGGACCTCGGGACGCGGTGATCGTGGATGCCCTGCGCACGCCGGTGGGCAAGCTGCGGGGAGCGCTCGCTTCGGTGCGGCCGGACGACCTGGCGGGATACGCCCTGCGCGCCTTGCTGGAGCGCGTCGGCCGCGGCGTGGGGGAGCAGCTCGACGAGGTGATCCTCGGCTGCGCCAACCAGGCCGGCGAGGACAACCGCAACGTGGCCCGCATGGCGGTGCTGCTCGCCGGGCTGCCCGACCGCGTGCCGGGCGTGACCGTGAACCGGCTGTGCGCCAGCGGCCTGGAGGCGGCGGCGCAGGCGGCGCGGCTGATCAAGACGGGCGAGGCGGAGCTGGTCGCGGCGGGAGGGGTGGAAAGCATGACTCGCGCTCCGTGGGCGGTCGCCAAGCCGCCCGACGGATATGCCGGTGGTTCGCTGCAGAGCTGGGACACTTCGCTGGGCTGGCGCTTCCCCAACCCACGCATGGCCGAGCGGATCCCGCTGGAGAGCATGGGCGAGACGGCCGAGAACGTGGCCACCCACTACAAGATCTCCCGGCAGGCGCAGGACGAGTTCGCGCTCCGGTCGCACCGGAGGGCCGTGGCGGCGGCCGAATCCGGCGCGCTCGCCGCGGAGCTGTTGCCCGTGCCCCTCGCCGAGCTCTCCGCGGAGAAGCGAAAAACGGACCGCGCGGTCGAGCGCGACGAGGGCCCGCGCGCGGACACCTCGCTGGAGAAGCTGGCTGCCCTGCGGGCGGTGTTCCGCGAGGGCGGCTCCGTCACCGCCGGGAACTCGTCCTCGCTGAACGACGGCGCGGCGGCGGTGCTCGTCGCCTCGGGCGCGAAGGCGCGCGAGATGGGCCTCACCCCGCTCGCGCGGATCGTCGCCTCGGCTTCGGCCGGCGTGGATCCGCGCGAGATGGGCATGGGCCCGGTGCCGGCGACGCGCAAGGCGCTGGCGCGAGCCGGGCTGTCGCCGCGCGACCTCGACCTGGTCGAGCTGAACGAGGCGTTCGCCGCGCAGGCGCTGGCGGTCATGCAGGAGCTGACGCTCGACCCGGACCGGGTGAACGTGGACGGCGGCGCGATCGCCATCGGGCACCCGCTCGGCATGAGCGGCGCGCGGCTCCTGACCCACCTGGTGCACGCGCTCCGGGCGCGCGGCGGGCGGTACGGGCTCGCGACCCTCTGCGTGGGCGTCGGACAGGGACTGTCGGTCATCGTCGAGGCGGTCTGACGAATGTTGACTTCCCCGTTCACGCGTTAGGATGCTGGGCGGGGGGGGAGGCACCGTGGCCGAAGACATCTACCTGCAGACGCTCGTGAACACCGATCAGCCCGCCCGCATGGTGGGGATGCTCACGCCGCGCCAGATGCGGCCGCACGAGCTGGAGCGGCTGGTGGGAGTGTGCCTGACCGCGATGCGCGATGAGGACCAGGGCGCGTCGCTGACGCTCACGCCGCTCGGCAACCCCACGGCCGCGGAGCTGGAGCTGCAGCGCACCTGGCGCGTGACGGTGAGGGAGTACACCGATTCCGAGCCTCACGACTGTCTGGTGCAGCTCTTCTCGCTCGACGACCCCTCCAGCACCCACTTCGCGCTGGTCGATCACCTGGCCACCATGGACGACGAGCTGGGCATGGAGGCGCGGCAGGCGCTCCAGTCGTCGCAGACCTTCCTCACCGTCGCCAGCGGCAAGCTGGACGACCAGAATCGGGTCCATCCCTTCCAGAACCTGGTGGCCCTCTTCTCCTCGGCGCTGGGCGCCTGGATCCTCGATCCCGCCGCCGCCCTCGTCACCCAGGACGCCGGCGAATGGGCCGACTCGATGGAGATGTCCCTCTCCCTGGAGAAGGACCTGGGCCTGTTGAGGCGCTGAGCACGATCGCCTACCGCGTTGCTCGTCGCCCTGTGGACCGGCCCGGGGCCCGGGGAAGCGACTCGTCCCGGGACGAGTTGTGCGAGAGGAGTGCTACGATCGAGCCGGTCTACCCTGCAGAGAACCGGAAGCGGATGGCGTGACGGAACGGTTGAAGCATTCCAACTCGTCCCGGGACGAGTTGGCCACCGGAGGCGGATGCACATCATCGGTCATCTGACTGATGCTTCGCTTTTTCGATTGACGACTCCAAGCACCCGTTGGGCGCGCGCCGGGACCATCGCTGAACGGCCAATCCTGAGCGCCGAGGACGCGTTCTGGTGAGCGCCAGCGCGACAGCGGACCTCGCGCGCGAGCTTCTCGTCGCACGTGCGGCATTGGGCACCGTAGAGCCTCGGAAAACAGCCGTGCTACGAAACCACCATGATGAACTCACAATCAGATCTGCGGTCGCTCAGCAGCTCGGAGCTTCTCGCCCGAACGCGCGAGCTCGTCGAAACGTCTAGTTGCGTGGAGGCAGAGCTCCTCGTGCATCTCGGCGAGATCGACGAGCGGAAGCTGTACGCCGAATTCGCGTTTCCTTCGATGTTCGCGTTCTGCGTCGGCGAGCTCAGATTCTCCGAGGGTGCCGCCTACAACCGGATCATGGTGGCGCGCGCGGGACGGCTGTTCCCCGCCGTCATAGAGGCGATGCGCTCCGGGCAGGTGCACCTGGGCGGACTGCGTCTGCTCGCGCCGCACTTCACGGCCGAGAACCACCGCGAAGTGCTCGCACAGGCGGCGGGCAAGACGAAGCGCGAGATTGAGGAGTTGGTTGCCCGACTGGCACCCCAGCCCGCGGTCGCGCCCATGGTGCGGAAGGTTCCGGAGCAGTCTCCGCGAACTTTGGCGGAGCCGCTTGCGCTCGCTCTCCATTCAGCGCCAGTCACGCAGCCGAAGCGCCAAGACTACCGGCCCGCCGTGGCGCCGCTCACGGAGGAGACGTTCAAGGTCCAGTTCACCGCGAGCCGCGCACTTCGCGACAAGCTGCGTCAAGCGCAGGACCTGCTCAGGCACCGGGTTCCCGACGGAGACCTGGCCTCCATCTTCGATCGGGCACTCGACCTGCTCATCGACCAGGTCAAGAAGGAGCGCTTCGCGACCGGTCGCAAGCCGCGGCCGCCGTCGAGGGAACCTGCGCAAGAACCCTCGTCGCGCCACATCCCCGACGCAATCAAGCGGACCGTCTACGAGCGCGACGCCGGACGGTGCACGTTCACGGATGACCGTGGGCGGAGGTGCGCCGAGACCGGTTCACTGGAATTCGATCACGTCGACGGTTTCGCGAAGACGCACTTGCACGCCGTAGATCGCATCCGGCTCCTCTGCCGCGCGCACAATCAGCACGCCGCGGAGCGGACCTACGGGCGGGCGTTCATGGAGCGAATGCGATCGTCAGGTGTCCCGACTCGTCCCGGGACGAGTCCTCAGCCCAGGCTGCTGTGACCGCTGGACATCACGGGTGACAAATCGGCCTCTGCGCCCTCTGCGAGCTCTGCGTGAAACCAAAGGATCTGCTAGATCGGCGCGGATGGGGCTGGTCAACGCGGTCAAGGAAGGCGGGGTGGCGGTGCTGGAGCTGAACGCGCCGCCCGCGAACACCTACAGCTACGAGATGATGCGCGAGCTGGACCAGCACGTGCTCGACGCCCGAATGGACGCCGGCGTGCACGTCGTGGTGGTGACCGGCGCGCGGCACGGGAAGACCGAGTTCTTCTGCGCCGGCGCGGACATCAAGATGCTGGAGAAGGCCGATCCGTATTTCAAGTACAACTTCTGCCTTCATGCCAACGAGACGCTGTGCCGGCTGGAGCAGACGCCCAAGCTGGTGATCGCGGCGATCAACGGGCATTGCGTGGGCGGCGGCCTGGAGATCGCGCTCGCCTGCGACCTGCGCATCGCGCGGCGCCAGGCGGGGAAGGTCGGGCTCCCGGAGGTCGCCCTGGGCGTGCTGCCCGGGACGGGCGGCACGCAGCGGCTGGCGCGCGCCCTGGGACGCGCGAAGGCGATCGAGCTGATGGCCGAGGGCGCCACGGTCGAGGTGGAGGAAGCCAAGGCGCTGGGCCTCGTCAACGCCGTGCTCGACGTGCCCGCCGACGGCTTCCGGGCGGCCGCGCTGGAGTACGCTCGCAGGTTCGTGCCGCCCGCCAAGGCGTCGCGCGCGGTGGGCTTCATCAAGCGCGCCGTCACCACCGGCCTCGAGGTCGGGCTCGAGCAGGGCCTGGCGCTCGAGCGCGAGCTGCAGCAGCGCCTGTTCGAGGGCAAGGACGCGGCCGAAGGGATCGCGGCCTACAACGCGCGGCGGAAGCCGGAGTTCAGCGGCACCTAGGTCATGACGTCCGCGCCATGAAAAGCGCAGCACCGCCGACTAGGGCGGCGACTGGCCTTCGCGCTGGAACGCGGGCGCGTCCGGACCGCGGGGGCGGTCCATCAGGACGCGGAACGCGCACCGTCCGTCTCCGGTCTGGAACCGCTCCTCGCGGACCACCTCGAAGCCGAGCAGCCGCGAGAGGAGCGAGACGGTGAGGCTGCACAGCACGGGCCGCTCGAGCGCGACGTTCAGGAAGGGGCAGTTGTGCTCCACCAGCCGGAACCCGCCCGCCACCTCCTCGGCGTCCATGAACGGATCCTCTCCCTCGTACACGCCGCGCAGGGCCTCCACGCGCTCGCGCACGGACTTGCCGGCGAGCCGCGGCTCCCACTGCCGCGCACGCGCCTCGGTGAGGCTGGCGAGGATCCGGTCCAGCGATTCCGGACCCAGCTCGCTCGAGACCGCATCCAGGACCGCCACCGTCAGCGCGTCGTAGTGCTTGGGGAAGACGTGGTCGCCGGCTTGGGTGAGGCGGTAGCGGGCGGCGGGGCGTCCGCTGTGGCGGGCGGCGGCGCGCTCGTGCAGCGCCTCGATCCACCCCTCGCGCTGCAGCTGCACCAGCTGCTGGCGCACCGCCTCGCCGGACATCCCCAGACGCTCCGCGAGCTGCGCGATGGCCAGCGGGCCCTCGCGCTTCAGCGCCTCGAGGATGCTCTGGCGCGTCCCGGTGGGCTGGGTGGACACGAAACAGATTCTACCGCCGTTGCCCACCCGATCTCCAGCGTTCGAGAACAATTCTCGATCGTGCGGCCGCGCTCCGGAGGAGCGGCCGGCTCAGTGCACCGTGTCCTGGCGGTTCTCCAGAGTCCGATTGTCGACGGTCACCAGGTCGTAGAACGCGTGCCCGACGCCGCCCGGCGACTCCGCGGTGCTCGGCGAGTTGGGGAAGGTGTCGTCGCAACCGGTGAACCCCGGCGGATTGCCGACGTACCCGAACGCGTTCCCGTCCGAGACGCCGTCGCCGTCGAGGTCGATCGCCAGCTGGAACCGCGGAGCGCCGCCGCCGCAGGTGCGGTCGACGAAGAAGTACTTGAGATCCAGCTGATCGGTCAGGGTGGCGATGTCCACGCCGGGGGGCAGCGGGCGGATCGCTCCAGCGAACTGCGCCTGGGAGGACCCCCTGCCTTCGGCGATGGTGGTGACGATCACGTCGTTGGTCGGATTCTTCGGATCCTGCGCGTCCTGGGCGGTGCCGAACAGCTCGAACTTGTGGCCCAGCCCGGGCAGGTCCTGCGAGAACGCCGGATCGGACGATCCCGTCAAAGGCGTCTGCGCGAGCGCCATGTGGCTCACCCAGTCGGGCGCCCCCGCGATGAGCGCCGCTCCGCCGCAGGCGAGCAGCGTCGCCGCCATGGCCGACAGCGAAGCGCGAGTCCTTCGAGTCTCCTGATCCACCGTTTCCTCCCCCAAGGGTTCCGGAACGGTTGCGCGGCCATGGCTGCTCGTCAATTTTGCCGGGTGTGCGTCCTCCTCCGCGCCGCGGAGGGCTTGTGCTGCCCGGTGAGGCGCTGGAACACGTCGCGGACGGCCCCGGGGACGCCCAGTCGCGAGGTGTCGACCGCCATCTCGGCCTGCGCGTAGAGCGGCTCGCGCACCTTGAGCAGCGCGCGCAGCTCCTCGCGGGCGTGCGGGCTGGCGGCGGAAGGACGTTCGTCGCCCTGGGCGAGGACCCGTTGCCAGTGATCGTCGGGCGTCGCCTGCAGCCACACCGTGCGGCAGCGCCGCTGGAGCAGGCGCCACGCCTCGCGATCGAGGACCAGCCCGCCGCCCGTGGCGAGGACGCCCGCCTCGGTCTCCGCCAGGAAGCGCGTCAGGACCTCGCGCGCGAGCCGCCGGTAGTACGCCTCGCCGTGCAGCGAGAAGATCCCCGGCAGGGAGAGACCCGCGGCCTGCTCGACCAGCGCGTCCAGCTCGAAGAACGGGACCGAGAGCTTCCCGGCCAGCGCGCGGCCGATGGTGCTCTTCCCCGCGCCGCGCAACCCGACCAGCGCCACCAGCGGACCCTCGCCGCGGCCGAAGCGCGCGCGCAACCAGCGCTCCGCCTCGTGCAGCTCGTCGCGCGAGAGTCCGGCGAGGAGCGCCGGCCCGGGTGCGGCCGGCGTCCCTTCCGCCTGGCCGAGCAGAGCGGAGGCGGTGGTCCCCAGCGCGCGCGCCACCTCGGCCAATCGGACCACCGAGATGTTGCCCGATCCGCCCTCGAGATCGGCGAGGAACCGCTCCGACACGCCGCTCTTGTCGGAGAGCGCCCGCCGGGACAGGCCGCGTTCCTCGCGCAGCCTGCGGACCGCGCTTCCCACCCCGCCCAGAAGCCCGTCCCTGGCCTGATCCATGAGTTGATGCACTATAGTGCAGTTCAGCGGCGCGCACAAGTGCGAGGTCACGCACTATACTGCTTGCGGAGCGCCGCGCGATGCGCTACTTTGTCGCGCGCATGGACAAGCCCGAGGAAGCCCCGCGGCCGTCGTTCGAGACGCATCCGAGCCGGTACCGGCACTGGACGCTGGCGGTGGAAGGCGAGATCGCCCGGCTGACCATGAAGGTGCAGCCGTTCGGCGGCCAGGACGCCGAGGTGGAGCTGAAGAGCAACTCCTACGATCTGTCGGTGGATATCGAGCTTGCCGATGCGGTGCAGAGGCTGCGCTTTTCGCATCCCTCGGTGAAGGCGGTGGTGGTCACCTCGGGGCACGACCGCATCTTCTGCGCGGGCGCCAACATCTACATGCTCGCCTCCTCGTCGCACCCCTTCAAGGTCAACTTCTGCAAGTACACCAACGAGACGCGGCTCTACCTCGAGGAGGCCAGCGCGCAGAGCGGCATCCGCTTCCTGGCCGCCTGCAACGGCGCCACCGCCGGAGGCGGCTACGAGCTGGCGCTCGCGTGCGACGAGATCCTGCTGGTCGACGACGGCTCCTCGACGGTCTCGCTGCCGGAGGTGCCGCTCCTCGGCGTGCTTCCGGGCACCGGCGGCCTCACGCGAGTGGTGGACAAGCGCAAGGTCCGGCGCGACCTGGCCGACGCCTTCTCCACCCTGGCGGAGGGGATCAAAGGGAAGCGGGCGGTCGAGTGGGGCCTGGTCGACGCGGTGGTGCCGCGCAGCAAGTTCGCCGAGGCGATCCTGCAGCGCGCGAAGGCGCTGGCGGCCGCCGCGCCGGCGGTGGCGCGAGGGCCGGGCATCGAGCTGGACGCCGTCGAGCCGCGGGTCTCGGAAGACCGCATCGAGTACCGCCATGTCACGCTGGCGCTGGACGCCGGCGCGCGGGTGGCGACGCTCACGGTGCGCGCCCCCGAGGGAGAGGTCCCCAAGGACGCGGCCGGGGCGCTCGCGCGCGGCGCGGCCGGCTGGGGCATCCGCGCGGCGCGCGAGTTGGACGACGCGCTCCTGCGCCTGCGCTTCCACCACGAGGG
>DASWGI010000070.1:0-15058 GCA_036393835.1 Myxococcales bacterium | reverse complement strand
CGCCGCTCGCGATCGGCGAAGACGTTCCGGCCGCCGGCGAGCGCGAGCGCATCGCTGATGAAGGTGTCCGCGTTGACCGTCATCAACGGATCCATCCAGATCGGCACGAAGGCGGCGAGCGGCGGTCGGGGTTCCGCTTCGAGGGCCCGCAGTGCGCGCAGGCCCCGGCGCAGCAGGTCGCGCGATCGCTCCTCGACCCCGAGGATCCGGGCCAGGCGCGCGAGGTGCGCAAGCCCGTCGGCGACGCGCCGGGGAAAGGCGACGAAGACCGGCAGCTGAAGCCTGGCCAGCTCCTCGACGTGGCTGCGCGAGTTCTCCTCCTGGTTGCAGAGCACCAGGTCGGGCTCCAGGGCGGCCACCGCGCGGACGTCGACGTCCTTGGTGCCGCCGACCACGGGGAGCGCGTCCACCTGGCCCTCCGGGGCCACGCAGTAGCGAGTGCGGCCGGCCAGGCGGTCTCCGGCGCCCAGCGCGAACACGTTCAGCGTATCGCTCGGCACCAGCGAGACCACGCGGCGGGGCGGGCGGATGAACAGCAGCTCGCGGCCGCGGTCGTCGTAGACGCGCAACGGCATCGCGCTTCCTCTATCATCGCCGACCGGCATGCGCGCCATCGTGGTCAAGGCCCCCGGTGGGCCCGAGGTGCTCGAGCTGGGCGAGGTCCCCGATCCGCGGCCCGGGCCGGGCGAGCTGCTGGTGCGGGTGCGCGCCGCGGGCGTGAACCGCGCCGACCTGCTGCAGCGCCTCGGCCGCTACCCGCCCCCGCCCGGGGAGCCGGAGACGCTGGGCCTGGAGATCGCCGGGGAGGTGCTGGAGCCAGCGGCGCCCTTCCAGCGCGGCGACCGGGTGATGGCGCTCCTCGGCGGGGGCGGATACGCCGAGCTGGCGCGCGTGCCGGCGGCGCACGCCCTGCCCATCCCGGAGGGAATGGGCTTCGCGGGGGCGGCCGCGATCCCGGAGGCGTTCCTGACCGCCTGGCTGAACCTGTTCATGCTCGGCCGGCTGACGCCCGGCGAGGTGGTGGTGGTGCACGCGGCGGCGAGCGGAGTCGGATCGGCTGCCTTGCAGCTCTGCCGCGGCGTCGCGAGCACCGTGCTCGCCACCGCGTCGCCCGGAAAGCACGCCGCCTGCCTCGAGCTGGGCGCGACGCACGTGCTCGCGCGGCAGGAGGTGCCCGCGGGCCTGGCCGAGGCAGTCCGCCGCGCCGCCGGCCGGGGCGCCGATCTGATCTTCGACCTGGTCGGCGCGTCGTACCTGGAGGCCGACGTCGCCGCCCTCGGATTGCAGGGGCGGCTCTGCTGCATCTCCTCCATGGGCGGCTCGAAGGGAACGCTGGATGTGGGCGCGCTGCTCACCCGGCGGCTGACGGTGATGGGATCCATGCTGCGCTCCCGCTCGCCGGCGCAGAAGGCGAAGCTGGTCGCCGACTTCGCCCAAAAAGCGCTGCCGCGCTTCCGGACCGGCCAGCTGCGCCCGGTCGTCGGCCGCACCTACCCGCTCGCCCAGGCCCGCGAAGCGCACGCCGCACTGGAGCGCAACGAGGTGGTGGGGAAGATCGTGCTCCTCGTCTGACGCGCGGATCTCGCGAGACCTGCCACCCGCGGCGCCGCTCCTGCTTCCCGCGCGCAGATCGTGCGCCGAGGTGCGACGGCAGAATCGTTGTCGCTCGCAAAATTTCAACGCATTCTGACCGGGCCGTTTTCCCCGAGGTCAATTCACGTGCCGCGCACCGTGCTCGTCGTCGACGACAGCCCCACCATCCGCGGATTCGCCCGGCTGCTGCTGCGGTCGCTCGACGTGACGGTGGTCGAGGCGGAGGACGGAGCCAAGGCGCTCGCCGCCGCCCGCGCGGACGCGCCCACGCTGGTGCTCGCGGACGTCAACATGCCGGTGATGGACGGCCTGGCCCTCACGCGCGCGCTGCGCAAGGACAAGGCCCTGAAGGACGTCCCCGTGCTGCTGCTCACGGGAGAGAAGTCCGAGGACCTCAAGCAAAAGGGACGCGAAGCCGGCGCCAACGAGCTCCTCACCAAGCCCCTGCAAGCGGCGGAGTTGCACGCGGCGGTCCGCCGCTGGCTCGGGGACGCGGCGTGAGCCTCCCGCACCTCTTGCTCGTGGACGACAGCGAATCGGTGCTGGCCTTCGAGAAGGCGGCGCTAGCGGGGCACTACGTCGTCTCCACCGCCGTGAACGGGCGCGAGGCGCTCACCAAGGTCGCCCAGCTCAAGCCGGCCGGGGTCCTGCTCGACCTCTCGATGCCCGAGATGGACGGCGACGAGGTGCTCGCGCAGATGCAGAAGGACCCGCAGCTCGCGCGCATCCCCGTCATCATCGTCTCCTCCGAGAAGCAGCGCGCGGAGGCCTGCCTCAAGGGAGGCGCGCGCGCGTTCGTCGCCAAGCCGATCCGCGCGCAGGACCTCTTGCCGATGGTGGGCAAGGTGCTGGAGGACGCGCGCCGCGCGGACCGCGCAGGCAGCCTGGCCGCGCTCTTCGTCGACGCCGGCGGGGTGGAGATCGGGCTGCCCCTGGAAACGGTGGTCTCGGTGCTCCACCAGACCAGTACGCGGCCGCTGCCGCTGGGCCCGGCGTACCTGTGCGAGATGCTCGAGTTGCACGGCGAGCCGGTGCTGGTGCTCGACCTCCCCCGGCGGCTGGGCCTCGCGCACCGCGCGCCGCTCTCCGAGCGCAAGCTGGTGGTGGTGGAGTGCGGGCCGCAGCGCCTGGCGCTGTGCGTGGACGGCGTCCGCGACCCCGAGGAGCTGCCCCGCGAGCAGGTGCTGCCTCGCGGCGCGGTGGCGGGCGCGGAGCACGGGCCGCTCCGGGAGGCCCTGGTCGCGGTGGTCCGCACCGGGCGCGGCGCGGTCCCGGTGGTCGATCCGCGCGCCCTCGCCTCGCCCAAGCTGCTGAGCGAGCTGTCCAAGGCGCTGCGCGCCGGGGCGGCGGCATGAGCGCGCGGCAGCAACTCGACGATCGCGTGCTCGACCGGCTCGCCGAGTGCGCCGCGCGCTGGACCGGCTTCTCGCGCGACGCCATCCTGCCCGACGCCATCCGCCGCGCCGCGCATTCCCTGGGCGCCGCTCCCGAGGAGCTCCTGGCGCGCTCGGCCGCCCACGATCCCGAGGTTGTGCACGCGCTTTGCCAGGCGGTGTCGGTGGGCGAGACGTTCTTCTTCCGCCATCCCGACCAGTTCCGCTGGGTGGCGAGCGAGTGGATCCCGGAGCTGCTCGCCGCAAAGCGCGCGGGCGTTCGCGCCTGGAGCGCGGGGTGCGCCACCGGCGAGGAGGCGTACTCGATCGCCGCGTGCCTGCTCGACGCGATGCCGCGCGAGGCGGCGGTCGAGGTGCTGGGCACCGACCTGCTCGAGCGCAACGTGTCCGCGGCGCGGGGCGGCGTGTACGGCGCCTGGTCGCGCCGTCCCTCGGGGCCGCAGCTGCACCCGCTGTTCCGCGAGCAGCCGGGGGGGAAGGCGCGGATCGAGGAGCGGGTGCAAAAGGTCACGCGCTTCCAGCTGCACAACCTGCTGGAGCGCGCGCCCGAAGGGCCCTTCGACCTCGTCTTCTGCCGCAACGTCCTCGTCTACTTCTCTCCCGAGGCGGTGCGCGTCGCGGTGCAGCACCTGGTCGACGCTCTCGCGCCGGGCGGGGCGATCCTGTTCGGGCCGATGGACCTCCCCGAGACGCCTCGGGGGCTCGCCCTGGCCGGCGCGCCGGAGCTGCAGATCTACCGGCGTCCGGACGCGCCGCAGCCGCGCCGGCGGCCCCGGCCCGCGGCGGTCAAGGAAGCGCCGCCGCCTCCCCTGCCCCTCCGGCCGCGCACGCCGCCGCCCGAGCCGGTCGCCCTCCACCTGCGCGCGCTGGTGCACATCGAGCGCGGCGAGAAGGCCATCGCGCAGCGCGCGCTCACCGATCTCTGCGCCCAGGTGCCCGACTACGTCCCCGGCATCCTCGAGCGCGCGCTCCTGCACGTGCGCCAGGGCGAGCGCGCCGCCGCGGCGCAGCTCATGCGCGAGGTCCTGCGCCGCACCGAGCGGCTGCCGCTCGATGAGGAGCTGCCGGGCCCCGAGCCGCTCCCCGTGCGCTTCTATCGCGAGTCCGCCGCCACGTTCCTGCGCGGCGCCGGAGGAGGCGGCGGATGAAGCTCGAGCCGCGCTTCCCGGAGGAGATCACGCAGGAGGAGCGCGAGCTCCTCGAGCGAAGGGCCGCGCGCCTGCGCGACAAGCCCCGGGCCGCCGAGGAGGAGTCGGTCCTCTGGGCGGCGGAGTTCCCCGTCGGAGAGGACAGCTACGCGCTGCCGCTCGAATCGCTGCGCGCCGCCGTCCCCCTCAAGATGGTCACCCCGGTGCCGCTCTCGCCGCCGCACGTGATCGGCATCCTCCGCTTCCAGGGGCAGATCCTCACCGCGATGAGCCTCTCCTCGCTCCTCGGCGGGCGCGGGTGGCGCGAGGATCCGGCGGTGCTCCTGGTGGTCGATCCCGGCCTGGGCGGGCGGCTGCTCGCGCTCGACTGCGAGCGGATCCCCAAGCCGGTGCCGCTCCCGCACGCCCTGGTCGAGGAGGCGCGCGCGCGCTCGACGGGAGCGGTCGCGGAAGTGACGCTCCCCGGCCTCCACCAGGTGAACCTGCTCGACCTGCGCCGGCTGATGGACCGGCGCGCATCGGAGAAGCGCGATGCTTGACCCGATGATGGAGCAGCTCCTGCCGGGGTTCGTCGACGAGTGCAAGGAGATCGTCGAGCGCGTCACCGACCACCTCATCGAGCTGGAGAAGGCGCACGAGCAGGCGCACTTCGACGACCTGGCCCGCGGGCTGCACACCCTCAAGGGGAGCGCCGCCACCCTGGGCCTGAGCGAGCTGTCCGAGCTGGCGCACCGGATGGAGGACGCGGTGCTGCCGCTGCGGGGCAAGGGCGCCGCGCTGCCCGGAGCGCTCACCGACGCGCTGCTCAAGACGCTCGATACCTGGATGGCGCACCTCCGCGCTACCACCGCCAAGTCGGACCTGCCGGATCTGCGGCCCAGCCACAAGCTGCTGGAGGCGGTGCGGCACGCGGTTCAGGCGGTCGAGCCGGGCAAGGCGGCGGCGAACAACGGCAAGAAGCCCAGCAAGCGCGAGCGCGAGGCGCGCGCCGCCCGGGCGGAACCCACGCCCGCCGAGCCAGCCGCCGAGGAGGAATCCGTCCCCGGCGAGGAGGCGGGGAGCTGGCGGGTGCGGACCCGCGAGGTGGTCTCGCTGCTGCACGAGGTAGAGCGGCTGCGCGAGGTGCGCTTGCGCCTGGAGGAGCGCCGCCGCGAGCTGGAGCGCGGCCTCTCGCAGCTGGCCCGGCTGGGGATCCTCGCCCAGACGGCCGAGGTGCGCGCGCTCCTGATGGGCGTCCAGCGCGCCCTGTCCGCGGATGGCGACGAAGCGGGCGACATCGTCGCCTCGATGGAGGACGAGCTGAAGGCGATCTGCACGCTGCCGGTACGCACCGTGCTGGAGCCGCTGCGCCGCTCGGTCCGCGACCTGTGCAAGCAATCGGGAAAGCTGGCGCGGCTCTCGATCGTCGGCGGCGAGGTGTCGCTCGACCGCCGCGTCCTGGAATCCTTGCGCGGACCGCTGGTGCACCTGGTGCGCAACGCGGTCGACCACGGCCTGGAGCTGCCCGACGTGCGCGAGGCGCGTGGCAAGCACCGCGAGGGCATCGTCGTGGTGCGCGTCGAGCAGCAAGGGAACATGCTGTTCATCGAGGTCTCGGACGACGGCAACGGCCTCGATCTGGCGCTGATCAAGCAGTCGGCGCGCGACCTGTCGATCGTGCCCGGCGCCGAGCTGGACGCGATGACGCCGGCCCAGCTGCACCAGCTCATCTTCCGCAACGGCTTCTCCACCCGCCGCACCGTCACCGAGGTGTCCGGGCGCGGCGTGGGCATGGACGTGGTCCGCAGCCAGATCCAGGCTCTGCAGGGCCACGTCGAGGTGCACTCGACGCCCGGGCAGGGCACCCGCTTCACCCTGACGCTCCCCGCGGAGCTGGGCAGCTCGCCGGTGCTGGTGGTCCGCTGCGGCGAGCACGAGCTGGGCGTCCCCATGGCGGCGGTGGAGACCTCGCTCCTGGCCCGCTCCACCGAGCTGCGCATGGCCCGGACCCGCGTGCAGCTCTCGCATCGCGACCAGCTGATCACGGTGCAGGACCTGGGCGCCCTGCTCGCGCTGCGCCAGCCGGAGGTGCCGCACGACGGGCAACCGCTCCTGGTGCTGCAGTCGCAGGGCCGCCGGATCGCGCTGGCGATCGACGAGGTGATCGGCGACCGCGAGCTGGTCATCCGGCCGCTGCCGCCCGAGGTGCGCGACCTGGCCGCCTACCAGGGCGCGGCCACGCTGGCCCGCGGCGAGCTGGTCCTCATCGTGCGCCCCGACTGGCTGTCCGGGTTCGAGAAGCGCGACGCGTCGCTCACCGGCACGCGCCGGGCGCTGGTGGTCGACGACTCGCTCACCGCGCGCGCGCTGCACCGCACCGCCCTCGAGTCGGCTGGCTACTCGGTGCACACCGCGTCCAGCGGGCGACAGGCGCTGGAGCAGCTGCGCCACTCTTCGTACGACGTACTGGTCTCCGACATCGGCATGGACGAGATGGACGGCTTCGAGCTCACCCTCGAGGCGCGCCGCCGCCACGAGCTGGAGGCGATGCCGATCATCCTCGTCTCCGCGCGTGACTCGGACGCCGACCGGCAGCGCGGCGCGGCCTCCGGCGCCGACGGGTTCCTCAGCAAGAAGGACTGCGCCTCGGGCCGCCTGATCGCCGAGGTGCAGGCCGTGATCGCCCGCCGGCAGGGGGTCGCATGACCCGCCGCCACCCCATCCGCATCCTGGTGGCGGACGACTCGCTCACCATGCGCAACGCGCTGACGGCCCTGCTCGCCCAGGAGCAGGACCTGCGCATCGTGGGCGAGGCCCGCGACGGCGTCGAGGCGGTGGAGAAGGCGCGCGAGCTGCGCCCGGACGTGATCACCATGGACGTCAACATGCCGCGGCTCGACGGCCTGGGCGCGACCGCGGCGATCATGGCCGAGTCGCCCGCGCGGGTGCTGATGGTCTGCGCGGTGAGCGAGGACCGCCAGCTGGACCTCTCCTTCCGCGCCATGGCGGCCGGGGCGCTGGAGGTCATCTCCAAGCCCGGGCCGGCGCAGGACGAGCTGCACCGCTTCGGCCGCCGCGTCGCCGAGGCGGTGCGGCTGATGGCCGAGGTGCCGGTGGTGCGGCGGCACAAGCCCGGGCACGGTCCGTCCTCGCGCGCCGCCGGCGCGGGGGTCGGGGCGATCGGCCTGGTCGCCTCGACCGGCGGGCCGCCCGCGCTCGCGGTGGTCCTGCGCGGGCTCCCGGCCGACCTGACCGCGCCGGTGCTCATCGCGCAGCACATCGCCGCCGGGTTCACCTCCGGCCTCACGCGCTGGCTCTCCGAGGTGGCCGCGATGCGGGTGCAGGTCGCCCGCGAAGGCGAGGCGGCGCAGCCCGGGCGCGTCTACCTGGCGCCCGACGGATGCGACCTGGAGCTGGACGAGGCGGGGCGCGTGAGCACGCCGCGGTCGAGCGGCCTGCACTGCCCTTCGGCGAACCGCCTGCTGCAATCGCTGGCGCGCTCGCTGGGGGCCCGCGCGGTCGGCGTGGTGATGACCGGGATGGGCGACGACGGGGCGCAGGGGCTCCTGGCCATCCGGCACGCCGGCGGCGCGGCCTTCGCGCAGGACGAGGCGAGCAGCGTGGTGTTCGGCATGCCCGCCGCCGCCCGCGCCTGCGGCGCCGCCGAGACGCTGCTTCCCCTGGAAGACATCGCGCCGATGCTCGCGGGGCTCTGCTCCGCACGGCGCGCGAATCGAGAGAGGTGACGAGGATGGACACCAAGCTGGTGGCAGGACCCCAGAAGGCGCGTTTCCCCCTGCTCTGGAAGATCTCGCTGCTCGTCGGCACTACCCTGGCGCTGGTCGCGGCGGTCGTGGCCGCGGTGGAAGGCAGCTACTTCGGCAAGGTGCTGGAGAGCGAGGGCCGCGCGCGAGCGAAGGCCATCTCGGTGACCCTCGCCTCGGCGCTGGTGGAGATGCCCGAATCCGCCATCGCCTCGACCATCCAGTCGGTGAAGAAGGACTCCGGGCTGGCCTACATCCAGGTGGTGGGCCCCAACGGCAACATCATCGCCCACACCTTCGAGGGCAAGGCGCCGGCGCAGGACCCCCGGCAGCTGCGCGAGAACGAGAAGATCACCGAAGTGACGCTGAACGGCGTGCGCTACGTCGACGTGCCCGCGCCGGTGATGACGGGCGCGCTGGTCCACGTCGGCCTCGACCCGGGCCACATCGCGGCGCGCCTGCGCGAGGCGCAGATGCGCCTGTTCGGCGTGACCGCGCTGGCCATGGTGCTCGCCATCGGCATCGCCTACCTGATGGTCCGCCAGATCATCAGCCCCCTCCGGCGGCTCACCCACCTCACCTCGCGCATCCTCGATGGAGACCTCACCCAGCGCGTCGACGTGACCTCGAGCGACGAGATCGGGGAGCTGGCGGCGGCCTTCGGCGCGATGGTGGAGAAGCTCAAGCAGGTGGTCGGCGCGCTGCAGGACTCGGTGCGGCTGCTCAAGCAGGCCGGCGACGACCTGGGCACCTCCACCTCCGAGCAGAGCGAGACCATCACCCGCCAGGCGACCGCGCTGCAAGAGACGCAGGTCACCGCGCAGGAGATCAAGCAGACCTCGCTGCTCGCGGCGCAGAAGGCCGAGGCGGTGCTCAAGCTCACCGAGAAGGCGGACGAGGTGTCCAACTCGGGCGAGACCGCCATCGAGTCCAGCCTGGGAGGCCTGACCGACATCCGCGCCCAGGTGGACGAGATCGCGCACAAGATCACCCAGCTCGCCGAGCGCACCCAGCAGATCGGAGGCATCACCCAGACGGTGAAGGACCTGGCCGACCAGTCGAACATGCTCGCGCTGAACGCCGCCATCGAGGCGGTGCGCTCGGGCGAGCACGGCAAGGGGTTCGCGGTGGTGGCGCGCGAGATCCGCAGCCTGGCCGATCAGTCGATCCAGGCGACCAACCGGGTGCGCGAGATCCTCGAGGACATCTCCGGGTCGATCCGCGGCGCGGTGGCGATCACCGAGAAGGGAACGCAGAAGATCGAAGGCGGCCTGCAGCAAGTGCGCGTCTCGGGGGAGAACCTCAAGCAGCTGTCCAACATCGTGAAGGACAACTCGGCGGCCGTGCGGCAGATCGCGGCGGCGGTCTCGCAGCAGAACGCCGGCATCACGCAGATCTTCAGCGCGGTCACCGACCAGACCAAGATGATGGACGAGACCATGCGGCGCCTGGAGACCACCACCGCGGCGGCCGGCGTCTTGAAGGACCTTTCCCAGCGCGTCTCGGACGTGGTGCGAGGCTTCAGGGTGTAGAGGTCCGGACGCGGTTCCTGCCCTGCGCCTTGGCCTCGTAAAGCGCCGCGTCGGCGCGCTGGACCAGCGCCGCGGCCGGCTCCTTCCCCTGCGCCGCCGCGAGCCCGATGCTGGCGGTCGCGCGTAGCCGCGCTCCGCCGGGCACCTCGAACTCGTGCGCCTCCACCCGGGCGCGCATCCGCTCGGCGACCACCGCCGCCTCCTGTGCGCCCGCCTCCACCAGCACGAAGGCGAACTCCTCGCCGCCGTAGCGCGCGACGATGTCGCTCGACCGCACCGAGGCGATGAGCAGGCTGGCCAGGTGGGCGAGGACCGCGTCGCCGCCGGGGTGCCCGTAGGTGTCGTTGACCCGCTTGAAGTGGTCGACGTCGAGGAGACCGAGCGAGAGCGCGCTGCCGTACCGGCGGGCGCGGACCAGCTCCTGCTCCAGCCGCATCTTGAAGTACTTGTGGTTGTAGCAGCGCGTCAGGCCGTCGCGGATGGCCATCTCGCGCAGCGCCGAGAGGCGGGACAGGTGCGAGCGGACCCGCGCCACCAGCTCCGGCGCGTCGAACGGCTTGGCCAGGTAATCGTTGCCACCCACCTGCAAGCCGCGCACGCGCTCCTCGACGTCGCCGCGGCGGGTGACGAAGATGATCGGCACGAGCTGCAGCGCCGGATTGCCGCGCACGCGGCGGCACACTTCGAACCCGTCCACCTCGCCGAGGAGCACGTCGAGGATGATCAGATCCGGGCTCTCGCGCAGGATCGCCTCGTACGCGTCGGCGGGGTCGCAGCAGCTGGCGGTGAGGAACCCGGCCGCGCGCAGCACGGCTTCGGTCGCGCGAGCGGTCACCAGGTCGTCATCGATGACCAGCACCCGCGACGGCACGTCCTCGAGAGCCACGCGGGCCGCGCCGGTCTCCTGCTGCAGGACGGGGATGAGGACGCCCAGGGCCGGCGTGCGGGTCTCGAGCACGTCGTCGACGCCGGCCAGGCCCTCGGCGAAGATGCGCGCGGTGATCTTCGAGAGAGGGCCTTTGCGCTCGAGCTCCTGGTCCGCCGCCAGCTCGCAGGCGCCCGCCAGGCGGGCGAGCATGCCGTGGCCCACCGTCCCGGCGCTGCCCGCGAGCCGGTGGAAGAAGTTGCGCAGCTCGCGCACCGCGGCGGGGTCGCCCGCCTCGCGCCCAGCCCGGGCCAGGGCGTCGCGGGCGCGCGCCCGCGCCTCGTGCATCTCGCGAAGGAACACGACCTGGAGGTCGCGCGGATCGAAGAGATCGGACATTCCTGTTGAATCCTATCGGCACGACCAGTACTTCCCCTAGTGCGATGATCGCGGTCGAACGGCTCCGCAAGTCCTACTTCGTCCACCGGCGCGAGCCCGGGCTGCGCGCCGCGCTCCGCTCGCTGGTGCACCGCCCCCGGGAGGAGGTCAAGGCGGTCGACGGCGTGACCTTCCGGGTCGGCGCCGGCGAGCGGGTCGGGTTCCTCGGGCCCAACGGCGCCGGCAAGACGACCACCTTGAAGGTCCTCTCCGGGCTGCTCCATCCCACCTCGGGGCACGTCTCGGTCGCCGGACATACCCCCCAGGACCGCTCGCCCGACTTCCTCCGGCAGATCACGCTGGTGATGGGCCAGAAGCAGCAGCTCCTCTGGGACCTGCCGCCCAGCGAGACCTTCCTGCTCAACCGGGCCATCTACGACATCCCGCGCCCGCAATACGACGAGACGCTGGCCGAGCTGACCGACCTGCTCGGCCTGCGGGGCCTTCTCGACAAGCCCACCCGGCAGCTCTCCCTGGGCGAGCGGATGAAGTGCGAGCTGGCGGTGGCGCTCCTGCACCGGCCCCGCATCCTCTTCCTCGACGAGCCGACCATCGGGCTCGACGTCACCATGCAGGCGACGGTCCGCGGGTTCGTGCGCGCCTACAACGAGCGCTTCGGCGCGACCGTGCTCCTCACCAGCCACTACATGGACGACGTGGCCGCCCTGTGCCCGCGCGTGCTGGTCATCGACCACGGGCGCCTCATCTACGACGGATCGCTCGACGAGCTCGTGCGGCGGGTGCGGCCCGACAAGCGCGTGCTCCTCAAGCTCTCGCGCCCGGTGGAGGCGCGGGATCTCACGAAGCTCGGCAGCATCGTCTCCCAGACCGACGCGCAGGCGGTGCTGCAGGTGTCGCAGTCCGAGCTGCAGGGAGCCGTGCAGCGCGCGCTGGCGCAGCTGCCCGTGGTGGACCTGACCGTCGAGGACCCGCCGCTCGAGGAAGTGATGCGCGAGCTGTTCGAGCGCGGCGTCGCCGAGGGAGCCGCGTGAGCCTGCGCGCGGCCGCCAGGGCGTATCCGGCGCTCCTGCGCGCGGGTTTCGCCGGCGCGGTCGCGTACCGCGCGGAGTTCCTCATCTGGATGTTCAGTACGAACATGCCGCTCATCATGCTGGCGCTGTGGGCCGCGGTGGCGCGCAGCGGGCCGGTGGGCGGGTACACGCAGCGGGGATTCGCCGCCTACTACCTGTCCACGCTGCTGGTGCGGCTGCTCACCGGGTCCTGGGTGGTGTGGGAGCTGACCATGGAGATCCGCCAGGGCGTCCTCGCGCTGCGGCTCCTGCGGCCGCTCCACCCGCTCATCGCGTACAGCGCCGAGAACCTGGCCGCGGTGCCGCTGCGCGGGATCGTCGCCATCCCGGTGGTCTCGATCCTGCTATGGACGGCCCGCGGGCAGCTCGGGCACGATCCGCTCCTCTGGCTGATGCTCTTGCCGGCCCTCCTGGGGGCGTGGCTCCTGACCTTCCTGGTCATGGCGCTGATCGGCACGCTGGCGCTGTACGTCGAGAGCGCGGCGAGCCTGTTCGAGGCGTGGCTGGGCGTGTCGGCGGTGCTCTCGGGTTACCTGGTCCCGCTGGACCTCTTCCCGCAGGCCGTGCAGCGCATCGCGCTGGCGTTGCCGTTCCGCTTCCTGCTCTCGTTCCCGGTCGAGCTGATGCTGGGGAAGCACGGCCGCGGGGAGTCGTTCGCGCTGCTCGGCGCGCAGTGGCTCTACGTCGCCTTTGCGCTCCTCGCCACCAACCTGGTCTGGCGCGCGGGGCTGCGCCGCTACTCGGCGTACGGCGGATGAGGCGCGCGCTCTCCATCGTGCGGGCGCAGCTGCGCGCCTCGATGGCGCTCGGGCTGCAATACCGCCTGGAGTTCCTGGTCGAGGGCGGCCTGGCGGTTCTCTGGATGGCGGTCACGCTGATCCCGCTGCTGGTCGTGTTCGGGACGCGCCAGGCGGTGGAAGGCTGGACCTTCCCCGAGATGCTGCTCGTCCTGGGCTGGTTCGTGGCGCTCAAGGGCGTGCTGGAGGGCGCGGTGAGCCCCAGCCTGACGGCGGTGATCGAGCACGTGCGCAAGGGGACGCTGGACTTCGTGCTCCTCAAGCCCGCCGATGCGCAGCTCCTGGTCTCGGTGGCGAAGCTCGAGCCGTGGCGCATCGTGGACCTGCTCGGCGCCGGGCTGATCTTCGCCTACGCTTTCTCCAGGCTGGGCCGCGCGCCGACAGCCGGCGAGGTCCTCGCGGCGGGCGCGATGCTGCTGGGGGCGCTTCTCGTCCTCTACTCGATCGCCATCCTGGTGGTGTCGATCGCCTTCTTCGCGGTGCGGGTCGACAACCTGCTCTACCTGTTTCAGAGCGTGTTCGACGTGGCGCGCTGGCCCAGCACCATCTTCCGCGGCTTCCTCGCGGTGCTCTTCACGTACGTGCTGCCGCTGGCGCTGATGACGACCTATCCCGCTCTGGCGCTGCTCGGACGGTTGCGGGCCGGGACGGCGCTGGGCGCGCTGGCCGGGGCGATCGCGTTCGCCGCCTTTGCGCGGGTGCTCTGGAGCCTGTCGATCCGGAGGTACACCTCGGCCAGCTCTTGATGCCTTCCATGCGAATCTTCTACTCGATGCGCGAGCCGCTGCCCATCGACGAGGTGCTGCCCGAGGTCGCCGCTCGGATCCGCGCGGGTCCGGCGCTGGTGCTGGAAGCGCCGGCGGGCGCCGGCAAGACGACGCGCGTCCCGCCCGCCCTGCTCGATCTGGTCCCGGGGGAGGTGGTGGTGCTCGAGCCCCGCCGGCTCGCGGCGCGCACCGCCGCCCGGCGGGTCGCGCAAGAGCTGGGCGAGCGGCCCGGAGAGACCGTCGGGTACCAGGTGCGGTTCGAGGACGCGACCGGCCCGCGGACGCGGCTGCGGTACGTCACGGAGGGGGTGCTGACGCGCCGGCTGCTCGCGGATCCGCTCCTGCGGGGCGTCTCCGCCGTGGTGCTCGACGAGTTCCACGAACGGCACCTGCAAGGGGACGTGGCGCTCGCGCTCTTGCTGCAGCTCTTGCGCGGCCCGCGGCCAGATCTCAAGGTGCTCGTCATGTCGGCGACGCTGGACGCGGGGCCGGTCGCCGCGCACCTGGGATGCGCCATCGTGCGCAGCGAGGGGCGTCGCTTCGAGGTGGCGGTGGAGCACGCCGAGCGGCCCGACCCGCGCCGCCTCTCCGAGCAGGTGGCGGCGGCCGTCCGCAAGCTGACCGTGGCGGAGACGAGCGGCGACGTCCTCGTGTTCCTCCCCGGCGCGGCGGAGATCCGCCAGGCGGGCGAGGCGGTGGCGGAGCTCGCCGCGCATCGCCGCCTGCTCGTGCTGCCCCTGCACGGCGATCTTCCGGCGGAGGAGCAGGACCGCGCGCTCGCCCCGGCCTCGCAACGTAAGATCATCCTCTCCACCAACGTGGCCGAGACCAGCGTCACCGTCCCCGGAGTCACCGCGGTGGTGGACAGCGGGCTCGCGCGCATCGCCGCGCACTCGCCGTGGTCCGGGCTGCCCAGCCTGCAAGTGGCGAAGATCAGCCGCGCCTCCGCCGCGCAGAGGGCCGGGCGCGCCGGGCGCACGGCGCCCGGGCGCGCCCTCCGGCTCTACACGCGCGCGGACCACGACGGCCGGCCCGAGCACCTGTCGCCGGAGGTGCGCAGGCTCGATCTCGCGGAGATGGTGCTGGAGCTGCGCGCGGCCGGGCACGATCCGGCGCGCCTCCCCTGGCTCGATGCGCCGGCGCCCGCCGCGCTGGAGGCCGCCGAGGCGCTCCTGCGGCGGCTCGGCGCCGTCGATGCGGCCGGCGCCGCGACCGAGCTCGGCCGGCGCTGCGCCCGGTTCCCCCTCCACCCGCGCCTCTCACGGATGGTGCTCGAGGCGGCGGCGCGCGGAGCGGCCAGCGAGGGCGCCTCCGCGGCGGCCGCTCTAGGCGAGCAGCGCGGCACGCGCGATCGGCGATCCGCTCCGCCGACCGCCAGCTCCGACCTGATCGACCTCGAGGCCCCGGAGCGCGCGCGGGCGCAGATCGAGCGCATCCTGGGCGCTTCGAGACGGGAGCCGGACCGCGACGCGCGCGAGGAGGCGCTGCGGATCGCCGCGCTGGCCGGGTTTCCGGACCGCGTCGCGAAGCGGCGAGCGCCGGGGAGCAGCGAGGTCCTCCTCGCCTCGGGCGGATCGGCCGTCCTCTCGCCCGGCTCGGCTGTCCGGGACGCGCAGCTCCTGGTCGCCGTGGACGTCGAGGAGCGCCGCGGGCAGGGGCGCGTGGTGCGGCTCGCCAGCGCCATCGAGCCGGAATGGCTGCTCGACCTGTTCCCCGGCGAGCTGCGCGAGTCCACCGAGGTGGTCTGGGA
>DASWGI010000069.1:0-14964 GCA_036393835.1 Myxococcales bacterium | reverse complement strand
GAGTCGACGTCGCTGCTGTCGTTGTAGAGACCGAACGGCAGCTTCACGCGGCCGGCGCGGATTCCCAGCCAATCCCGCCAGTGATAGTCGAGATAGTACCAATCGAGGACACCGCGGTAGTCGCCGATGGGCCCCAGCTTGCGCGAGAAGACCTGCAGTCCGAGCGTCAGCCGATCCGTGGCGGGCAAGGTGAGGTTCAATCCCACTTCGGAGAATTCGAAGCTGCCCCGCGAAGATTGGGCCAGGTACTCGTTCGCGGAGGTCAGCAGGAAGCCCTGGCTGGCGAAGCCGTGGATCTGCAGTGAAGGAAGCTGTCCCGGCAAGCCCAGCTCCACCGCCGCCGCCGGCCGTCCTGCCAGGACGGCGACCGCGAGCCCCGCGAGCAGGAGGCGGTTCGACGTTCCGTTACCGCGCTCATGCCTCATTTGTCGAGCTCCAGGCGAAGTGCGAACACCGTAACCACGCACCGCGATCGGTCGGCAAGTTTTCGAGGCGGACGAGAGACCACCGTGGCGCTTGTTTGCCTACTTTGTATGCGTTTGCGAATCGACAGCTTGGTGTCGATGGCTCGAATTCTGGCCTCAGTGGCTCGATTTCGGACCACTGCGCTCGCTCCCGCAAGCTGGTAAGTTGATCACCGTGGGAAGCCTCGATAACGGTCCAATGGCCGATGGGAGCGGCTAATCCTTGGCAGAGATCGATCGCCCAAAGGTCCTGATCGTCGACGACGACCCTCTCAACCGGTCCCTGCTGCGCGTGGCGCTGGCTCCGAGCTGCTCCGTGATCGAGGCCGAGAACGGCACGCAGGCGCTCGCCCAGGTCGTCAGCGGGGATCCGGACGTGGTCCTCCTCGACGTGATGATGCCCGGCATGTCCGGCCACGACGTCTGCCGGTTGATCAAGTCGCGGCCGGACCAGCCTCTGCTGCCGGTCATCCTTCTCACCGCGCTGGACGAGCAGGAGGACAGGAATGCCGGCCTCGCGGCGGGCGCGGACGACTTCCTCAGCAAGCCCTTCGACCGGCGGGAGCTGCTGCTGCGCACGCGCGCATTCGCGCGAATGCGCCGCAACGAGCTGCTGGTGCGGGCCCAGCTGCGCGAGCTGGCGGAGCTGCAGGCCCTCAAGGACGACCTCGTCTCCCTGATGGTCCACGACATGCGAAATCCGCTCACGGGGCTCATCGCCAACCTCGACATGCTCTCCGGCGAGGTGTCCCAGGACCCCGTGCAGGCGCAGCAGGATGCGGGCGAAGCGCTGCAGCTCGCGCATCGGCTCCGCACCCTGCTCGACGAGGTGCTCCAGGTCCGGATGCTCGAGGAGGGCGAGCTCCGCCTGCAACTCGAGCGCGTGCCGCTCGCCGAGGTCACGCGCGAGGCGGCCCAGACCCTCCAGGGCGAAGCCCGGGCGCGCAACGTCGAGCTGTCGCTGGCCTCAGCGGAAAATCCGGTGGCGCCGATCGACCGCAAGCTCGCCCGCCGGTGCGTGGAGAACCTCATCGCCAACGCGCTCAAGTACTCGCGCGCGGGCGACCGCGTCGAGGTGAACGTCCTCACCGAGTCGCGGGGCGTGCGGATCGACGTGGCGGATCGCGGCCCTGGCGTGCCCGAGGAGGCGAAGAAGACCGTGTTCGAGAGGTTCGGCTCGGTCCAGGCGCGCCGGGACAACCGGCGGGGCTTCGGGCTCGGCCTGTACCTGGTGAGCCTCGCCCTCGCCGCGCACGGGGGCAGCGCGGCGGTCCTCGATCGGCCCGGCGGCGGTTCAGTGTTCCAATTGATCTTCCCGGTCACCCAGAGCTTGCCGGCCTGACCGACGTACCGCTGGCATTCGTCGGGCGGATCGATTTGCCGGCCTACCCCGCTGCGTACCGCGCGACCTCCTCGAGCGAGGTGACCCGCAGATCCGGCGCGTGGGTCGGGGTCGCGCCGCCACGGTCGACGTACGCCGCCGTCCGTCCCGTCTTCTTGCAGCCGTCGACGTCCCAGCCGTTCGAGCTGACGAACAGGGTCCGGTCGCGCGGCGCCATCTGGTCGAGGAGAGCGTAGACGCGCGGGTCCGGCTTGTAGACGCGCACCTCGTCGACGCTGCGGACCTCCTCGACGGAAAGGCCGGCGGCGTCGAGGGCGGAGCGGATCATCGGGGCGGTCCCGTTGGAGAGCACCGCGCAACGGACGCCCGCCGCTCGGAGCCCGCGCAACGCGGGTGCGGCGTCAGGGTGCGCGGGGACGGTCAGCCACGCCTTGCAGGCGCGCTCCATCGCCTGGGGAGCCAGATACGGGGCCACCTGCGCCAGCGCGCGGGCGGTGACCTCGCCGAACGGCTCGTAAGCTCCGCGCTGGTTCAGGTCCCAGGTCCGGCCGATCTGGGCCTTGCGCCAGTCGGCGAGCAGGGCGCGGGCGCCGCCGCCCAGGATGCCGTCGAGCGCGGCCTCCAGCTTCTCGATCGCGAGCAGCGTGCCGTACAGGTCGAACGCGACGAGGTCGTAGCGCATCGGCCCTCCGTCAGTGCCCCATGGTCGGGCCGCGGGCGGCGCGCCGGGTGAGGAGCACGAGCGGCACCATCACCGCCGTGAAACACGCCAGTACGAACAGCACGTCCAGGTACGCCAGCGTCTGCGCTTGCTGGATGACCTGCCGGTAGATCGCGGCGGTGGCGAGCTTGGTCGACTGGGCCGCCGACACGCCCGCGTGCTGCATCGCCTGCGCGATGCCCTGGAGCCGGTCGAGCAGGAGCGGCTCGCCCGGGCGGACGTTCGCGACCAGGTTCCCCTGGTGCCACTGCGAGCGCCGCGCGATCAGCGTCGTCACCATCGAGATCCCGATGTCGCCGCCCATGTTGCGGGACAGGTTGATGATGCCCGAGACCTGGTTGCTCTTCGAGGGCGGGATCCCCGTGTACGCGATCGTGTTGATGGGCACGAACAGGAAGGCAATCCCGACCGACTGGTAGATGCGCAGCATCATCGCGGTGTGGAAATCCATGCCGGGATAGATGGTGCGCGACATGTGGTAGAGCGCCACCGAAAGGGCCGTGAAGCCGAATGCGATGAGATAGCGCGCGTCGACCCTGGAGATCAGGCGGCCCACCAAGGGCAACAGGCAGATCACCGTGACCCCTCCGGGCGAGAGCGCCATCCCGGCGTCCTGCGCCGACCAGCCCATCAAGACCTGCACGTACTGCGGGAGCAGCACCGTCGACCCGTACAGGGCCATGCCGAGGACCAGCATCATGAGGTTGGACACGGCGAAGTTGCGGTCGCGGAACATCCGTACCTCGACGATCGGGTGGCGGTGCCTCCATTCCCAGATCACGAAACTGGTCAGGGCAATCGCGGCGACCACCGCGTAGAGCGTGATGGTGCGGGAAGCGAACCAGTCCTTCTGCTGGCCGGTGTCGAGCACCACTTCCAGGGAGCCGAGCCCGAGCGCGATCAGCCCCAGGCCGACGTAGTCGACCGGCCCGACGCGCTTGCGCATCTCGGCGAGGTGAGGCGGATCCCGCACCACGCGGCTGGAGAGGACCAGCGAGACGATGCCGACGGGGACGTTGATGAAGAACACCCACCGCCACGAATACGTGTCCGTGATGAATCCGCCCAGCGTCGGTCCGATCGCCGGCGCCAGCACCACCGCCATCCCGTAGACCGCGAAGGCCATGCCGCGCTTCGCCGGCGGGAACGTGTCGGCGAGGATGGCCTGCTCGCTCGGCGCGAGCCCTCCGCCGCCGAGCCCCTGCAGGACGCGGAAGAAGATCAGCGAGGCGAGGTTCGGCGCGATGCCGCAGAGGAAGGAGCTGATCGTAAACAGGGTCACGCACGTCATGTAGAAGCGCTTGCGCCCGAACCGCGTCGCCAGCCACCCGCTCACCGGCAGGATGACCGCGTTGGACATCAGGTAGGAGGTGAGCACCCAGGTGCTCTCGTCCTGCCCGACCGACAGGCTCCCGGCGATGTGCGGCAGCGACACGTTGGCGATGCTCGTGTCGAGCACCTCCATGAACGTCGCCAGGGTGACGGTGAGCGCGACGACCCAGGGGTTGAAGCCGCCGGTGAACCCTTCCTCGTGGGTGCGCCGCTCGGATTCGGCGGCGGACCACTCGCTCATCGCACCCTCACCTTGGGCTCCACGCTCATGCCGGGGCGCAGCCGCTCCAGCTCGGGCTGCCCGGGATCGATCGTGATCCGCACGGGGATGCGCTGCACGACCTTCACGTAGTTGCCGCTCGCGTTCTCCGGCGGCAGCAGGCTGTAGCGCGAGCCGGTGGCGCCGGCGAAACTCTCGACCGCGCCGCTGTAGTCCCGGTCGATCGCGTCCACGTGCACGGACGCCTTCTGGCCCGGCTTCATCAGCTCGATCTGCGTCTCGCGGAAGTTCGCGGTCACCCACAGCCTGCCCGTGTGCGTCAGCGGGACCAGCTGCTGCCCGGGCTGCACGCGCTCGCCAACGTTCACGGACTTCTTGCCCAGCACGCCCGTGGCCGGCGCGGTGATCCTTGCGTATCCGAGGTTCAGCTCGGCCTGCTTGAGCTGCGCCTGCGCCAGGTCCAGGTTCGCCTTGCGCATCTGCAGCGAAGCCTCGCGCGAGACGAGCTGCCGGGGAGCGTTCTGGCGCGTCTCGCGCAGGCGCGTCTCGGCGGTGTCGAGCTTGGCCTGCTTCTGCGCGATGCGCTGGCGCGCGGCCTCGACGTTCGCGCGGGCCACGTCGGCGGCGCTGGCGCGCTGATCGTAGTCCGCCTGGCTGATGGTGTTGCTCGCCAGCAATTGCTTGCCGCGCTGGAGCTGCAGCTGGGCGAGCCGGTTCTGGGCCTCGGCCTGGTCGAGGTCGTGCTGCGCCGCCGACAGCTCGGCCCGCGCGTTCTGCACCTCGTCTTCGGCCGTGGACACCGAGGCGCGATTCGAGGTCTCGGTGATCGCCACGTTGGGGTTCTCGGCCTGGTACGCGGCCTGGGCCTGGGCGACGGTCGCGCGGGCCTGGGCGACCCCGACCTCCAGGTCGGTGGGATCCAGCTCGACCAGCAGGTCGCCCTGCTTCACCTCCTGGTGGTCGACCACGTGGACGGCCGTCACCGTGCCCGGCACCCGCGGGCTCACGGCGCTGATGTCGCCGTCGATCTGCGCGTCGTCGGTCTCCTCGAAGTGGCGGGCGTACAGCCACCACCCGAACGCGGCCAGCGCGACCACCAGAAGCCCGAGCGCGACGCGCAGGCGCAGCGTGCGCTTCTTGCCTGCCTCGGACGCTCCCTCTTCGGCGGCGCCCCCCGGTCGCCCGCCGTCCTGCTCCCTGGCGTGGGCCCGTACACGACGTTCGTCGGCCACCTCGGTAGACTCCGCCATGCTGGAACGTATCCTCCGGGGCCTTCGGATGCCCGATAATGGGCAGCGATGCTCATCCTGCTCGCGTTGCTCGCCGCCGGCGCTCCGGCGCGCACCTTCCGCGTCGACTACGTGCACGTGGGCACCGCCTCCGAGGAGCGGTTCGCCCTCGAGCGCCTGGTGCTCGAGCCGCTGCCGTGGCCGGGCAACCCCGACCGGCCGATCGACGACACGGATTCCGGCAAGTACCTCTTCGAGGTGCGCGACCGCGCCACCGGACGCCTCCTCTACTCGCGCGGTTTCTCCTCCATCTTCGGCGAGTGGGAGACCACCGCCGAGGCGAAGCAGGTTCCGCGCGCCTTCTCCGAGTCGCTCCGCTTCCCCGCGCCCGCGGCGCCGGTGCAGATCGTGCTGCGCAAACGCGATCCGCGCAGCAACCTCTTCCGCGAGGCCTGGACGCTGGCGGTAGACCCGCGCGACCCCTCGGTGGACCATTCGCCGCCGCCCGCTGCCGGCGAGCTGATCGCGCTCCAGCGCACCGGAGATCCGGCGGGCAAGGTCGACCTGCTGCTGCTGGGCGACGGCTACACCGCGCGCGAGCGCGGCAAGTTCGAGAAGGACGCCCGTCGCCTGATGGAGGTGCTCTTCTCGACCTCGCCGTTCAAGGAGCGGCGCGAGGACTTCAACGTGTGGGGCTTGTGCCCGCCGGCCGCCCAATCGGGCATCTCGCGTCCATCGCTGGGGATCCACCGCCGCTCCCCCGCCGGCGCGACGTACGACGCGTTCGGGTCGGAGCGGTACATCCTCACCTTTGACAACCGCGCGTTCCGGGACCTGGCGTCGCACGCGCCCTACGAGCTGGTCGAGATCGTCGCCAACGCGCGGACCTACGGCGGCGGCGGGATCTTCAACCTGTACGGCACGGTCGCCGCGGACTCGCGCTGGGCGCCGTACATCTTCGTGCACGAGTTCGCGCACCACCTCGCCGGCCTGGCGGACGAGTACTTCACCTCGCCCACAGCCTACGAGAAGCAGGCGGACCGGCCCGAGCCCTGGGAACGGAACGTCACTGCCGACCCGCACCGCCCGAAATGGGCTGCGCTGCTCACGCCCGCCGCCCCGCTGGCGACGCCCTGGGACGAGGACGGCTTCATCGAGTGGCAGAAGGGCGTGCAGGAGCGGCGCCGCCGGATCCGCGCCGAACGGAGGCCCGAGTCGGAGATGGACGCGCTCTTCGCCACCGAGAAGGCGGAGGCCACACGCCGCCTCTCGGCGGAGCCGTACGTGGGCAAGGTCGGGGCGTTCGAGGGCGCGAATTACGAGGGCAAGGGGTATTTCCGTTCGCAGACGGACTGCATCATGTTCACGCGCGACGACGTGCCGTTCTGCGCCGCGTGCCGCGCCGCCATCGACCGCATCCTCGATCTCTACGCTCCACGTCCGGCCCCGGGGTCCGGGCCGGCCCGCTGATCGAGAGCCGCGACGAGCGCCGCGTGCGAGCGCGCGAAGTCCGCTCCTCGCGCCCGGATGGCCATCGACAGCACCCGGGGCAGGTCCAGGGCCCGGCCGGCGCGGCGCGCCTCGGCGTTCTGGGCCTCGAAGTCCGGCGGGACGCGGAGCGACCAGTTCTCCTCGGAGATCGTGCCCGGCCGGTTGTAGACCTCGCGCATGCCGAGGAGGTCGGTGAACGTGACCATGACGTTGCGCGCCGGGCCGACGAACAGCTCGGCGAGCTTGGCGAGGGCCAGGCGCGCCGGATCGGCAGCGACGATCTCGGCCCAGCGCGGCCGCGCCCGCTCGTCGGGGATCAGCCGCCCCGCGAGATACGCGGCGTGCGCGGGCGCGGACCCGCTCTCGGACCACCGCTCCGCCACGCGCCAGATGGGCTCGGTATCGTGCGTTCCGGCCATGATCCAATCGACCGGAGCGGCGTTCTCGCTCCGGCAAACGTCCGCCGGATCATCGAGCACCACCTTCTGCGTGACACGGAACCGTCCCAGCCCGTGCCGCGCCAGCACCCGCTCCACCGGATAGGGCTGCGTGCTGAGCACCTCGCCGAGCAGGTCGTCGACCTGGCGCCCGTGCGACCGCGCGGCGTCGACCACCGCGTCGAAGAGCACTGCGTACCGGGCCACCTGCTCCTGGGAGAGGGCGCGCACCCACCCGTCCGCGTGCCGAGGCGAGCCAGGATCGAGCTGCTCCGGCCGGGCCACGGCGTAGGGAGCGAGCTCCGGAAGATCGGGAGACGAGAACAAGCGGGACCCGTTCTGCACGGCCACGCCGGGGTCCGGCTGCGCCGCCCGGTAGATCCACGGGTCGATGAGCCCGTGCGGGTGGTCGATGCGCAGCCCGTCGAATTCCTCGAGCATCTTGCCCACGCGGCGCCGCGCGAAGGCCAGTGCCGGTCCTACGCGCTGGGCCGGGTCGAGCACCGCGTAGCTCCACGGCTGCCCCTCCGGATTGGTCCGGCTGGGCGGCGCACCCATCCGCCAGCCGGAGAGGAAGAGCGAACCCCAGCTCCAGACGTCCTGGTGCGAGACGCCGATCTGCAGGTCGCCGTAGAGCAGCAGGCCCCGACCGTGCGCCTCCCGCTGGAATGCGCCGTGCTGCTCGTGCGCCAGCCACTGCCCGAACCGGTACCGCTCGATCAGGCGTGCGTGCTTCGCCGCCAGCTCGGAGCGCCGCGCCTGCTGCGCCGCTTCCGCGCCGGGGATGCGTTCCCACAGACGCCGGTCCTCCTCGGGCCAGCGGAGCCAGTCGGGCTCGCGATGCTCCGCGGCGGCGGCGGCGTAGAGCGCGTCGCGGTCGAGCCACTCGCGCTGGCGGACCGTGAATTCGCGGAGCCGCTCCGCGAGCTCGCGGGGGCGCTCCGCCTCGAAGCTCACGAACGCCTCGTCGACGACTTCCCGCGCCACCGCGTGCGCATGGCGGTGCGCGGCGCGCTCGCCGGATCCGGCGGGTCGCCGGGCCACCGCTTCGCGCAGCGTTGCGCCGGACAACAGCCCTGCCTGCTCGAGCGGAGCCAGCGCGAGGGACAGCGTGCTGCGCGAGAAGATCGTCGCGTCGTAGGGGGACTGATCGTGCTCGGTCGTCTCGCCCTGCGGACCGAGCTGCACCGCGTGGAAGCCGAGCGAGGCCGCGAAGCGGAGGAAGGCGAGGCCGCCCGCGGAGAGGGGCGCCCCCCGTCCCACGTCGTCGCGCGGGTCGCCCGGGAGCGCCGCATCGTGCACCGCCAGGGCCAGCCTGCGGATGCCGAGCGCGTCGAGCGCCGCGCGGACCAGGTCGCGCCCGGCGGTCATGCCGGCGCGAGCCACACCACGCCGAGCGGCGGCAGGGTCATCTCCGCCGAGGCGGGCTGCCCGTCGTGCGGCACCGGCTCGGCGCGCACGCGGCCGTGGTTCCCCACGCCCGACCCGCCGTACTCCGCCGCGTCGGTGTTGAGCACCTCCCGGTACTCTCCGGCGCGCGGCAGGCCGACGCGGTAACCGTGGCGCGGCACGGGCGAAAGGTTGGCGACGGCGGCCACGTGCCGCTCGCCCGAGCGCCGCAGGAAGGCCAGCACGTTCGCGTCCGCCGACTCGACCTGCACCCATTGGAAACCGGCGGGGTCGCCGTCCAGCTCGAACAGCGCGGGCTCCTCGCGGTAGGCCCGGTTCAGGTCGCGGACCAGCCGCTGGACGCCTTTGTGCGCGGGCGCCTGCAGCAGGTGCCAGTCGAGACTGCGGTCGTGGTTCCACTCCGCCCGCTGCGCGAGCTCGCCGCCCATGAAGAGCAGCTTCTTGCCCGGATGCGCCCACATCCAGCCGAAGAGCGCGCGCAGGTTGGCGAACTTCTGCCAGTCGTCGCCGGCCATGCGCGAGAGCAAGGAACCCTTCCCGTGCACCACCTCGTCGTGCGAGAGGGGCAAAAGGAAGTTCTCCGTGAAGATGTACATCAGCCCGAACGTAAGCGCGTTGTGGTGCCACTTCCGGTACACCGGATCGGTCGCGAAGTAGCCCAGCGTGTCGTGCATCCATCCCAGGCTCCACTTGAGGTGGAAGCCGAGGCCGCCGTCCGCCGCGCGCGCGGTCACCTTGGGGAAGGCGGTGGATTCCTCCGCGATCATCAGCGCGCCTGGGTGCAGGTCGCGCACGCGCTCGTTCACTTCCTTGAGCAGCGCGATGGCCTCCTCGTTCTCGCGCCCGCCGTACTTGTTCGGGATCCACTCGCCGGGCTTGCGGCTGTAGTCGCGGTACAGCATCGAGGCCACCGCGTCCACGCGCAGCCCATCGGCGTGGTACTCCTCCAGCCAGAAGAGCGCGCTGGCGAGGAGGAAGTTGCGCACCTCGTTGCGGCCGTAGTTGAAGACCAGCGTGCCCCAGTCGGGATGCGCTCCCTGCCGCGGGTCCTCGTGCTCGTACAGCGCCGTCCCGTCGAACCGGGCCAGCGCGTACGGGTCGGTGGGGAAATGCGCCGGCACCCAGTCGAGGATCACGCCGATCCCGCGCGCGTGCAGAGCGTCCACCAGGGCGCGGAAGTCGTCCGGGTGTCCGTGGCGCGCTGTGGGCGCGAAGTAGCCGGTGACCTGGTAGCCCCAGGATCCGCCGAAGGGGTGCTCCGCAACGGGCAAAAGCTCGACGTGCGTGAAGCCCATCTCCGCGACGTAATCGGCGAGCTGCGCGCCCGCCTCGGCCCAGGTCAGCGACCGATCGCCCTCCTCCACCACGTGCCGCCACGAGCCGATGTGCACTTCGTAGATGGAGATGGGCCGCTTGAGCGGGTCTGCGGCGGCGCGTGACTTGATGAAGTCGGCGTCCTTCGACTGGTACTGATCCAGCGCGTGCACCACCGACGCGGTTTGCGGCGGAGCCTCGGTGCGAAACGCGAGCGGGTCCGCCTTGAGGAGGCGCGCTCCTCCGCTGCCGGGACGGACCTCGAACTTGTAGCGCGTCCCGGGGCCCACCTCGGGGACGAACAGCTCCCAGATGCCCGTCGAGCCCATGGCGCGCATCGGGTGCAGGCGGCCGTCCCACGAGTTGAAGTCGCCCACCACCGACACGGACCGCGCGGTGGGCGCCCAGACCGCGAACGAGGTGCCGTACGTGCCCCGGTGGTGCGCCGGGTGGGCTCCGAGCCGCTCCCAGAGGCGCTCGTGGCGGCCTTCGGCGGCGAGGTGGCTGTCCAACTCGCCCAGCGTGGGCGGGAAGCTGTACGGATCGCGCACCGTGAAGGTGGCGCCCCCGGGGTAGCGCACCTCGACCAGGTACCCGAAGAGATCGCGGCGGTTGTTGAGCCGCGCCTCGAAGACGCCGCCGCGCCGGTGCACCGCCGGGACCCGGCCGCCGAAGTCGGGCAGCACGGTGACGCGCTCGGCGTCGGGACGGAAGGTGCGCACCACCACGCCGTCGCCGTCGGGATGGATCCCCAGCACGGAGTGCGGGTCCGGGTGCGAGAGGTCGAGCAGCCGCCGGATCTGCTCGTCCACGTGCGCCAGCGAGGCGGCGCGCCTCATCTCGCCTCCAGGAGATCCGCGGCGGGGATCGCGACCCAGTCGGGGCGGTGCCCCAGCTCGTACCGCAGCTCGTAGAGCAGCTTCTCCAATTCGAGCGACTCGAGCAGCACCCGCGCGTCCTGCTCGTCCCGCGGCAGGAGCTGACCCGCCCGCCGGCGCCAGCCCTGCAGGAAGGAGTCGCGCAGCGGATCCGCGAGCTCGCGCCGGCCGACCGTGGCCGCGGCATAGGCGAACGACCGCAGCATGCCCGCCACGTCCTTCAGCGGGCTGTGCTTCGCGCGCCGCTCCGCCAGCGGACGGGCCGGCTCGCCCTCGAAGTCGAACACCAGCCACTGCCCGTCGCTGCGCAGCACTTGCCCGAGGTGCAGATCGCCGTGCTGCCGGATGCGCACGCCGTCCGGCGCCGCGGACTCGAGCCTGCGGATCCGCGCCGAGAGCGCCGCCCGGCGCGAGGCCAGCTCCGGCACCGCCGTCAGCGCCGCCTCGACGGTCCGGTCCAGCTCAGCAAGCAGCGTCTCCGTCCAGCGCAGCAGGTCCTCGCGGCGGATCGGCTCGGGGGCGAAGGCACTGTCGCGCGCGTCGCCGGCCAGCGCGGCGTGCATCTCGCCGATGCGTTCGCCCAGCTCCCGGACAGGGAGCAGCGGCGGCTCGCCGCGCCGCAGCGACTCGAGCACGTACGACCAGCCATCGCTCTCCACGCGGACGAACGCGTGCGCCACGGCGACGGTCGCGTCGACCGCGCCGGTCGCCGCGATGGCGCCGAGCAGCTGCGGCGTACCGGTGAAGCCGCTGCGCGCGAGGAAGGCGCCGATCTCCAGCTCGGGGTTTACTCCGGGCCCGAGCTTGCGGATGAGCTTCAAGATCACGCGGTCGTCGAAGACCAGCGAGGTGTTGCTTTGCTCCGCGCCGAGGCGCCGGACGGCCGGCACGGGCGGGAGCCGCTCCAGGGGAGAGCCCGGGCCGTCGAAGCGCTCACCCTGCAGCGCTCCGCCCGCGGTGGCGATGCGCAGCCGCCCGCGCACCACGCCGAGCAACGCGCGCGCCGCGTCGTCGTCGAGGCCCTCCACGATGCCGGCCTTGCCCGTCCAGGGCCGGAGCGCCAGCGCGTAGCTCTCCGCCGGCCGGGGAGGCGCGTACCGCACCTCGACGGCGGACAGGAGCAGGCCCGGCGAGATCTGCGCCTGGTCAACGTCGCGCACGCCCGCGATCGCCGCACCCTTGCCCCCGAACCAGCGCTGCTGCCTGAGCCATGCCGGCAGGGCTTGCATGTCGATGGGAAGCATCGCCGTTAGAAATAATAGTCGAATCCTTGCTCCGTCCTGCGGAAGCGCAACACCGACCAGATCGCGGCCGGCTTGTCCAGCGTCAGCCGCACCTGCGCGGTGGGGCCTTGCCACAGGGCCCGCTCGTCCGAGAGCAGCTCGTGCACCTGGTACGCCTCGTCGGGCTGGATGCCCAGCTCGAACAGCGGCACCTCGAGGATCGCCTCCTGCGGCGCGAAGGGGTCCAGGCTGACCGCTACCAGGACCTGGCTGGCGCGGTCCTCGGACGTCTTCGAGTAGAAGATCACGCGGTCGTTGTCCGCCTTGTGGAAGCGGAGGTTCCGGTACTGCTGCAGCGCCGGGTGCTCGTTGCGGATCCGGTTGAGCGCGGCGATCCAGGACCGGATGTTCCCCGGCCGATCGAAGTCGCGCTGCACGAGCTGGTACTTCTCTGAGTCCAGGTATTCCTCCTTGCCTGGCAGGGCGCGGCTCTCGCACAGCTCGAACCCCGAGTAGATGCCCCACGAGGAGGAGAGCGTGGCGGCCAGCGCCGCGCGAGAGAGGAACGCCGGCCGGCCCCCCTGCTGCAACTGCTCGGGCAGGATGTCCGGCGTGTTGGGCCACAGGTTGCCCAGCATGTACTCGGCGGCCGGGCCCTGGGTCAGCTCCTTCAGGTACTCCTCCGTCTCGTGCTTGAAGTTCCGCCAGGTGAAGTAGGTGTACGACTGGTCGAAGCCGGCCTTGGCCAGCGTCTTCATCATCTTCGGGCGCGTGAACGCCTCCGAGAGGAAGATAGCGTCCGAGTGGCGCCCCTTCACCTCGCCGATCACCCACTCCCAGAACGGGAGGGGCTTGGTGTGCGGGTTGTCGACGCGGAAGATGCGCACGCCCTGCTCGATCCAGTGGAGGAACACGGAGCGCAGCTCGGCCCAGAGCGACTCGCGCGCGGGCCCCATCCAGTCGAAGTTGACGATGTCCTCGTACCGCTTGGGGGGGTTCTCGGCGGTCTTGATGGTCCCGTCCGGGCGGCGCTGGAACCACTCTGGGTGCTCCTTCACGTAAGGGTGGTCGGGCGAGCACTGGAACGCGATGTCGAGCGCCACCTCGATCCCGCGCTCGGCGGCGCTCTTCACGAACCGGCGGAAGTCGGCCAGCGTGCCCAACTGCGGATGGACCGCCTTGTGGCCGCCCTCCGGGCCGCCGATGGCCCACGGGCTGCCGACGTCGTCGGGCGCGGCGGTGAGCGAGTTGTTCTTGCCCTTGCGCCCGGTGCGCCCGATGGGATGGATGGGCGGCAGGTAGACCACGTCGAAGCCCAGCTCCTGCACGTAGGGCAGCATGCGTTCCGCGTCCGCGAACGTGCCGTGGCGACCCGGCTCGCGGCCCGCCGAGCGCGGGAACAGCTCGTACCAGGCGCTGAAGATGGCGCGCTTCCGCTCGGCGAAGACGCGCAGCTCCCGGTCGGAACGGGTGGCCACTCCGCGGTCCGGATATCGCGACGCGGCTTCGGCGAGGCGCGGATCGAGCGCGCGCGACAGCGCCCCCGGCGACTGCCCGGCGAGCAGCGCCTTCTCGCCCTCGCGCAGCCGCTCTGCATCGAATGCGGCCGCGGGCCCCGCCGCGGCGGCGCGCTCGGCCGCGGTGCGGAGAAGCTGGGCGCCTTCGAGCAGCTCGGAGGACACGTCGCGCCCCGCCTCCACCTTGCGCGACAGCTCCTGCGCCCAGGTGCGGAAGGCGTCGGGCCACGCCTCCACCTGGAACGAGTACAGGCCGTTCTCGTAGACCGGGAACTGCCCTTCCCAGGCGTCGTTCCCCAGCGGCCGCATGGGCATCTCGCGACCCTCGGCCGGCTGGGGACCGAGCTTCCGCCAGCGAAGCACGACCGCCAGCTCGTCGTGCCCTTCCTTGAGCACGTCGGCGGTCACGCGCACGGTCTCGCCGGCCGCGCGCTTCACGGGATGGCGGCCGCAATCGATCTGCGGCTGCACGTTCTCGATGAGGATGCTCCCCTGGCGTGCGGGCATCCGGTCGCTCCTCACGCGCGGAATGCGCTCGAACCCGAAAAATGCGGAGCCCCCGCGTGCGCGGCAGGCCTTTGTTGTGGACCCGCGCCCGGCCGGGCTGCGTCCGGGCAGCCGGCCGGCGCGTGGTACGGTCGCCCGCATGCTCGCCGCCGCGTCCGGCCTCGTCCGCCGCATCGGCCTGTTCGACGCGACGATGATCGTGATGGGCGGGATCGTCGGATCGGGGATCTTCGTCACGCCCGCCGACGTCGCGCGGAGCGCCGGCTCCCCCGCGCTCATCCTCGGCGCCTGGGTCGTCGGCGGCGTCGCCGCGCTGCTCGGCGCGTTCGTCTACGCCGAGCTCTCCTCGGCCCGCCCGGAGGTGGGCGGGCAATACGCCTACCTGCGCGAAGCGGTGCACCCGCTGGCGGCGTTCCTCTACGGCTGGGCGCTTCTCCTGGTCATCCAGACCGGCGGGATGGCGGCGACCGCGATCGCCTTCGCCCGCTATTTCCGCGAGCTCCTGCCGATCCCGCTCGGCGAAGGCGCGGTGGCGGCGGGCGCGGTAGGGACGCTGACGATCGTCAACTGCCTGGGCGTGCGCGCGGGCAGCACCGCACAGAGCGCGCTGATGGTCCTGAAGATCTGCGCGCTCGGGGCGCTGATCGGCGCCGGGCTCCTCTTCGGCGGCGTGGCGCCGTCCTCGGGCGTTCCCGGCTCGCCGGCCGGCTTCGGCGCGGCGCTCATCCCCGTGCTCTTCGCCTACGGCGGATGGCAGACGGCATGCTTCGTCGCCGGCGAGATGAAGGACCCGCGCCGCGACCTGCCCCGCGCGCTGCTCCTGGGAGTGGCGGGGGTGATCGCGCTGTACACGCTGGTCGCGTTCGTCTGCCTGCGCAC
>DASWGI010000068.1:0-3691 GCA_036393835.1 Myxococcales bacterium | reverse complement strand
GCCGCGGGTCGAACAGCACCAGCTCGAGGCCGAGCTCGCGCAGGGCCCGCTCAACCGCCGCCGCATCCAGCTCGTGGACGAAGAGGATCTCGACCCTCCGGAAGCCCGCCTGGGCCGCGGCCCGGAAGCGATCCAGGACGGGCAGCTCCGGCCAGAGCAGGGTGAGGTTCGCGGCGAAGCGCGGCACGTTCAGCTCCGGGGCTTGTCCACCGTGACCCCGGCCGCCTCCTCCCAGAGGCGCACCAGCGAGGCCATGTCGTTCTCGCCCATCCCCCGGGCGCGGGCCTCGAGGAACCGCTGCTCGGCGACCGCCCCGAGCAGCAGCGGGACGTTCGCGGCCTTCGCCTCGTCGTGGATCAACCCCAGGTCCTTGAGGAGCAGCGTGACGCTGGTGGCGGGGCCGAAGTCGCGCGAGATGAAGCGCGGCAGGTTGCGCGTCATCATGGTCGAGCCGCCGAACGAGGTGCCGATCACCTCGAGCACGACGCGCGGGTTGGCGCCCAGCTTCGCGCCGAACACCGCCGCCTCGGCGACGGCCGCGGTGTGGACTCCGACCAGCAGCTGGTTGATGAGCTTCACCACCTGCCCCGCGCCGGCGGGACCGCAAAGCTTGATGTTCTTGCCGAAGGCGCGGAACACGGGGAGGGCGCGATCGAACGCTCCCTGGTCGCCGCCAACCATGACGGTCAGCGTCCCGGCCTGCGCGCCAGCCGGTCCGCCCGACACCGGAGCGTCGAGGAACTCGGCGCCGCGCTCGCGCGCCATCGCGGCGCAGCGCCGGCTCTGCGCCACGCTGACAGTCGAGTGGTCGGCGTAGATCTGCCCGGGGCGCGCCCGCTGCATCATCTCCCGGTAGACCTGCTCCACGGCCTCCGGAGTCGGCAGCGCGGTGAGCACCACGTCGGCGCGCTCCGCGACCTCGGCCGCCGAGGAAGCGGGACGCGCTCCCTTGGCGGCGAGCGCCTCCACGGGAGCGCGCGACCGGTTGAAGACGTGCACCTCGAAACCGGCGACGAGCAGCCGCTCCGTCATCGGCCAGCCCATCTTGCCCAGGCCGACGAACCCGACCTTCATGGCGAAACTCCCTGGCTCAGGCCCCGAGCGCCTTGGCCGCGTTGGCGAAGTCGCCCTGGGCGACCCAGACGATCATCCCGAAGCCGCCCTGCGCGGCGGCGCCGTTGGCGGCGCGGATGTTGACGCCCGCGCTGGACAGCTTGCGCAGCACTTCCGCGGCGGCCCCCGGGCGGTCCGAACCCTGGACGAAGAACGCCTGCTTGCGCGCGGAGAGCGTCAGCCCGGCGTTCTTCGCCGCGCGGGTGAGCGCCTCGGCGTCCTGGGGGACGACGTCGATCTGCGTCTTGCCCTTGCCGGTCGGGAACGCGGTGAAGGAGAGCAGGTTCACGCCCGCCTCCTTGAGCGCGCCAAGCACGCGCACTCCCTCACCCGGCTTGTCGGGAACTTCGACGTAGTAGTAGTCCACGCGGCGGATCTGGTCTGCCATGGCAGCCTCCCCGGCTGTGACGTTCGAGCGCCGGGATGCTATCTCCGCGGCGGTCCGTCCGCCAGACGATGCAGGGACCCGGGCGGGGTTCGCCTTTCTCCACGGGTTGTGGCTAGGATGCGCCCCGCACTGGCCAGGGGGAATGCCATGAAAAAGGCTCTGCTCGCGATGATGTGCGCGGTGGCGGGGGCGGCTTCGGCGGAAGCGGACCAGGCGGTGGTGCTCGAGGGAGCGCGCCTGATCGACGGGACGGGGAAGGCGCCGCGCGAGAACTCGGTGATCGTCGTCCAGGGCGACCGCATCGCGGCCGTCGGCACGGTGGGCAAGGTCAAGTACCCGAAGGGTGCGCGCGTGGTGGACGTGCGCGGCCGCACGATCATGCCCGGACTGATCAATGCGCACGGGCACGTGGGGCTGGTAGCGGACGGGAAGAACCGCGCCGACGCCTATACCCGGGAGAACATCCTCCCGCAGCTCGTCCAGTACGAGCAGTATGGCGTCACCTCCATCATGGCGCTGGGGCTCAACCGTGACCTCGGCTACCAGATCCGCGACGAGCAGCGGCAAGGGAAGATCCCCGGCGCGTCGCTCTTCGTCGCCGGCCGCGGGATCGGCGTGCCGGACGCCGCGCCTCCCGTCCCGGTGGCCCCCGACCAGGTCTACCGGCCGCAGACGCCGGCCGAGGCGGTCGCCGACGTGCGCGAGGCGGCCTCGCACCATCCCGACATGTTCAAGCTGTGGGTCGACGACATCTACGGGAAGTTCCCCAAGATGAAGCCGAACGTCTTCCAGGCGGCGATCGGCGAGGCCCACAAGAACAAGATCCGCGTTGCGGCGCACGTCTTCTACCTCGCCGACGCGAAAGCGCTCGTCTCGACGGGGGTCGACGCGCTGGCGCACAGCATCCGCGATCAGCCGGTCGACGCGGAGCTGATCAAGATGATGAAGGCGAAGGGCACCTATTACGTCCCGACCTTCACGGTCGACGAATCCGCCTTCGTGTTCGCCGAAGATCCGGCGATGACGAGCGATCCGCTCCTCGCGCAGGCGGTGCCGGCGGAACTCATCCAGCAGTGGCAGGGGCAGGAGTACAAGGACAAGGTCAAAGGCGACGCCAACATGCCCAAGATCAAGGCGGCGCTCGACACCGGCATGAAGAACCTCAAGGCGCTGCACGACGCGGGAGTGCGCATCGCCTTCGGCACCGACTCGGGCGCGCAGCCTGTGCGCGTGCCGGGATGGGCCGAGCACCACGAGCTGCAGCTGATGGTGCGCGCCGGGCTCACGCCCATGCAGGCGCTCTCCGCCGCCGGCAGGGGGAGCGCGGCCATGCTGGGCCTCAAGGACCGGGGGACGCTGGAGCAAGGCAAGAAGGCCGACTTCCTCGTCCTCGATGCCAACCCGCTCGACGACATCCGCAACACCCGGGAGCTCGTTTCCATCTGGCACGGCGGCAAGGAGATCAAGCCGCGCGCCAGGACGGTCGCAACCAAGTAGGTCGAGGAGGGCACGACGATGGCCGCTTCCCGCCGCACTACCCGCCGCACTTTCCTCAAGACCGGGGCCGCCGGCCTGGCCGCGCTCGCCGCGCCGCGCGGCTTCGGCGCGCCCGTGGACCTGAAGCTGAAGAAGCCGATCAAGGTCGGTTGCCAGACCATCCTCTCCGGACCGCTGGGCGGGTACGGGGAGTTCATGCGCAAGGGCGCGGTGCTCGCTCTGGAGGAGATCAACGCCTCGGGCGGCGTCGGCGGGAGCCCCCTGGAGCTCAACTTCCGCGACGAGGAGCTGAAGGTCGACGTAGGCGTGAAGAACGCGCGCTACTTCGTCGACGACTGGGGCGCCGACTTCCTCATCGGCATCGACTCCTCCGCGGTGGCGCTCGCGGTGGGCGAGATCATGCCGACCCTGAACCGCATCCTGATCGTCACCCATGGCGCCACCGAGAAGTTCAACGAGGACCTGGTGTTCCGGAAGCACATCAAGCAGTGCTTCCGCATCAGCGTGCCGGTGTACCAGGACGGCATCGCCTCGGCGTTCATCGCGAAGGACCTGCCGGTGAAGAAGTGGGGGACCATCTCGCCCGACTACGAGTACGGCCACACCTCCTGGAAGATGTTCCGGGCCACGCTGAAGAGATTGAAGCCCGAGGTGGAATTCGTGGCCGAGAGCTTCGCAAAGTTCGGCACCGTG
>DASWGI010000067.1:0-4048 GCA_036393835.1 Myxococcales bacterium | reverse complement strand
CGAGCTGCGCGAGCTGACCATCCTCTTCACCGACCTGGAAGGATTCACCGGGCTCTCCGAGCGTCTCTCGCCCGACGAGCTGGCCCGTGCCCTGGGGGCGTACCTCGAGGCGATGACGCGGGCGATCCGCGAGTCGTCCGGTACTGTCGACAAGTTCATCGGCGATGCCGTGATGGCCTTCTGGAACGCGCCCGCGCAAGAGAAGGCGCACGCGCGGCTGGCTTGCGCCGCGGTCCTGGCCTGCCAGGAAGCGGTGAAGCGGCTCTACGCATCGCCATCCTGGTCGGTCCCTCCGCTGCGCACCCGCTTCGGACTGCACCTAGGAGAGGCGATGGTCGGCCACTTCGGAGCGCCGGAGAGGCTCAGCTACACGGCCCTGGGCGACTCGGTGAACCTGGCCTCCCGCCTCGAAGGACTGTGCAAGCAGTACGGCGTCGACGTGCTGGCGAGCGAGACAGTGGTGGAGCGCGCGGGGGAGGAGTTCGCCTTCCGGCTGGTGGACCGGGTCGCGGTGAAAGGCCGCAGCCAGGGGATCCTCGTCTACCAGCTCGTCGGTCCCGCTTCCGCGGAGCTGCCCGCCGTCGCTCGCGACTACGAGGCCGCCTTCGCCGCGTACTCGCGGCGCGACTTCACCGCGGCAGGCGCCATCCTCGAGCGGCATCCCGGCGACGGGCCGAGCCGGGTGCTGCTCGATCGTTGCCGCGGGCTCGCCGCCGCTCCTCCTCCGCCGGGGTGGAACGGCGTCCACGTGGCGGCGGTGAAGTGAAGCCGTTCCAGAACGCATCTCACGCTGGCCGGGGTCTGAAAAGCGCAGCGCCGCCCTATCGGCGGCGACTGGCCCTCTCCGCCTTCCAGGCCCCGAACACCCGCAGCAGCTCGGGCGGCGGCTCGGGCCGGATCGATCCGGCGGGGATGCTGCCGGACACGCGCACCAGCTCGCGCATCTGACGCAGGTAGACGGCGCAGCCGCGGCAGGAGGCGATGTGCTGCTCGAACCGGTCGCGCTCCGCGGCGGGCAGCACCCCTTCGAGATAGTCGGTGACGAGCTGCACCAACTCCCGGCAGGCGAGCTCGGACGGCGTCCGGGGCGTCATCGCGATCCCCCCTGCATGAACTGCTCCACCCGGGCCCGCACCTTGGAGCGCGCCCGGTGCAGCAGCACCCGCTGGTTCGCCTCGGAGACTCCCAGCGCCTCGCACGTCTCCGTCGAGGTCCAACCCTCCACGTCGCGCAAGGTGATGACCTGCTTCTGCGCGGGCGGCAGGCCCCCGATCGCCTGCCGCACGAACTCCACGGTTTCCTTGGTGGCCAGCTTCTCCTCGGCCCACTGCTCCGGCGGCGAGGCCCAGTGCCCGGGCCAGCGCGGGTGGTCGGCCCCGAGGAAGCGCGACGGGTCGACGGCGGGCTCGTCCTCGTCGGGCGAGGTGAACGAGGAGAACGGCGCGCTCCGGGCCTCGCGCACTCCGCGCGATCGCGCGCAGTTGGTGAGGATGCCGAAGATCCAGCTCCGCAGCGACGAGCGGCCCTGGAACCCGTCGAGCCCGTGCAGCACGCCCAGCCAGGCTTCCTGCACCACCTCCTCGGCCACCGCCGCGCTGGAGACGAAGGTCGACGCCACCCGGAGCATGGAGGGCTGGTGCCGCCGCACCAGCGCGAGGAACGCCTCCTCCCTGCCGCGGCGCAGGGCCTCGACCAGCCGCGCGTCGTCGGAGCCGGGCCCGGACGGATCTGCCAATCGCTCCTGCACGGCACCCCCGGGGAAGCGAGTCCAGTGAACAGCCGGAGCGGGCACCTTGTCCACGTGCCCCGAGCGACAACAAAGTTACACTGAAACGTTCGGCTGTAACGGATCGGATCCGGCGGCGCACTCCCCTGCGTGGAGGGAGCGCCATGTTGCGGCTGCGGTGGGCCCTGGTCGTCGCCTCGTGCTCGGTTATCGCGCATTGCGCGGCGGCGCGCGCCGAGGGCGCGGCCCTGGTGCGAGCGGTGGGCTGCATCGGGCTGACGGTCTCCGATCTCGACCGCTCGGTGGCGTTCTACTCGGGCGTGTTGTCATTCGAGAAGGCGCTGCAGGTCGATCAGGCCGGACAGGCGCTGGAGCGGCTGCAGGGAGTGTCCACCGCTCCGCAGCGGCTCCCGGACTGGAACCCGGCCGCGGGCGGGATCCGCGCCTTCTACTTTCGCGACCCGGATCGGCACGCGCTCGAGGTGCTGCAGCTCCCGGCGGGGAAGGGCGATCCGAAGTGGCAGCGCAAGGAGCGGCTCTTCCTCGGCATCGACCACACCGCCATCGTGGTCTCCGACACCGAGGCGAGTTTGCAATTCTATCGCGACGCGCTGGGCCTGCGCGTCGCTGGGGCCAGCGAGAACTGGGGCGCCGAGCAGGAGCGGCTGAACGACGTCGAGGGCGCGCACCTGCGCATCACCACCCTGCGCGCGGCGAGTGGACCGGGCATCGAGTTCCTGGAGTACCTCGCGCCGGGCGGCGGCCGCCTCTTCCCCGCGGACGAGCGCGCCAACGATCTCGTCCACTGGCAGACGACGGTGGTCGCCGACCCGGCGGAAGGCGCCCGCGTCCTCCGCGCGCACGGCTCGCCCTTCGTCTCACCCGGCGTGGTGCGTCTTTCCGACCGGAGACTGGGGTACCGTCGCGCGGTGCTGGCGCGCGATCCCGACGGTCACGTGCTGCAGCTGGCCGGCGAGTAACGAACGGCCGGCTCGCGGGACTGAGGTGGACCATGACCGCCGAAGAGACCAGGCTGTCCGAGGCGCGGGAACGCAAGAAGCACTGGAAGCGCTGGGGCCCGTACCTCAGCGAGCGGGCGTGGGGCACGGTGCGCGAGGACTACAGCGAGCACGGCACCGCCTGGGACTACTTCCCGCACGATCAGGCCCGCTCCCGCGCGTACCGCTGGAACGAGGACGGCCTCGCCGGGGTCTGCGACCGGCACCAGATCCTCTGCTTCTCGGTCGCGCTGTGGAACCGCCGCGATCCGATCCTCAAGGAGAGGCTCTTCGGCCTCACCGGGCAGGAGGGCAACCACGGCGAGGACGTGAAGGAGCTCTACTATTACCTCGACTCGACGCCCACGCATTCGTACATGAAGTACCTCTACAAATACCCGCAGGCGGCGTTCCCCTACGGAAAGCTCGTCGAGGAGAACCGGCGGCGCGGGCGCGCGGGGCGCGAGTACGAGCTGCTGGACACGGGCGCCTTCGAGGGCGACCGCTACTTCGACGTGTTCGTGGAATACGCCAAGGCGGACGTCGAGGACCTCTGCATCCGCATCGAGGTGGTGAACCGGGGACCCGAGCCGGCCGAGCTCGACCTGCTTCCCAGCCTCTGGTTCCGGAACACCTGGAGCTGGAACGGCGATCAGCGCCGGCCGTCGGTGCGCGCCGGCGATGGCGCGATCGTGCAGGTCGATCACCGCCAAGAGGGGCGGCGGTACCTGCACTGCGAGGGCGCGCCCGAGCTGCTCTTCACCGACAACGACACCAACGTCGCCCGCCTCTTCGGCGGCAAGAACGGCGGCTACGTCAAGGACGGCATCGACGAGTACGTCGTGCAGGGGCGGGCCGATGCGGTGAACCCCGATCGGATCGGCACCAAGTGCGCCGCTCGGTATGCGCTCACCGTCGGGCCAGGGGAGAGCGCCGTCGTGCGCCTGCGGCTCACGCGCGATGCCGCCGTAGGGATCGAGGAAGTGGATCGCGTGGTGGAGGACCGCAAGCGCGAGGCGGACGAGTTCTACCAGACCGTCATCCCCGGCCACCTGTCGGAGGACGGGGCCGGCGTCATGCGCCAGGCGCTCGCGGGGATGCTGTGGTCGAAGCAGTACTACCACTACGTGGTGCGCGACTGGCTCTCGGGCGACGACCGGCAGCCCCCGCCGCCGCGGCAGCGGCGCGCAGACGCGGTGAACCCCGATCGGATCGGCACCAAGTGCGCGGCGCGGTACTCGCTCACCGTCGCGGCGGGCGAGAGCGCCGTCGTGCGCCTGCGGCTCACGCGCGACGCCGGCGCGCGGATCGAGGAAGTGGATCG
>DASWGI010000066.1:0-1766 GCA_036393835.1 Myxococcales bacterium | reverse complement strand
GCGGCGGGCATCTCGGGCTCGTGACGCCACATCCGGTCGAACGTCGGAATGGTCGGGCCGGAGACCGACCAAGCCGCCGCGTTCGCGCACAACAGGCCCGTCCCGCGCGGGCCGAACATCCATTTGTGGCAGCCGGCCGCGAACATGTCGCAGCCGAGCGAGCCCATGGTCTCGTCCTCGACGCCGAAACCGTGCACGCCGTCCACGCAGAGGATGGCGCGGTCCTGCTCGGCGCGCCCGCGATTGGCCGCCGCGACTGCCTGGGCGAAGCGCGCGATGGGGGTCCGCACCCCCGTCCCGGAGTGTACCCAGGTCACCGCCACCACGCGCGTGGCGGGGCGGATCTCGCGCGCGAGGGTCTCCGCCATCTGGTCCGGGTCGGCCGTGGCGGGGCGTTCGTACAGCGAGATCCGGCGGACGGAGGCGCCGGTGCGCGCCGCGGCGTGGTCGAGCGAGCGCATCGTGGCCGCGGGATGGTCGTGTTTCGTGCTGAGGATCTCCTGCCCGGGCTTCAGCTTGAGGCCGCCGTAGAAGAGCCCCAGTCCCATCGTGGTGCTGTCGGTCATCGCCAGGTCGTCGGGCCGGCAACCCAGGTACGCCGCCGCGGCGCCGCGCGCGGCCGCTTCGCAACGGCCGACGTTCTCCTCGATGTAGAGCGCCGGATTCTCGTCGAGCCCGCGCCGGTGGGCCTCGATGGCCGCCCGCACCGGAGCGGGATGCGACGCCATGAGGAACTGCGCCATGTGGATCCAGGAATAGTCCAAGAGAAACTGCCGCCGGACCTGCTCCCAGTCACCGAGGTCCGCGGCCGCGCCGGCTGGAGCCGCGGCGGCGCCCTCGTGCGCGCGGCACGCGGGCAGGAGCGGTGCGGCGCTCGCAGCGGCCGCTCCCGCGAGAAAGGCACGTCGTCTCATTGGATCCCCCTTTCGAGCCTCACCTCATTCAGGGTCCAGTTGGCCGCGCGGGCTTCCGGCGCGGTACGGGGCCAGCCGCCAGGCCACCTCGGGCGTGATCAGGCCGCCCGCGCCCAGGGCGGCCACGGCGGCGCGCGAGAGCCGCTCTCCCGTGAGCAGCGGAGGCAGGAGCAGATCGAGCGCGGTGGCCTTGGCGAAGAGGCCGCAGGACGGTGCGCCCACGATGGGCACCGCGCCGGCATACGCGAGCCACAAGAGCGTCCCGGGCTGGGCGGGGATGCCGTGCTTCTCCATTTTGGCGCCGGCGCGCTCGAGCGCGAGCAGGGCGGGGTCGAGCGGGTCCATCGGATTTCCGCCCGCCACCAGCACCAACTCCGCGCCGGAGCGGAGCGCGCCGCGGAGCGCGTCGGCCACGGCGTCAGTGGCCATGCGCATCCGCTCCACCACCGAGACCTCGGAGCCGAAGAAGGCGAGCTTCTCCTCCAGCGCGCGCCGCGCCCGCGACAGCACGCGCTCCTCGACGGTGTCCTCGACCAGGACGGCGGCGCGCACCGGGAGGAAGCGCCGGACGCGCAGCAGGCCGCCCGTGGCGATGCCTTCGGCCGCGGCCAGGCGCTCCTGCCTGGTCACGAAGGGCACGATCTTCGCGCCGCCGATGCGCTCGCCTTCGCGCGCGACCGACCCGGGCGGCCGCACGTACACCGCGAGGTCGTCGATCTCGTTCAGCCGGGCGAGCAGGACCGGGTCGTAGTCGAGGACGCCCCGGTGCCGCGCGACCAGCGGGAAGGCGCCGGCCGACGGCGGCTCCACATCGACGCCGTCGCCGGCGAGGGCGGCCGCGAGCCGCCGGCC
>DASWGI010000065.1:0-3918 GCA_036393835.1 Myxococcales bacterium | reverse complement strand
CTGCGGGTCGGAGAGGTCGATCTGCTGGGGCAGGGCGCGGGTCTGCGCCGCCGCGTCGCGATAGCGCACCAGCGCGGCGAGCACGTTGCCTTGCCGCTCCTGCGCCTGCCCTTCGCGCAGGCGCGAGAGCGCCGCCAGGGCGGTGTGCTTCTGCTCCTCCTGCTGGCGCGCGCTCTCGGCGTCGAGCTCCGCGCGCGAGATCTTGATCAGCACCCACACGTCGAACCGGTCGATGGTTGTGGCGCCCGCCTTGCGCGAGAACTTCTCGTAGTACACGTCGGCGATGCGCGCGCTGCGGATGAGCGCCGTGGCGCGCCCCTTGACCGTGTCCTGCACCCGGTCCGACCCGAGGTCGGTGGACATCACGTCCTTGTGCTCGGAGGTGACGTCCACCCCGATGTACTCGGCCGCGTGGGCGCGGGCGACCTGCATTGCCGCGTCGGTGCCTTCCTCGAGCGAGGTGGCGCCCTCGCGCGCCCCGGAGAAGTACAGCGTCTCACCCTCCTGCGGCACCTTCACCAGCCAGCCCGGTGTCTTCGGCGACGAGGCCGTCTTGACCACCGCGGGCGCCTCGGCCGCGCAGGCGGCGAGAAGCAGCGTCGCGCCGAGCGCGGCACGAGCTGCGCGGGTGGCGAGGCTACTGCGCACCACCCACCAGGGACGCGGCGGTCTGCTCGGAGACCCGCTTCGCCTCGTCCTGCAGGCGCCTGATGTTGTCCAGCTCGCGCAGCATGTCCTTGTCGTTCGACAGCTCGTACGCCTTCTGCACGGTGGCGGTCGCGCCATCGTAGTCGCCGGCGTACTCGTAGGCGAGGCCCAGGTTCCAGTACGCCTTGGCGAGCTGCTCGCTCTTGATCTTGGGGTTCTTCTGCCCGTCGGCGATCGCCTGGGAGAAGGTCGCCTGGGCCTTCTTCCAGTCGCCGCGCTCCGCCCAGCCGATGCCGCCCTCGAGCTGCGGGATGTCGGAGTCCTTCTGGAAGCTCGCGGTCACGTATTCCTGGTGCGGAACGATGGCGCGCATGAAGCGCTCCAGCACCCCGCGTCGGGCCGAGCGCTCCAGCGCATCGCGGTCGATCGGCTCGGGGCGCTTGTTGTACCCGGAGTTGGTGTCGTCGCGCCGCTCCTCGTACGTCTTGGCGATCATCAGCCGGCCGGTGGCCACGTCGACGATCTTGAAGGTCGCGCGCGTGCGTGTCTCGCCACGCAGCTTGTAGATGACGGTGATGGTGCCATCCTTGTTCTTGATGCGGTCCTCGGAGGGGACCTCGCGGTACTGCTCATCGACGTCGCCGTAGATGAGAGCGCCCGCGGTCATCACCTTGCCGAGCTTCGCGGCCTTGCTCGGATCCGCCAGGTCGCTGGCGGAGAGGGACAGCTCGCGCATGATCGAGTTCATGTGCTGCCGGTCGAGGACCTGGAAGCGGTTGGTGCCGAGCAGCGCCTCCTCGAGCGAGTCGCCCATGATGGCGTTGCCGCGGCCGCGCATCTCGCCCACCGCGACGCTCTGGTAGGCGACCATGTTGATCTCGGCGGGGCGCATGACCGGCACCCGCACAGGGACCGATCCACAGGCGCAGAGCAGGGCTACAGGGATCGCGCTGATGGCGCGGGCGCTGCGAACGGGCGAGGGCATGGTGTGTCTTTCCGGCGGCTTTCGAGTGCGTGGCACTATCCGCTTCGATCGCTAGCACCGCGCTGGAACTACGGTCAACTTACTCGCAAGGCGGCCGGAAAGGGGCTCCTGGAGGGCGCCGGACGACCTTGTCCCACATCGGGTCGAGCGCGGTGGCCGCTTGCGGCGCACACGCCGTCCTGGGGTACCGTACCCGCACTCCGAGGTCCCGCGGGATCGCCATGCATGATGCTCTGCGCCAGCGCGTCACCGTTTTCCTCTGCTGCGCCGCGCTCGCGGCCGCGGCCGGGCCTCCCAAGGATCGGACGCTGGCGATCGCGGCGGTCGAGGCGCGGGGAGGCGCCGCCCCGGACCTGGCGAGCGCCGCGGAGGATGCGTTGATCGCGCAGCTCGTGGCCGACGGCGCGCTGCGCGTGGTCGAGCGCCAGCAGCTCGCGCGCGTGATGAAGGAGCAGGCGCTGGCCCAGTCCGGAGCGATGAGCGACGAGGTGCAGATCGAGCTGGCCAGGCTGGTCGGTGCGCGCTGGATCGCGGTGGGCGCGGTGCAGACCACCTCGCGCGGATACAGCGTCTCGCTGCGCGCGATGGACTCGACCACCGCGCAGGTGGCGTTCGCGGACAGCGTGAAGGTCGGGGACGACGATCAGGTGGAGGCGGGCGCGCGCCAGCTCGCGCAGAGGCTGGAAGCGAAGCTGTCCGGCGGCGCGCTGCCGGACGGCGTCCAGGCGCTGGGCAACTTCGATCCGGGCGAGGTGAAGGACGGCGCGCGCTCTCTGGCCCGATCGCTCGCACTGCGCATGCCGGGGTTGACCGGCCGCGTGACGCTGGCGCTGCCCAACGACACCCTCAACTGCGCGTTCGACGGCGGCGCCCCCTTCCAGGGGCAGTTCTTCGAGGTGCGCGGCAAGGACGAGGTGACGGAGAGCGAGGTGGTGAAGGGGTACTTCCTCTTGCGCACGGTCTCGCGAACCGGCTGCACCGGGCGTGTCAAGCGGGAGCCGGGCGCGAACGTCGAGGAAGGCGACCAGCTCGTCTCGATGCCCCTCAAGATCTCCGTCGAGCCGATCGAGGCCGGCGCGGGCGCCGACGCGGCGCTCGCCAAGGTGCTCACGGACGAGACGCGCGCCGCCATCGCCAGCTTCCCGCAGTTCACCCTGGCGCAGGATGCGCAGCTCACCGCCCTGGGGCGCGTGTCGGGGCCGCGCGGCCGGCGCACGATGACCGTCCAGGTGGTCGACAAGAAGGGCAACGCGGTCCAGAAGCTGGAGCTGCCCGGCTCGTTCTGACCGCGAGCCCCGAGCCGTCTCAGACGTTGAACAGGAAGTGCACCACGTCGCCGTCCTGGACCACGTATTCCTTGCCCTCGACGCGCAATGCGCCCTTGGCTCGAGCGGCGGATTCGCTGCCGTGGCGGAGCAGCTCGTCCCAGCGGATCACCTCGGCCTTGATGAAGCCGCGCTCGAAGTCCGTATGGATGACGCCGGCCGCCTGCGGCGCCCGCGTCCCCTTCCGGATCACCCAGGCGCGGCACTCGTCCTCGCCAACCGTGAAGTAGCTCTGCAGCCCGAGCAGGTCGAAGCCCGCGCGGACGAACTTGTTCAGACCGGGCTCCGAGAGCCCGACGTGGGCGAGGAACTCCGCGCGCTCGCCGGGAGGGAGCTGCTGGATCTCCGCCTCCACCTTGCTGCAGATGGCGACCCAGCGCGCCCCCTCCCGCTCGGCCAGCGCCGCGACCTTGCGCACCAGCGGGTCAGCGTCGAGCCGCTCCAGCTGCCCCTCGTCGACGTTCGCCACGTACAGGACCGGCTTGGCGGTCAGCAGGAACAGCTCTCGCATCCGCGGCTTCTCGTCGTCGGAGAGCGGCACGCCGCGGGCGGGCCGGCCCGCGTCGAGCGCGGCCTTCAGCTTGTCGTACAGCGCGAGGTCCGCCTTGGCCTCCTCGCCCGCCTTCCCGGGCGCCTTGGCGTCCTTCGCGCGGCGCTCGCGCTTCTTCTCCAAGGTCTCGAGGTCCTTGAGGGCCAGCTCGGTCTCGACCACGTCGCAGTCGCGCTCCGGATCCACCGCGCCGTCCACGTGCACCACGTCGGGATCGGCGAAGCAGCGCAGCACGTGCGCGACGGCGTCGACCTCGCGGATGTTGCCGAGGAACTGGTTCCCCAGGCCCTCCCCCTCGGACGCGCCGCGCACGAGGCCGGCGATGTCGACAAACTCGAGCGCTGCGTGGGTCGTCTTCCTCGGCTCGAACAGCGCCGAAAGCTTGTCCAGCCGCTCGTCCGGCACCGGCA
>DASWGI010000064.1:0-4112 GCA_036393835.1 Myxococcales bacterium | reverse complement strand
TACGACGAGCAGCTCCTCAAGGAGTCGACTCCCTACCGGGCCATCCGCGCCACGGTGGCGGCGCGCACCGCGCTGATGAACGGCTTCACCACCATCCGCGACCTGGAGACCGAGGGCGCGATGTACGCCGACGTCGACGTGAAGGTCGCCATCCAGCGCGGCGTCATCCCCGGGCCCCGCATGTACGTCGCGACGCGCGCGATGGCGCCGACCGGCATGTACCCGCTGCTCGGCTACTCGTGGGAGCTGCGCATGCCCGAAGGCGTGCAGATCGTCGACGGCCCCGACAACGTCCGCAAGGCAGTCCGCGAGGAAGTGAAGTACGGAGCGGACTGGATCAAGTTCTATGCGGACCGCAAGTACTACTGGGACGAGAAGAAGGCGCGCCTGGCGAGCTGGGTGAACTTCACCGACGCGGAGGCGAAGGCGCTGGTCGACGAGGCGCACCGCATCGGCCGCAAGGTGGCCGCGCACGCGATCGGCTGGGACGGCATCGACGCGGCGCTGCGGGCGGGCGTGGACACCATCGAGCACGGCGACGGCCTCACCGACGACCTCATCGACCGGATGGTCAAGCAGGACGTGTTCTGGTGTCCCACCATCTACGTGGGGGTGTACGTCGCCGAAGGGCGCGGCGGCATCTGGCCGAGGATGGTCGAGCTCGAGAAGCAGGCGTTCGCGAAGGCCGTGCGCAAGCGCGCGCGCATCTCCTTCGGCACCGACGCGGGGGGCTTCGCGTGGACGGAGAACCAGGCCAAGGAGTTCGGCTACATGGTCCGCTACGGCATGACTCCGATGCAGGCCATCCAGAGCGCCACCACGGTGGCCGCCGCGCTCCTGGGAGAGTCCCTGAGCCTCGGCGAGGTCGCCCCGGGCCGCTTCGCCGACCTCGTCGCCGTCGACGGCGATCCGCTGCAGGACGTGGCCCGTCTCGAGCGCGTGCGGTTCGTGATGAAGGGCGGACAGGTCTTCAAGAACGAGCGCTGATCGCCGTCCCGGTTTACAACCATACCGCATGAAGCGCGTCCTTCTCGCCGCCTTGCTGCTCGCCGCCTGCGCCGCGCCGCAGGTCGTGCCGCCGGAAAAACCGGCCGAGGCGCAGCCCCAGCCGTCCGAGAAGTCGGAGAGGGAGCGCCCGCCGACCGTCATCGTCGAGGACGGCATGCGCCTCGAGTACCGCCCGCACGGGCGCACCGTCATCGAGGTCACCGAGCCCGAGGGCACCCAGGTGCAGGCGTTCGACGGGCCGGCGCTGGTCGCCGCCGACACCGCGCCCGTCGCATTCGACGCGCTCCCCGACCACTACTACCGGATGGTCTTCCAGCTCCCCAGCGGAGGCGTGCGCGAGAAGAAGGTGCAGGCGCGCGCGGGCGAGCTGCTCAACGTGCGCGTCAGCGAGGCCAAGGGTCCGCAGGCGATGAACGACAAGGACTTCCACACGCTGCGCTCGGCGCTGGACCGCGAGGCCGGCGACGCCGCCAAGCTGGCCGTCCTGCGCACCGCCGCCGCGAGCGCGTACTTCACCACCGCGCAGGCGGGACAGCTCATCGACCGGCTCGTCTATCGAGACGACAAGCTGGCCGCGGTCCCCATCCTCAAGGACCGCATCCTCGACAAGCAGAACGCCTGGCAGCTCTACCAGCACTTCACCTACCGCGAGGACAAGATGAAGGTGCAGGAGATGCTCGAGCATTGAGGGCCGTGCTGCCGCCCCCGCAGTCCCTTCGCGAGCGCGCGCGGCTCACCCTGGGCTACCTGCGCGCGCTGCCCCGCGTCTTCCAGCTGGTGAAGGACTCGTCGCGCGGCTTCGCCACCGGCATCGTCGCGCTGATGATCGGCCAGGCCCTGATCCCGGCGGCGATGGCTTGGGTGGGAAAGCTGATCGTCGACGCGGTGGTGCAGGCGGCGCGCACCGGCTCGCGCGCCGACGAGCGGCTCGTGGTCGAGTACGTGCTCGTCGAGTTCGGCCTGATGGTCGTGTCCACCGTGCTCTCGCGTGGCCAGGCGCTGCTGCGCGACCTGATGCGCGCCTCGCTCGGGAACCACGTCAACACGCTCATCCTGGAGAAGGCCGCCACCCTCGAGCTGCGCCATTTCGAGGACGCTGACACCTACGACAAGATGCAGAACGCGCGGCGCGAGGCCAGCGTCCGTCCGCTCTCGCTCGTCCTGGAGCTGGCCTCGCTCGGCCAGCAGCTGCTCATCCTGATCTCCTACGCCGCGCTGCTCGCGCGCCTGTCGTGGTGGAGCACGCTGGTGATCGTGGCCGCGTCGCTGCCCGCCTTCTTCGCCGAGGCGCGCTTCTCGGGGGAGTCGTTCCGGCTCAACTCGTGGCGGGCCCCGGAGGGGCGGCGGCAGAACTACCTGGAGTGGATCCTCACCCGCGACTCGCACGTGAAGGAAGTGAAGATCTTCGGGCTGGCGCCCCTGGTCCTCGGGCGCTACCGGGCGCTGTTCGACAAGTTCTACTCGGAGGATCGGCGGCTCGCGCTCCGCAAGAGCGCGGCGGGCCTGGTGCTGGGCGCGCTCTCGCTGCTCGCCTTCTACGCCTCGTACCTGTTCATGGCGGACCGGGCGGCGCAGGCGCGCATCACGCTGGGCGATCTGACGCTGTACCTGGTCGCGTTCCGGCAGGGACAGGCCGCGATCCAGTCGGCGCTCGCCTCCATCGGCAGCCTCTACGAGGATGGCCTCTTCGTCTCCAACCTCTTCACGTACCTGGACATCCCCACCGCCGGCGAGTCGCCGCGGTCGCGGCCGGCGAGCGCGGCGAAGGGCCGCTCGCAGCTGATCGAGTTCCGCGAGGTGGCCTTCCGGTACCCCGGCAGCGACCGCGACGCGCTGCACGGGGTGGACCTTCGCATCGAGCCCGGGGAGAAGCTCGCCCTGGTGGGGGACAACGGCGCCGGCAAGTCCACGCTGATCAAGCTGCTCCTGCGGCTCTACGATCCGAGCCACGGAGCCATCCTGTACGGGGGCGTCGACCTGCGCGACTTCGATCCACGCGACCTGCGCGACCGCATCGGCGTGCTCTTCCAGGATTACGTGAAGTACCAGTTCACCGCGCTGGAGAACGTCGGACTGGGCGAGGTGCGCGCCATCTCGGACCGGCCGCGCATCGACGCGGCGGTCGAGCGCGCCGGAGCGCGGGCCGTGGTCGACGAGCTGCCGCAGAAGCTCGACACCATGCTGGGTGGCTGGTTCGAGGAGGGCCACGAGCTGTCCGGCGGCCAGTGGCAGAAGATCGCGCTGGCGCGCGCCTTCATGCGCGACCAGGCCGAGCTGCTGGTGCTGGACGAGCCCACCGCGTCGCTCGACGCCGAGGCCGAGCACGACCTGTTCCTCCGCCTCAAGGCGCTCGCCGCGGACCGGAGCGCGATCCTCATCTCGCACCGGTTCTCCACGGTGCGGACCGCGGATCGGATCGCGGTGCTGCAGGGCGGCCGCATCGCCGAGCTGGGCAGCCACGCCGCGCTGCTCGCGAAGGATGGGCGCTACGCGCACCTCTTCCGCCTGCAGGCCTCCGGCTACGTGAGCTGATCGCGTGCCTTCCGGCGATATTCAGCGCAGCTCGCCCTTCGCCAGGTGGTGCTCGACCTCGAGCGCGCTGGCGCCCTCGATCGCTGCGCTCTCCTGGAAGTGGGCGCGCGCCTCGTTCGCGTCCTGCGCACGCACGCCGGCCCAGAAGCGCGCGCCGGTCAGCCGCCGCGCCTCGAGATCCGGGTCCTCGTACCCGTCCTCCAGGAAGGGCTGCTCCTCGACCTCGCCCAGGAGGAAACCCGCGACCGGGCCCGGCCACACCCGCGCCAGCTTGGGCTTCCAGAGCTTGCCGAGCAGGCGCTTCCCCCGGAGCACGTACCGCTCGTCGGGGATCCGCAGCCCCGCGTAGAGCAGCAACGCCGGCGGCTTCACCGCGCCGGCGGGGCCGTCGTGCCCGGCGTCGAGCGCGGCGATCCAGCGCTCGGCCGCCGCCTCGCGCTCTCCGGCGAGCCAGCGCGCCGCCCCGGCGAACTCCTGCATGGTGCCGCTTTCCTGCGCGCCGTCCGCCTCCTCGAAGACGCGGGCCGCCTCGGGAAAGCGACCCAACTCCAGCAGCGCCAGGCCGCGCCAGA
>DASWGI010000063.1:0-3368 GCA_036393835.1 Myxococcales bacterium | reverse complement strand
CCCTACTCCGGCACCTACGCGGCGCTGGGCAACAACATCACCGACGCGATGAAGCTCGCCGCGCGCGAGCACGACAACAAGCTCGCCGGCCGCGAGATCGAGTGGGTGGCGGTCGACGACGAATCCGATCCGGCGAAGGCTCCCGCCAACGTGAACAAGCTGGTGGTCGGGGAGAAGGTCGACATCCTCACCGGGCCCGTCCACTCCGGCGTGGCGATGGCGATGATGCAGATCGTCCGCCAGGAGAAGACGCTCACCATCGTCACCAACGCCGGCGCGCAGGCCGTCACCGGCCAGCTCTGCGCGCCCAACGTCTTCCGCACCTCGTTCTCCAACTGGCAGACCTCGTACCCGTGCGCCGACGTGGTGCTGAGGGACGGCCGCAAGAAGGCCGTCCTGATGTTCTGGAACTACAGCTTCGGGCAGGAGTCGATGGCCGCGTTCAAGGAAGGGTTCACCAAGGGCGGCGGCACCATCGTGAAGGAGATCCCCGTCCCGTTCCCCACCACCGAGTTCCAGGCCAACCTGTCGGAGATCGCCGCGCTCAAGCCCGACGCGGTGTTCGTCTTCTTCGCCGGCGCGGGCGCGGCCAAGTTCGTCAAGGACTATGCGGACGCGGGCCTGAAGGACAAGGTCGCGCTCTACGGCAGCGGTTTCCTCACCGAGGGCGTGCTCGGAGCGCAGGGACCAGCCGCAGAAGGCATCAAGACCACGCTGCACTACGCAGACAGCCTGGCCACGCACGCCAACCGCGACTTCCGCATGGCCTTCAAGAAAGCGACTACGCGGGACGCGGACGTCTACGCGGTGGCGGGTTACGACACCATCCGCGCGCTCGCGAGCGCGCTGGACAAGGTCAAGGGGGACACCGGCGCCCGGAAAGAGCTGATCGCGGCGCTCGAGGCGGTGCAGTTCGAGAGCCCGCGCGGACCGTTCCGGTTCTCCAAGGCGCACAACCCCGTCCAGAACGTCTACGTGCGCCAGGTGAAGGGCGGCCGCGAGATCGTGCTGGGCGTCGCGCAGAAGGACGCCGAGGATCCGGCGTTCGGTTGCCAGATGGCGACATGACCCTTCCGCTGTTCGCGCTGCAGCTCCTCAACGGCGTGGAGTACGGGCTGCTCCTCTTCCTGGTCGCGAGCGGCCTGACGCTGATCTTCGGCGTGCTGGGCGTTCTCAACTTCGCGCACGGCTCGTTCTACATGCTGGGCGCGTACCTCGCGTACTGGATCGGCGAGCGCACCGGTAGCCTGCCGGCGGCCGTCGCCATCGGCGTCCCGCTGATGTTCGCGCTGGGCTGGGCGGTGGAGCGCCTCGCCATCTCCCGGTTGTACGGGCGGGACCACCTCTCCCAATTGCTGCTCACCTACGGGCTGGTGCTGCTCTTCAACGAGCTGCAGCGCGCCGCCTTCGGGAACGAGGTGCACGGAGTCGCGACTCCGCGGGCTCTCGCCTTCAGCCTGCCTCTCGGCGAGCTGCAGTCGTGGCCAGCCTACCGGGCCTTCGCCGCCGGCGCCTGCCTCGTCATCGCCGCCGGCATGCGGCAAGTCCTGCTCCGGACGCGCTTCGGGATGCGCGTTCGCGCCGGCGCGTCCAATCCGGAGATCGTCGAGGCGCTGGGCGTCGACGTGCGCCGGCTGCTGACCATCCTGTTCAGCGCCGGCACCGCGCTGGCCGCGCTCGCGGGGATGCTCGCCGCGCCACTCACCACCGTGTACCCGGGCATGGGCGAGGGCGTTCTCATCGTCTCTTTCGTGGTGGTGGTGATCGGCGGGATCGGATCCGTGAAGGGCGCTTTCCTCGGCGCGCTGCTGGTGGGGCTGGCCGACACGCTCGGCAAGGTGCTGCTCCCCAGCGTCTCCAGCGCGATGGTGTACGCCGTCATGGCCGCGGTGCTGCTCTGGCGTCCTCGCGGCCTCTTCGGCCAGCCCGCCGAGGGGCGATGAGACCGCCTTGGAGCGTGCGGGCCGGGCTCCTTCTGGGCGCGATCGCGCTGGCCCTGGTGCCACTTTCGGGGGACCGCTTCTGGGTGCAGTTCGCGGGCAAGGTGATGGTGACCAGCCTCTTCGCGATGAGCCTCGATCTGCTCGTCGGGTACGCGGGGCTGGTCAGCCTGGCGCATTCGGCGTTCTTCGGCCTCTCCGCATACCTGCTCGCCGGCCTGACCAACCAGCTCGGCCTGACCAGCCCGCTCGCGACGCTGCCGCTCTGCATCGCCTTTGCCGCGCTGGCCGCGCTGCTGATCGGCTGGCTCAGCCTGCGCGCCACCGGCGTCTACTTCGTCATGGTCACGCTGGCCTTCACGCAGATGCTCTTCTACCTGTTCAGCGAGTCTCCCGGCCTGGGCGGCTCCGACGGCATCTACATCTTGGAGCGCCCTCGCCTCTCGTTCGCCGGGCACACGGTGCTCGATCTGGGCGATCGCATCGCGGCACACGCGGCCATCTGGACGGCGCTGGTGCTCGCGTTCCTCTTCCTGCGCGCTCTGGTGCGGGCCCCGTTCGGCCGCGTGCTCACCGCCATCCGCATCAACGAGCCGAGGATGCGGACCCTGGGGTACGCGACGCGCCGGTACAAGCTGGCCGCGTTCGTGCTGGGCGGCGCGCTGGCGGGGCTCGCGGGCTATCTCGACGCGACGCTGTACGGGTTCGTGAACCCGGCGCAGTTCGGCTGGCGCCAATCCGGGCTGGTGCTGGTCACGGTGCTGCTCGGAGGCAAAGGAACGCTCTACGGGCCCGCCCTCGGAGCAGCGCTCCTCAGCGTCCTCGAGCACTTCGCCGAGCGCGCCACCGAGCACTGGAGCGCGGTGGTCGGGGCCGCGGTCGTTGCCGTCGTCCTCTTCCTGCCGCGCGGAGTCGCGGGGCTCCTCGAGGGCGGCCGTGGCTGAGGCGCTGCTTCAGACCGAGGGCCTCACGCGCCGGTTCGGCGCCCTGGCCGCGGTCGACGGCGTCTCGCTGAGCATCCAGCGCGGCACCGTGCACGCGATCATCGGCCCCAACGGCGCCGGGAAGTCCACGCTCCTCAACCTGCTCTCCGGCGAGCTGCGCGCCACCTCGGGCCGCGTTCATTTCCGCGGGCAGGACGTGACTCGCGCGCCGCCCGACGTCCTCTCCCGGATGGGGATCGGGCGCAGCTACCAGACGGCGAACGTCTTCCCCGAGCTGACTTGCGCCGAGTGCGTGTGGCTGGCCGCCCACTCGCGGGACCCGGCGCCCTCCTGGCGAGGCGACGACCCGGAGGCGGCCGTGCGCGGCGAGGCCGCCCTGCGCGCGTGCGGGCTCGCCGGCCGGCGACTCTCGCGGGCCCTCGAGCTCAGCTACGGCGAGCAGCGCCAGCTGGAGATCGCCATGATGCTGGCCACCGATCCCGAG
>DASWGI010000062.1:0-6058 GCA_036393835.1 Myxococcales bacterium | reverse complement strand
TCGGAGAGGCGCTCCTTCGGCATCGACTCCCAGCGGTGCAGCCTGGCCTTCGCTTCCTGCGCCATGGTTCGCTCCTCGACCGATCGGGGTCCGACGATAGGCGCATGGTACCCAGGGGTCAAACGCGGTGGTAGGAAGGCGCACCGGACCGGAGGCCCACATGCTGATCGCGCTCCTCCTCCTCGCCGCCGCTTCGCCTTCGAACACAGCCCCGGCGCGCGAGCCCGTCCCCGGCCGTTCCGTGGTCGCCTCGCGGTACGGCGTGGTGGCCTCCAGCCAGCCGCTCGCCGCAGCGGCGGGAGTGCAGATCCTGGAGCGCGGCGGCAACGCCGTGGATGCGGCGATCGCCGCGAACGCGACCACCGGCGTGATGGAGCCGACCGGGAGCGGGATCGGGGGCGATCTGTTCGCGCTGATCTACCTGGCGAAGGAGGACAAGCTGTACGGCCTGAATGCCAGCGGGTGGTCGGCGAAGGGGATGACCCCGGAGTTCGTGCGGAGCAAGGGCGGCTTGGACAAGCTGCCCCAGCGCGGCGCGCTCACGGTCACGGTGCCCGGCGTGGTTGCGGGGTGGGACGCCCTGCAGAAGCGCTTCGGCGCGGTCCCGCTTTCCGTGTCGCTCGCCCCGGCCATCTTCCACGCCGAGCAGGGCTTCCCGCTGATGGAGATCACCGCCGGGTTGTGGGCGCGCTCCGAGAAGATGCTCGCCGAGCACCCCAACTCGCGGTCCACCTTCCTCATCGACGGCCGCGCTCCGGCCGCCGGGCAGATCTTCCGCAACCCCGATCTCGCGCGCTCCCTGCGCCGCATCGCCGAGCAGGGCCGCGCCGGCTACTACGAGGGCCCCACCGCGCAAGCCATCGTGGACATCGTGCGCGAGCAGGGCGGCGCGATGGCGCTTTCCGACCTGGCCGAGTTCCAGCCCGAGTGGGTCCAGCCGATCCAGACGAGCTACCGCGGCTGGACGGTGTCGGAGATCCCGCCCAACTCGCAGGGCATCGCCGCGCTGGAGATGCTGAACATCCTGGAGCGGTTCCCGCTCGGCGAGTGGGGGTTCCACTCGACGCGCGCGCTGCACACGATGATCGAGGCGAAGAAGCTCGCCTACGCCGACCTGCTCCGGTACGTGGGCGATCCCCGCTTCGGCCAGGTCCCGGTCGCGGAATTGCTCGGAAAGGAGAGCGCCGCGCTCCGGGCGGCGCGCATCGACCCGCAGGCCGCCGCGTGCAAGGTCGAGCCCACCAAGCTCGCCTCGGTCACCGATGCGAAGGGAAGCGACACGATCTACCTGACCGTGGTGGACCGGGACGGCAACATCGTCTCGCTCATCCAGAGCAACTACTCCGGATTCGGCTCGGGCCTTACGCCCAAGGACAAGGGCTTCATGCTGCACAACCGGGGCGCGCTGTTCACGCTCGAGCCCGGCTTGCCCAACACGCTCGCGCCGCGCAAGCGCCCGCTGCACACCATCATCCCGGGTTTCTTGAGGAAGGGAGAGGTGAAGATCGGATTCGGCATCATGGGCGGCTGGAACCAGGCGCAGGCGCACGCCCAGTTCGTGGTCGACGTGGTCGACTACGGCATGAGCATCCAGCAGGCGCTGGAGGCGGGGCGCTTCACCAAGGGCAGCTTCGAAGGGTGCGACGTGGAGATCGAGTCCAGCGTCCCGGAGCAGGTCCGCGCGCAGCTCGCCGGGCTCGGGCACAAGCTGGAGGTGCGGCCTCCCCGCACGCCGAACTTCGGATACGGCCAGGCCGTGCTCTACGACGCCCGCACCGGCGTGAAGTTCGGCGCCAGCGACCCGCGGCACGACGGAGAAGCGATCCCGGTGCCCGCTCCGGCCTTCGAGCCCCGGCGTTAGTCGCCGCCGATGGGGCGGCGCTACGCTTTCCGAGCGCGGAACGGTGTGGGATGCGCTCTGGCCGGACGATTCCTGGCCCGACCGGCGGCGAGCCGTACAATCCAGGCATGGCCGACCTCGACCCGCGGAAGCAGACCCAGGAGCTGTCCAGACTGGTGGAGGACCAGGCGCTGACCAACCCGCCGCAGGCGCGCGGCGCGGGCGGCACCCCGGGCGGCGTGGGCACCTTCTTCCTCGGCCTCCTCCTGACCGTGGTCGGCGGCTACCTGGTGCTCAACCAGGTGCAGGTGACCTCGTCGTTCACCTTCTTCGGGCTGTGGGGCTGGAGCCGGCCCGCCGGGTTCGGGCTCACCATGCTCCCGCTGCTGATCGGCGTGGGGGTCCTGTTCTTCGACGGCAAGAGCAAGCTGGGCTGGATCCTGACCGCGGGCGGAGTGCTGACCATCCTGGCCGCGATCCTGATGAGCCTCTCCATCCGGTGGGAGCCGACCAGCCTGTTCAACACGCTCCTGATGTTCGTCCTGCTGGCCGCGGGGCTGGGCCTGATCGCCCGATCGCTGCGCCCATACCCAGCCGCTTGACCTGGCCCACTGCGCAAGCCGGTGCGCGCGCGACGGCCCGGCCCGCCATCGCCGCCGGGCCGTCGCGCTGCTTCTCTACTGCGTGACCGTGAGCGCCGTGTCGTCGATGATGAAGCTCGTCTGCAGGGAGACGTCCTCGACCCCGTGGAACTGCAGTCTCACCGTCTGCCCCTTGAACGCGGAGAGGTCGAAGCTCCGCTGCACGTAGCCGGCGGACTTGTTCAGGTTCGAGAAGGTCGCCAGGGTCGAGAGCACCGTGCCGGCCGAGTTCCGGACGGTGACGCTCAGGGTGTCGAACGCCGTGATGGTGGTCGTCTCGGCAGTGGTGATCCACAGCCAGAAGCTGAACGTCGCGCTGCACGCTCCCGCCGGGATGGTCACCGTCTGGAACAGGTCGTCGACGTGCGAGACTCCGTAGCCGTCGAGCCACGCCTTGAACCGGCCAGACCGCGGGGCCGGACTGGCGCTGCCGTCGATCACGCCGGCCGTCGCCGTCCAGGGGGCCGCCGCCCCCGTCTCGAATCCCGGGTTGCCGAGGAGCTGGCTGGTCGTGGCGCACGTGGTGGCATTCGACACCGTCGCCGTCACGGCGGCCGAGGTGGTTGCGTTCCCGGCCGTGTCGGTCGCGCGCGCGGTGAAGGAATGGGAGCTGTTGGCGACCGTGGTGCTGTTCCAGGAGATGGAGTACGGCGACGAAGTGTCGGTCCCGACCAGCGCCCCGTCGACGAAGAAGTCCACCTTGGCGACGGCCACGTCGTCCGCCGCCGTGGCGGAGAGCGTCACCGCGGTCCCGCTCACCGTAGCGCCCGCCGCGGGCGCCGTGAGCGACACGGTGGGCGGCGTCGCGTCGGCCGGCGCGCCGATGAACGCCTCGTAGAGGAGGAGGTTGGGCGATCCGGTGCCCACGCTCGCGAGCACGCCGGCGGTGGCGTTCGCCACCAGCGCGGAGGCCACCTGCGCGGGAGTGGCGGTGGGGTTCGCCTGCAGGAAGAGCGCGGCCGTCCCCGCCACGTGCGGAGTCGCCATCGAGGTGCCGCTGATGGTGTTGGTTGCGGTGTCGCTGGTCGCCCAGGACGAGGTGATGTTCACGCCCGGCCCGAACAGGTCCACGCAGGTGCCGAAGTTGGAGAAGCTGGCCCGCACGTCGTTGATGTCGCTGGCGCCAACTGTGATCGCGTTCGCGACGCGGGCCGGCGACTGCGTGCAGGCGCTGACGTTCGAGTTGCCGGCCGCGATCGCGTAGGTCACGCCCGACGCGATCGAGTTGTTCACGGCCTGGTCCAGCGTGGTGGACGCCCCGCCGCCCAGGCTCATGTTCGCCACCGCCGGCGACGCGTGGTTGTTCGTCACCCAGTCGACCCCCGAGATCACCCCTGCCGTCGTCCCCGAGCCGGTGCAGTCGAGCACCCGCACCGCGAAGAGCCGCACGTTCTTGGCGACGCCGAAGGTCGATCCGCCGACCGTGCCCGACACGTGCGTACCGTGCCCGTTGCAATCGTTCGTGCCGTTCCCGTCGTTCACCGCGGTGAACGCGCCGCTCGCCCGTCCCCCGAACTGCGTGTGCGTGGTGCGGATGCCGGTGTCGATGATGTATGCGCTCACGCCGGTGCCGTCGACGTTGAAGGTGTAGTTCCCGTCGAGAGGCAGGTTGCGCTGGTCGATGCGATCGAGGCCCCACGTGGCGCCGGTCTGCGTGGTGTCGAGGTGGATCTCGGCGTCCTCCTCCACCCAGGCGACCCGCGGATCCTGCGCCACGGCCTGCGCCTGCGCCGTCGACATCCGGGCGGCGAAGCCGCGCACCGCGTGGCGCCAGCTGGCGAACACGCGGCCGCCGTGGCGGCGCGCGAGCTCGTCGGCCTGCGCGTCGACGGCGTCCTTGGCGACCCGCCCTTCGTTGAAGACCACCAGGTACTGTCCGGGCACCGGGCGCTCGGCGCGCAGCACGGTCCCGGAGGGAACGTGTTTGAAAGCCGGCTCGGACCCGCCGGGGCTGCCCTCGGGACCGCAACCGAGGATGGATGTCGCGACGAGGATCGCGGCGAGAATGCCGACGCGCATTCCGGGAATCCTTTCTGGCGCCCGCGGAGCGGACCGCCGGAAGAGAGCGATATGAGCGGATGACGGAAGGTGGAGGCGCCCGCCCGCCGGCCAGCTAGCCATGGGTCCGAGCGCGCGCAAGGCGCGGCTGACCGATTGACAATGGACCGTCGACTCGAGTAGTGGCGCCCGCCCCCTGGCCGGTGGAGGTCGACTTGGCGGGGGCACGCTTCCGGCCCCAGAATCGGCCCGATGGCGCGCACCGCCGACGAGCGCCTCGCGCGCGGCTTCCCGGCGACCCGGCATTCGGCGCTCGCCGCGATCCGCGGCGGCGACGAGGAGCAGCGGCGGCGCGGCCTGTCCGCGCTGGCCGAGGCGTACTGGCGCCCGGTGTACGGCTACCTGCGGCTGCACTGGCGCAGGCCGCACGACGACGCCGCCGATCTCACCCAGGAGTTCTTCGCGCACCTGCTCGAGAAGGACCTCTTGGCGAGGTTCGACCCTGCCCGTTCCCGCCTGCGCACCTTCCTGCGCGCCTGCATCGATCGGGTCGCCGGGGGCGGGAGCAGGGCGGCGCGCCGCCTCAAGCGCGGCGGGGGAGTGGCGGCGATCCCCTTCGACTTCGAGGGGGCGCGCGCGGAGATCGAGAAGGCGGCGGGCGCGGCGGAGCCGCCCGACGTGCTCTTCGAGCGGGAGTGGGCGCGCGGCCTGTTCGCGGCGGCGCTGGAACGGCTGCGCGACCGTTGCGCGCGCGAGGGCAAGTCGCAGCAGTTCGCGCTGCTGGAGGCCTACGACCTGGAGGAGGGAGCGGAGCGCCCGTCCTACGCCGACCTGGCGCGCCGCTTCGGCATCGCCACCACCGACGTCACGAACCGGCTCGCCTGGGCGCGCCGGAAGCTGCGCGAGGTCCTGCTCGATCTGCTCCGGGAGTGCACGGCCACGGAGAGCGAGCTCCGCGAGGAAGCGCGAACCTTGCTCCGGCTGGACGGATCGTGAGCCGCCTCGACGACGCCGCGCTGGCGCGGCTGCGGCAGTCGGTGCGCGAGCCGGACCTCTCGGGCACCCGCTACCGGCTCGCCGGCGTCGCCGGCAGCGGCGGGATGGGGACCGTGTACGTCGCCCTGGACACCGAGCTGGGCCGGCGCGTGGCCCTCAAAGTGCTCGACCTCGAGGACCCCGAGACAGAGGCGCGCTTGCGGCGCGAGGCGGAGGTGCTGGCGCGGCTCGAGCACCCGGGCATCGTCCCCGTGCACGACGTGGGACGGCTCGGCGACGGGCGCGCCTTCTACACCATGAAGCTGGTCGAAGGCGAACGGCTCGACCAGTCGACCGCGCGCCTTTCCTTGGCGGAGCGGTTGCGGGTCTTCCTGCGCGTCGCCGAGGCGGTGGCGTTCGCGCACGCGCGCGGCGTGCTGCACCGCGACTTGAAGCCCCAGAACGTGATGATCGGGCCGTTCGGCGAAGTGCTGGTGCTCGATTGGGGGCTGGCCAAGGTGGTCTCCGATCCGCGCGGCCGGGCGGACGGCGCAACCGGGAACAGGCGCGCGCCCGGTGACACCGGGGAAGGGTCCGTCCTGGG
>DASWGI010000061.1:0-6467 GCA_036393835.1 Myxococcales bacterium | reverse complement strand
GTATCCGGCGTCCTCGAAGGACGAGGAAAGCAGGGTGAGGAGCTCCGGGTTGTCGTCGACGACGAGGATCCGCGGCGCGGGCAAGGTGACCCACTGTACCATGCAGGCCCGGGGGCGCGGCGAGGTTGATCGCGCCCTCCCGGAGTGCTAAGCAGGGCCGCTTTTCCCAATCGACGCCAGAGGATCCGCCATGCGCAGGATTTTGCCGAGCCTCCTCGCCCTCGCCGCCCTCGCGGCCTGCAAGAAGCAGGACCAGGGCAGCGGAATGATGAGCCCCAACGCGACCGGCCCCATCGTGATCGGCGAGGTCGGGAGCATGACCGGCACCGAAGCCACCTTCGGCCTCTCCAGCGCGAACGGGATCCAGCTCGCCATCGACGAGTTCAACGCCAAGGGCGGAGTGAAGGGGAGGCGACTCGAGGTCAAGGTGCTCGACGACCAGGGCCGTCCCGAGGAGGCGGCCACCGCCGCGACGCGCCTGATCGCCAGCGAGCACGTCGTCGCGCTGCTCGGCGAGGTCGCCTCGACCCGCTCGATGTTCATGGCCCCCAAGGCGCAGCAGGCCAAGGTGCCGATGGTGACGCCCTCCTCCACCAACCCCGCCGTCACCGAGAAGGGCGACTACATCTTCCGCGCCTGCTTCATCGACCCGTTCCAGGGCTACGTGGGCGCCACCTTCGCGCACGACAACCTGAAGGTGAAGAAGGTCGCGATCCTCAAGGACGTGCGCAACGACTACTCGGTCGGGCTGGCGAAGAACTTCATCGACGCTTTCACCAAGACCGGCGGGCAGATCATCGCGCAGGAGAGCTACTCGAACGGCGACGTGGACTTCAAGGCGCAGCTCACCAACATCAAGGCAGCCGGTCCACAGGCGCTCTACGTGCCCGGGTACTACACCGACGTAGGACTCATCGCGCGCCAGGCGCGCGAGGCGGGCATCACCGTCCCGCTCCTGGGCGGCGACGGGTGGGACAGCGAGAAGCTGTACGAGATCGGCGGCGACGCGATCGTGGGGAGCTACTTCTCCAACCACTACTCGCCCGACGACCCCAGCCCGCGCATCCAGGAGTTCGTCGCCAAGTACAAGAAAGCCTATGGCGGCCAGGTCCCCGACTCGCTGGCGGCGCAGGCGTACGACGCGGCCGGGATGCTGGTCGACGCGATGAAGCGGGCCAAGGACCTGACCGGGCCGTCGATCCGCGACGCGCTGGCGGCCACCAAGGACTACGCCGGCGTGACCGGCAACATCACGCTCGACCAGAACCGCAATCCGCTCAAGCCCGCGGTGGTGCTGAAGGTGGCCAAGGGCGGCAAGTACGAGTTCGTGACCAAGGTCTACCCCGAGGGGATGCAGCCCGAGAGCGGCTCCGGCGGCGACGCCGCGGCGAAGAAGTAGCGGTCGGAAGGCGCTCGGCTTGGCGGAGTTCTTCCAGCACATCATCAACGGCATCAGCGTGGGCGCGATCTACGCGCTCATCGCGCTCGGCTACACGATGGTGTACGGCGTGTTGAAGCTGATCAACTTCGCGCACGGCGACGTCTTCATGATCGGCGCGATGGTGGGTTGGTACGTCGCGCGGTGGACGGGCGAGTCCCGGGACCCGAGCATCCCCGGCGCGCTGCTCGTCACCCTGGCGTCCATGCTGGCGTGCGCGATCCTGGGCTTCGTCATCGAGCGGGCCGCCTACCGGCCGCTGCGCAACTCGCCGCGGCTGAATTCGCTGATCACCGCCATCGGGGTGAGCTTCTTCCTCGAGTACGGCGGCCAGTACGTCTTCGGGCCCAACCCGCGCGTCTTCACCGTGCTGCCGCGCCACCCCGGGTTGCACGTCGGGCCGGTCTCGCTCGGCTACGTGGACGTCGTGACCGTGGTCGTTTCCGTGGTGCTGATGTTCCTGCTGCAGCGGATCGTGTTCCACACCCGGATGGGCACGGCGATGCGCGCCGTCTCCTACAATTCGACCGTCGCGTCCCTGATGGGCGTCAACATCGACCTGGTGATCTCCTTCACCTTCGTCCTCGGCTCGGTGCTCGCCGCGGTCGCGGGCATCCTCTACGCGAGCAAGTACCCCAGCGTGCAGCCCTTGATGGGGCTCATGCCGGGCCTCAAGGCGTTCGTCGCCGCCGTGCTGGGCGGCATCGGCAACGTGCCCGGCGCGATGCTCGGCGGGCTCGTGCTTGGGCTCGCGGAGCAGATCGTCTCCGGGTACCTGAGCTCCTCGTGGCGCGACGCGGTGGCGTTCGGCATCCTCATCCTCGTGCTCCTGGTGCGGCCCACCGGCCTGCTCGGGCGCGGGGAAGCGGAGAAGGTCTAGATGGCGGGCCTCTTCGGCGGGTCCGCGCTGACGCAGGCCCGACGTGCGTTGCTCAGCTGGCTGCCCTTCGTCGCGGCGATCCCGGTCCTCTGGCTGGTGCAGCATTTCTGGGCCGAGCAGCCCGACTGGGAATACGCGTTCCAGAACATCAACCACATCGGCATCGCCATCATCCTGGCGGTCTCGCTCAACCTGGTGAACGGCCTCACCGGCCAGTTCTCCATCGGCCACGCCGGCTTCATGGCCGTGGGCGGGTACGTCTCCGCCGTGCTGCTCCTGCGCGGGCCGGCGCAGGACCCGTACCGCCTCTTCTTCATCGCGTCGATCGCGGCGGGCGCTGGCGCGGCGGCGCTCGCCGGCTGGCTGGTGGGCAAGCCGTCGCTGCGGCTCCGCGGCGACTACCTCGCCATCGTCACCCTCGGATTCGGCGAGATCATCCGCGTCATCATCGAGAACACGCCGCTCTTCGGGCGCGCCATCGGCCTCTCGCCGATCCCGCGGTACGCGGACTTCACCTGGATCTGGACGGCCGCCATCGCGACCATCCTGATCACCAAGCGGCTGCGCGACTCCACGCACGGCCGCGCCTTCCTCTCCGTGCGCGAGGACGAGGTCGCCGCGGAGGCGATGGGCGTCGACACCACCGGTTACAAGGTGCGCGCGTTCGTGATCAGCGCGGGCATGGCGGGCGTGGCCGGCGCGCTCTCCGGATCCTTCGAAGGAAACCTCTCGCCGCAGAGCTTCACCTTCGTCCGCTCGTTCGAGGTCGTCGCCATGGTGGTGCTGGGCGGGATGGGATCCATCACCGGATCGACCATCGCCGCCGCGGTGCTGACGCTCCTCCCCGAGTACCTGCGCGCCCTCGCGAACCTGCGCATGGTCATCTACTCGATCGCGCTGGTGGTCCTGATGCTGGTGCGTCCGCGCGGCCTGCTGGGGACCCGCGAGATCTGGGACCTCTTGCCCTGGCGCCGCGGCAAGGGCGGGCCGCCGCCGGCCAAGACGCCGGAGCTCTCCGAGGCGCTGATCGACGTGCGCCACGCGACCATCCGCTTCGGCGGACTCACCGCCGTCTGCGACTTCTCGCTGACGGTGAAGCCCCGCGAGCTGGTCGCGCTGATCGGCCCCAATGGCGCGGGCAAGACCACCGTGTTCAACCTGCTCACCGGCGTCTACCCGCCCACCGAGGGCAGCATCCTGGTGCGCGGCCGGGACACGCGCGGGCTGGCGCCGCACGACATCGCGCACCTCGGGCTGGCGCGCACTTTCCAGAACAGCCGCCTCTTCCGCGAGCTGACCGCGTTCGACAACGTGCGCCTCGGCTGCCACCACCTGACCCGCGAGTCGATGGCCGCCTCGGTGCGCAAGGGCGAACTGGCGGAGGTCGAGGAGAAGTGGATCACCCAGCGCTCCGAGGAGCTGCTGGCGGTGATGGGCCTGCTCCACCGGCGGGATGACCTGGCGAAGAACCTGCCCTACGGCGAGCAGCGCCGCCTGGAGATCGCGCGCGCGCTCGCCACCGACCCCAAGGCGCTCCTGCTCGACGAGCCCGCCGCCGGCACCAACCAGAAGGAGAAGTCCGAGCTGATGCAGCTCATCCGCGACATCCGCGACCGCTTCGGCGTGGCCGTCGTGCTCATCGAGCACGACATGAAGCTGGTGATGGGCGTCTCGGAACGGATCCTGGTGCTGGACCACGGGGTCACCATCGCGCAGGGACTCCCGCGCGAGATCCAGACCAACCCGCGCGTGATCGAGGCCTACCTGGGCGAGAAGTACGCGCGCGAGCACGCCGGACAGATCGCGGCCGGGCGGGTGCACCAGTGAGCGATGCGCTCCTGCGCCTCGACCGGCTCGACGTGCACTACGGCGCCATCCACGCGCTGCGGGGGATCTCCTTCGAGGTGCGCGAGGGGGAGATCGTCACCTTGATCGGCGCCAACGGCGCGGGAAAGACGACCACGCTCCGCGCCATCTCGGGCCTGCTCAAGCCGTCGGGCGGGAGCATCGTGTACCGCGGCGAGCCGGTGGCGGGCGTCAAACCGTACAAGCTGGTGGCGCGGGGCCTCTCCCACGCGCCGGAAGGGCGCGGCATCTTCCCCAACCTCACCGTCCGCGAAAATCTCATGTTGGGCGCGTTCCTGCGCCGCGACCAGGACGGCATCGAGAGCGACGTGCAGCGCGGGTTCGCCCTCTTCCCCATCCTGCGCGAGCGCGAGCGGCAGATGGCCGGCACGCTCTCGGGCGGCGAGCAGCAGATGCTCTCCATCGCGCGGGCGCTGATGGCCCGGCCGAAGCTGCTGCTCCTCGACGAGCCGTCGCTGGGGCTCGCCCCCCAGGTCACCGAGACCATCTTCCGGATCATCGAGGAGATCAACCGGGCCGGCGTGACCATCCTCCTGGTCGAGCAGAACGCGCACCTGGCGCTTGGCATCGCCCACCACGGGCACGTCCTGGAGACGGGCCAGGTGGTGCAGAGCGGCACGGGCCAGGAGCTGCTCCGCAGCCCCGAGGTGCGCAAGGCCTACCTGGGAGAGTAGCGCGGCGCCGGTTGACACTCGCGGCGCCGCCCGGGATGCTCAGCAGATGGGGCATCCGTCGCGGGACCGGCTTGCGCCACCGCCGCGCGAGCCTGCGATAAAGACGGGCGTCCAGACGTACTGGAACCGCATGTCCGCCACCCTGACCGGCACGGGTCTTCTGGCCCCGCGGACGGTCTGGCGCGCGGCCCTGTCGCGCCTGCGGTCGTTCGCTTCGCGCAAGCAGGCTCCGCCGCCGCGTGAGCAGGCGCCTGACCGGGTGGTGTACGGGATGGCGCAGCCCCTGCTGGGCTTGCGCGTGCTGATCTCCGACCCCGAGCTGCTGCGCGAGGCGCTGGTCCCGGCCGCGTGGCTGGCCGCGTTCTGCGCGGTGGTGGCGGCGCTCTCGCACGACGGCACCGGCTGGTGGGACTGGGTGAAGTCCTTCTACAAGACGTTCGCGGTGCTGGCGCCGGTGCCGTCCATCGTGTTCGCCAAGCACTACGCGCGGCTGGCGGCCAGGGTCCGGTGGCAGCTCGGGTTCGGCCCCTGCGGGCCGCGCGAGTACTCGATCGGGGTGTCCCTCAAGCGCGCCATCCAGCAGGCCATCGTGGTGGCGATCGGAGTGATCCCCTTCGCGGTGATCTGGAAGATCCTCCCCGGCCTGGGCATCCTGATCTCCAACGCGGTGATCCTGGGGTGGGGCGTGCACTGGGTGGTGGTGGATGCGTTCGACGACGCGCGCGTGCTGCTGCCGGGCGAGACCATCCGCAGCGCCGAGGCCACCGACCAGCAGGCACCCCCGCCGTGGTTCGTGCGCTGGTTCCGGCACGCCGACCGGCTTCCGGTGATCGGCGGTCCGCTACGCGCCTTCGCCCGCCTGTGCGATCGGCTGTCGCTGCCCTGGCGGGGCGAGATCGCGCTGATGGAAGCGAACCCCTCCATCGCGCTCGGGTTCGCGCTCAGCACCGCGACGCTGCTCGCCGCCCCGATCTTGAACCTCCTCTTCCGCCCGATCATCCTGGTCGCCTCGTCCCACCTCCTCGGCCACCTCGAGGCCGCCGACCCCACCCAGCACCCCCAACTCCCCTCCCCGCAACTCCACCTTCCGGCCGTGTAGCAAGACCGCCTGTTGGAGATGACTAAGAGCTGAACGCGGAGGCGCGGAGACGCGGAGAATTGCCGGTTTTTCAAAGCGAAGAAACTCCGCGTTTCCGCGCCTCCGCGTTGATCCTCTAGTCTCGATCGCGTCGGTCAGTGGAGGGAGAATTCGGATTTCAGCTCGCGGGAGAGGAGCTGGGACATCGCCTGGCGGACCGGCAGGCCTTCGTAGAGGATGCAGTAGACGGCGTGGTGGAGGGGGATCTCCACCTGCAGCTTGCCCGCGAGGTCGTGGGCGCTCTTCGCCGTGCGAACGCCCTCCGCCACCTGGGTCATCCCGGCCAGCACTTCCTGCAGCGTCTGCCCGCGGCCCAGGCCCAGGCCGACCGTGCGGTTGCGGGAGAGGTCGCCGGTGCAGGTGAGCACCAGGTCGCCCATGCCGGCCAGCCCCGAGAGCGTGATCGGGTTCGCGCCCTTCTTCACGGCGAGCCGGACCAGCTCGGCCAGGCCGCGGGTGATGATCGCCGCC
>DASWGI010000060.1:0-3000 GCA_036393835.1 Myxococcales bacterium | reverse complement strand
ACTCCGCTGCGCAGCAGGAACCGCCGCATCGCGATCCAGAACAGCGCGGTGGGCACGATGCAGAAGACCCAGCGCAGGACGAACACGTCCGCGGTGCGCGACGGCTCGCGTCCGAGCGCGAGCTTGAGCGCGCCCAGCACCGGTACGGCGAGGAACGACGGGCCTGGGGCCTTCGCCGCGTAGAGCTTCCCGCCGCACGCCGGCGGCCGCGCGCGCGGATCGTCGCAAACCAATGCCTTGTCGTTGATGTAACCCCAGTCCGAGTACACCGGGCCGCCGTCGCGGAACCCGCCCGGAACGGCGCGACGCTCGCCGATCGCGTAGGTGCCGTGCTGGAGCAGGGCGCGCGCCATGTAGATGCGCACCAGCTCGTTCGGGTTGTTCAGCTTGTCGAAGTAGACGAACAGCCAGCCCGAGGCGACCAGCAGCAAGGCGAGCAGCTTGCGCTCCGTCGAGTCGAGCACCCTCAGCCCTTGACGGCCTCGGCGATCGCCAGCCGCGCGGCGCGCGCGGCGGGCAGGACGCCCCCGAGCAGACCCATGGCGACGGCGAAGACGGTCGCCTTCACGGCGATGTCCGGGGCGAAGTGGAAGCTGAACTTCATCTCGGTGAACGAACCGAAGTTGGTGGTGGTGAACGAGACCGCGCCGAGCAGCGCGGCGAGCACGCACCCTCCGGCGGCGCCGATCAACGCGAGGATCACGCTCTCGACCAGGAAGCTGCCCAGCACCGAGCGGCGCCGGAACCCGAGCGCGCGCAGCGTCCCGACCTCGCGCACGCGGTTCGCCACCTGCGCGTGCATGGTGATCATCGCTCCCAGCGTGGCGCCAAAGGAGAAGAACACCGCGATGAAGGTGCCGATGATGCGGACGAAGGTCGCCATCGGGCCCGAGGCCGCCTCGTAATAGCGGTCCTCGCGTTTCGCCTCCAGGGTCCAGCGCGGATCCGCGGCGACGGTGTCGGCAAGCGCCTTCAGGTCCGAGGGACTCTTCAGCCGCACCGTCAACGCGGAGTAGCCGGTGCGCCGGCCGGCGTCCGCGATCTGGTCCACGTCGGCCCACACTTCGCTGTCGAAGCCGCTCCCTCCAGCGTCGAAGGCGCCGACCACCTGCCACAGCCTGCGCGCGATGGAGATGGTCTGGCCCACCTGCGCTCCGGTGTACCGGCCGCGCGCGCTGTGCCCCACCATCACCTCGCTGGTGGCCCATTGCGGCAGCCGACCCGCCACTAGGCGCACCGAGCGGGATCGGAGCAGCTCCCATCCTTCCCTGGTGATTCCACGGAAGGCGACGTTGGCGGTGCCGTTGCCGTCGGAACGAGGGAGCTGGAAGATCATGAATAGCTCGGGCGACCCGACGGGCCTTCCGCCCTCGACCGCGACGGAAGGATCGGCCATGAACGTCTTGGCGGCCTCGCGCGGCAGGAAGCTAGTCAGCTCGGTCGTCGAGCCCTTGCGCAGCAGGATCGCGTTCTCGCGCGAGCCGGTTGCCTTGAGCGTCTCCTCGACGCCGCGAGCCAGCATCAGCACGGCGGCGAAGACGAAGACCACCAGCCCCAGCCCGAACGCGGTGGCGGTGGCCGAGAACCTGCGCCGCAGGATGGAACGGACGTTGTAGGAGAGGGGGATCACTCCTGCCTCCGCAGCGCCGTCACGACGTCGAGCCGGCCCGCCTGCCAGGCCGGAACCATGCTCGCGATCGAGCCAATCGCCGCCGCCGCGGCGACGGTCGCGACCGCGATCAGCGGGCGCAAGGGCAGCGGGAAGCCGAAGCCGAACAGGATCAGCACCTCGTGCGTGGCCGAGAGCGCCAGCGGCGCGATCGCCACGCCGAGGCCCCCGCCCACGATGCCGAGGAGCGCGCCTTCCGCTAGCGAGACGAGCTGCACCTGACGGGGCAGGAAGCCGATGGCGCGCATGGTTCCGAGCTCGCTGGTGCGCTCGCGGAGTCCCATCGCCAGCGTGTTCCCCAGGATCAGCGCCATGATCACTAGGATCACGCCGCTGACCACCTCGAGCGCCGAGAGAATGGCCGAGGATCCCGCGACGAAGTTGAGCCGAAACGCCTTCTCCGTCTCGGAATGCGTCTCGTTGTCGCTGTTGGCGAAGAGCGCGTCGACCTCGCGGATGACGCGCGTCGAATCGTTCGGATTGGCGATCTTGATGGTGAACAGGCCGACCGTGTCCTTGCGCGACGGCGGGAGACCCTCGTTCAGCCGCGCCCACTGGAAGAAGAGGTTGTTGGCGACGGTCTCGTCGTCGGGCGAATGGACGATTCCGGCGATCCGGAAGCGCCAGTCGCCGGGATAGATCTCGCTGATGAGCGGAACGACATCCCCCATCTTCCAGCCGAATCGCTGGGCCAGTCCCTTGCCGACGATGCAGGAGTTGCGGTCGCCGATGAAGTCCTCGGGCCTCCCCTCCACGAACCGGAGATCGAACACGTCCAAGGCGGTCTTCGGCTCGATCGCGAAGTTGGCGAAGAAGTTCTTCCGATCCTTGTAGTAGCCGCCGAACCAGTTGGAGTACGTCACTTCGGTGACCCCCGGGACCGCGGCGATGCGCCCGCGGTAGCTCAGCGGGAGGGGGTTGATCAGCGACACGGCGTTCCGGGTGACCACCCGATCGGCGGCGGACGCTTCGCTGCTCGCGTACCACGCCGTGAGGATGGAGCGCAGGAACACGAACGCGAGCGCGGCCACCATGGTGCCGAGCACGGTGAGGAAGGAGCGCGTCTTGTTGCGCAGGAATGCATTGCGCAGGGCAAGGCCGGCGAGCGTCACGTGAGCAGCCCCTTGTCGAGGCGGCGCTGGATCTTCGCGCGCTCGGCGGAGTGCGGGTCGTGGGTGACCATCACGATCGTCTTCCCGAGCGTCTCGTTGAGCGTGGTGAGCAGCCCCAGCACGTCCTCGGCGCTCTTGCGGTCGAGGTCGCCGGTCGGCTCGTCGGCGACGACGATCTGCGGATCCGCGATGATGGCGCGCGCGATGGCGACCCTCTGC
>DASWGI010000059.1:0-36254 GCA_036393835.1 Myxococcales bacterium | reverse complement strand
GCGGAGCACGTCCTCGGTCAGCCCGCCCGGCCCGGCCAGCTCCGCCGGATCGAGGTGGGGCTTGCCGATCCACGCGCGGACCGGGCGGCGGGGGCTCACTTGCGCCTCGCGCGCGTCGCCCGCTCCTTCGCGCGCCGCCCTTCCGGAGGAGCGCGCTCCGCCTTCTCCCGGCGGTCGATCTCGCGCTCGTCCTCGCGCTCGTCCTCGCGCTGGTCCTGCCGTCCGCGCCCGGGCTCCGCGGGCGGCTCGGGGTGGAGGTCGCGCTCGAGCGGCTGCGGAAGGCCCGCGGTATCGAGCGCGCGGACCATGGCGTCGAGCAGCTCCTCCAACCCTTCGCCGGTGGCTCCGGAGATGAGATGGACGGGGATCTTGCGCCGCTTGAGCTTCTTCGCGAACTCCCGGGCGCGCTCGCGCGCCTCGGGGACGTCGATCTTGTTGGCCGCCACCACTTGCGCCTTGCGCCGCAGCGCCGGGTCGAACAGCTCCAACTCGCGGTTGATGGCGTCGAAGTCGGCGACGAGGTCGCGCCCGGGAGCCGCGGCGTCGACGAGGTGCACGATGGCGCGGCACCGCTGCATGTGCTTGAGGAACCGGTGCCCCAGCCCCGCGCCGGCGTGGGCTCCCTCGATCAGCCCCGGCAGGTCGGTGAGCACGAAGCTTCGCCCGCCCTTGTACTGGACCACGCCGAGGTGCGGCTGGAGGGTGGTGAACGGGTAGTCGGCGATCTTGGGCCGCGCGCGGGAGAGGCGCGCGACCAGCGTGGACTTGCCGGAGTTGGGGAAGCCGACCAGGCCCACGTCGGCCAGGAGTCGCAGCTCGAGCTTGACGCGCTTCTCCTCGCCCTCGGTCCCCGGCTGCGCGAAGCGCGGCGCCTGCAACGTCGCTGTCGCGAAGTTCATGTTCCCCAGGCCGCCCCGCCCACCCTTGGCGAGCACCCAGCGCCGGCCGGTCTCGCGCAGGTCGGCGAGCACCTCGCCGCTCGCGGTGTCCTTCACGATGGTTCCAGGAGGCACCTTGAGGAGCAACTCGGCCGCGGCGTGGCCGTTCTGGTCCCGGCCGCGCCCGGGCTCGCCGTTGCGGGCCCGGTGCTCGCGCTTGAAGCGGAAGTCGAGCAGCGTGGTGAGCCGCTCGTCCGTTTCCAGGACGATGTCGCCGCCGTTCCCGCCGTCGCCCCCGGAGGGCCCTCCCCGCGGCGCGTACTTCTCCCGCCGGAACGCCACCGCGCCCGGCCCGCCGTCGCCTGCCTTGACGAGGATCTCGGCTTCGTCGATGAACTGCATGGTCAGACCAGCCGCGGCCGCATCCGGCCGGGCGCTTCTCTTCGCGTCGAGGTGAGTCAGACCTCACGCTTGGGCGGTCGGCTTCCCCGCCACCACGTGCACGTACGTGCGGTCGTCCGCCTTCTTCTGGTACTTCACCTCGCCCGTAACCACCGCGTAGATGGTGAAGTCGCGGCCCATGCCGACGCCGCGGCCGGGGTGCACGCGGGTACCCACCTGCCGGACGAGGATGTTGCCCGGAATGACGCGCTCGCCGCCGTACACCTTCACACCGCGGTGCTGCCCCGGCGAGTCGCGCCCGTTGCGGGAAGACCCCTGCCCCTTCTTGTGTGCCATTGTCTTCGAATCCTCCTATCTCAGTGTGGAGACGCCCGCGATCCCGGTGATCTTCAGCTCGGTGTAGGGCTGGCGGTGGCCGCGGATGCGGTCCCAGCCCTCTTCCTGGGTGCGGAAGTGCCACAGCTTGCGGTGCTTGCCGTGCGAGAGGACCTCGGCCTCGACCTTGGCGCCGCCGACCGTAGGGGTCCCGATCTGGATGCCCTCGCCCTCGCCGACGGCCAGCACCTCGAGCGCTACCGTCGCGCCCACCGGCTGCTCCAGCTTCTCCACCTTGAGCAGGTCGCCCTGCTTGACGCGGTATTGCTTCCCGCCCGTGCGGATCACTGCGTACATCGAACCGCTCCTTGGTTTTTCCGGCTCTTCAACCAGCCGGGCTGGCAGGGAAATCCCGCCGCCCGGCGCGGAAAAGAGCGCGGGATCTAGCCCGCGTTGGCGCGGTCTGTCAAGGAAAGCGCCTCGAGCGCCTGCTCGTACGGTGCCCGAGCGACGCCCCGCTCGGTCACGATGGCGGAGATCAGGCGGGCGGGCGTCACGTCGAATGCCGGGTTGAAGACGCGGACCCCCTCGGCGGCCACGCGCGACCCGGCCAGGTGGGTCACCTCGTCGGCGCTTCGCTCCTCGATGGGGATCTCGCGACCGGTGGCTGCGCGCAGGTCGACGGTGCTGATCGGGGCGGCGACGAAGAACGGCACGCCGGCGGCGTGCGCGGCCAGCGCGAGCGGGTAGGTGCCGACCTTGTTCGCGGTGTCGCCGTTGCGCGCGATCCGGTCGGCTCCCACCACCACGCAGCCCACCTTGCCGGACGCGAGCAGCGAGGCGGCGGCGACGTCGGGCAGCAGCGTGACGGGGATGCCGTCCTGGAGCAGCTCCCAGGCAGTGAGCCGCGCGCCCTGCAGCCACGGGCGCGTCTCGTCGGCGTACACGGCGCATTTCTTCCCCGATTCCAGAGCGGCCCGGACGACTCCCAGCGCGGTGCCGTACCCGGAGGTGGCGAGGCCGCCCGCGTTGCAGTGGGTGAGGATGCCCCCGCCGTCGGGGACCAGTTGCGCGCCGTTCTTGCCGATGGCGCGGCAGGCGGCGAGGTCCTCCGCGACGACCTGGTGCGCCTCCTCCAGGAGCGCGTCGGCGATGGCGGCGTGGGATGCCCCTGATTGCAGCAGCGCAGCGCGCTTTCGCGACAGCCGCTCCAGCGCCCAGCGCAGGTTGACCGCGGTGGGCCGCGCGGCGCGCAGCTCCTCGACGGCGGCGGCGAAGGCGCCCTCGGAGTCCGCGGCCCGGGCTGCGTCCCGCGCCGCCAGGGCCAGCCCGTAGGCCGCCGCGCACCCGATGGCCGGCGCCCCCCGCACCACCATCTGGCGAATCGCCCGCGCCGTCTCCGCGGCGCTCTGGACCCGGACCTCCTCCACCTGCCCGGGCAGCTTCCGCTGATCGAGCAGCCACAACGCCCCCTCCCTCCATTCCAGCGTCCTGAACCCCATCCCCGTTCTTCTAACCCGCCCTGGGTCAAAAAGATCAACGCGGAGGCGCGGAGGCGCGGAGATTGCTTTTCACCGAGATCCTCCGCGTCTCCGCGTCTCCGCGTTCGTCTTTTAGAGCTTCAGCTCGAAGTAGAGGGCGCCGGGGATGGGGTTGTCGCGGTAGGGAGGGATTTCGCGGAAGCCCAGCTCGCGGTAGAGGGCGATGGCGGATTGCATGAGGGAGGGAACGGTGTCGAGGCGGACGGAGCGGTAGCCGAGGGCGCGGGCCTCGGCCAGGGCTGCTTCGGAGAGGGTGCGGCCCAGGCCGCGGCCCCGGAAGGCGGGCCGGACGTAGAGGCGTTTCATCTCGGCCGCGGGCCCGTCCCACTCGTGCAGCCCCACGCAGCCAGCCGGACCGCCGTCCTCGATCGCGAGCAGCAGGCGCCCGCGCGGCGGGGCGTACATGCCGGGCAGCGCGCGGAGCTCTTCGTCGAATCCCTGGAAGCAGAGGGAGAACCCGAGCGACCGGGCGTACTCCAGGAAGAGCGTGCGCACTTCTTCGAGCTGCGGTCCGGCGGCGGCGACCGAAGCGATCATTTCATCCGCTCCATGTGCCCCGGCCGCGGCCGCCGGCGGCGGGAGGTCCGCAGCGCCATGCCCCCGATGAAGGTCGCCAGCAGGGCCGGGCCGCCGAGCGAGGCGAGCACCACCAGCACCTCGTGCCCGGCCGATTGCACCAGGTCGGGCCGCCGGATGCCGGCCGCGGGGATGAGCGGGCTCTCCGTGCGCCAGGCGATCTGCAACAGCGCCACCCCCAGGAACACCCAGGTGAGCAGCAGCACCGCCAGGAGCGCCACGGCGATCTTGCGGCGGACGCGCTCCGGCGAGAAGACCACCGCGGCATCCAGCGCCAGCGAGATCACGATGCACACCGAGAAGAGCGCGGTCACCGGGTCAGTCGAGGCGCTTCTTGAAGAGCGCGTTGAGCACGCCGGGGTTGCCCTTGCCCTTCAGGTCCTTCATCGCCTGGCCGACGAAGAACCCGAGCAGGTTCTTCTTGCCAGCCTTGTACTTCTCCACCTCCGCGGGGCTGCGCGCGATCACGCCGTCGACCACCGCTTCGAGCGCGGACTCGTCCGAGACCTGCGCGAGCCCCTCCTCCTGCACGATCTGCGCGGGCGCCTTCCCGGTCCGGAGCACCTCCGCGAGCACGTCTTTCGCAGCCGTCGAGGAGAGCGTGCCTTTGTCCTGCAGCCGGAACACCTCCGCGATCTGCGCCGGCTGGAACTTCGGCGCGGAGAGGTCGAGGGCACCTTCGTTGACCAGCCGCGCGACCTCGCCGGTGACCACGTTCGCGGAGCGCCTTCCCGCGTCGTGCCCGGCCGCCTCGACGATGCGGGCATGCAGCTCGACGAGCTTCGGGTCGGCGGTGAGCGTCCGCGCGTCCGCGGCGGGCACTCCCGCCGCCACCAGCTCGGCCATGCGCTCGTGGGGGAGCTTCGGCACCTGCACCTTCCCCACCCACTCCGGCGACACGACCAGCGGCGGCAGATCGGGCTCGGGGAAGTACCGGTAGTCGTTCGCTTCCTCCTTGGTGCGCATGGGCCGCGTCTCGCCCTTCTCGTTGTCGAAGAGGCGCGTCTCCTGGACCACCTTCTCGCCGCGCTCGCAGGCCGCGACCTGCCGCTCGATCTCGTGATCGATCGCCTGCCGGACGAAGCGGAAGGAGTTGATGTTCTTCAGCTCGACTCGCGTGCCGAACTTCTCGCTGCCCTTGCGGCGCACGCTCACGTTCGCGTCGCAGCGGAACGACCCTTCCTCCAGGTTGCCGTCGTTGATGCCGAGGTAGATGAGCGCGAGCCGCAGCGCCTTCAGGTACTCGCTCGCCTCTTCCGCGCTGCGCAGCTCCGGCTCGCCGACGATCTCGATGAGCGGCACGCCGCTGCGGTTCAGGTCCACCTGGGACCCGCGCTCGCCGTGCACGTTCTTGCCGGCGTCCTCCTCCAGGTGGATGCGCGTCAGCGCCACCTTGCGAACGCTGCCGTCCGGCTGGGGCACCGGGACCGCGCCTCCCTTGCAGATGGGCAGCTCGTACTGGGAGATCTGGTAGCCCTTGGGGAGGTCCGGATAGAAGTAGTTCTTCCGCGCCCACACGCTGCGCTCGGCGATGCGGCAGCCGAACGCCTTGCCGGCCTTGATCGCCATGTCCACCACGCCGCGGTTGAGCGCGGGGAGAGCGCCGGGGAGGCCGAGGCACACCGGGCACACCTGCGTGTTCGGGGGCGCGCCGAAGGCCGTCGAGCACGAGCAGAAGATCTTGCTCCTGGTGAGCAGCTGGGCGTGCACTTCCAGGCCGATCACGGGCTCCCAGTCGTGGACGCTCATGCGCGTTCCAGGAGCGGCGGGAGACGGTGCGGCAGGGCGAGCGCGCGCTCGGCGGCGCGCGCGAGCCGGAGCAGCGTGCCTTCCTCGAACGGCCGCCCGACGAGCTGCATCCCGATGGGCAGCCCGGCCTGGGTGAATCCGCTCGGGACGGAGATCCCGGGAAGGCCGGCGAGGTTCACGGGCACCGTATAGATGTCGTTCAGGTACATGGCCAGCGGATCGTCCACCTTCTCGCCCAGCCGGAAGGCCGCCCAGGGGCTGGTGGGCGACACCACCGCGTCCACGCCCGCCGCGAAGGCCTGGTCGAAGTCGCGCCGGATGAGCGCGCGCACCTTCTGCGCGCGCAGGTAGTACGCGTCGTAATAGCCGGCCGACAGCGCGTACGTGCCCAGCAGGATGCGGCGCTTTACCTCGGCGCCGAACCCGGCCGCGCGCGTCTTCTCGTACAGCTCGAGCAGGGAGCCGCGTGCCTGGGCCCGGTACCCGTACCGGATGCCGTCGTAGCGGGCCAGGTTGGAGGACGCTTCCGCGGTGGCGACCAGGTAGTACGTCGCGATCGCGTGCGGCGAGTTGGGCAGCGAGATGGGCCGGACGGTGCACCCTTCGCGCTCCAGCGCGGCGACCCCCGCGCGGATCGATTTCTCCACCGCCGGATCCAGCCCCTCGCCGAAGTACTCCTTCGGGACGCCGATGGTCAGCCCGCGCACGGGCTTCTCCAACTCGGCGTCGTAGTCGGGCACCGGGCGCAGGCTGGAGGTCTGGTCGTTGGGATCGCGCCCGGCGATGGCGCGGAGGAGGAGCGCCACGCCCCGGACGTCCTGCGCGAAGGGGCCCACCTGGTCCAGCGAGGACGCGAACGCCACCACGCCGTATCGCGACACGCGTCCGTAGGTCGGCTTGATCCCTACGCAGCCGACCAGCGCCGCCGGCTGGCGGATCGAGCCGCCGGTATCGGTGCCCAGCGTGCCGGGCACGAACCGCGCTGCTACTGCCGCCGCCGATCCGCCCGACGATCCTCCCGGGGTGCGCTCGAGGTCCCACGGGTTGCGGGTGGGCCCGTACGCGCTGTTCTCGGTGGACGAGCCCATCGCGAACTCGTCCATGTTGAGCTTGCCGACCAGCACCGCGCCCGCCTCGCGCAGCTTGCGGACCACGGTCGCGTCGTACGGCGGGTGGTAGCCCTTCAGGATGCGCGAGCCGGCGGTGGTCTCGACGCCTGCCTGGCAGAACAGGTCCTTGAGGCCCACCGGCACGCCGTCGATCGGGGACAGCGGCGCCTTGCGCGCGCGGCGCTCGTCGGCGGCCTTGGCCGCGGCCCGCGCCTGGTCCTCGGTGAGCCGCAGGAAGGCGTGCACCTTCCCGTCCAGCCGGGCCGTGCGCGAAAGGCACTCCTCCAGGACCGCGCTGGGCCGCGCCTCCCCGCGCTCGAGCGCGCGGGACAGCTCTCCCAGCGGGAGCAGGGACGGATTCACTCGAGGATCCTCGGGACGACGAACGCGCTGCCGTCCTGCTCGGGCGCCTCGCCCAGCACCTTGTCGCGGGGAAGGCCCGGCCGGACCTCGTCGTCGCGCATCACGGTTTCCGCCTCGCTGGCGTCGCCGGCGAAGGAGAGCGGCTCGATGCCTTCGATGTCCACCGCCTTCAGCCTCTCGATGTACTCGAGCACGTGCCCGAGCTGAGCGGCGGTGCGCTCCTCCTCCTCCTCCGTCAACGCGAGGCGCGCCAGGCGCGCGACGTGGCGCACCGTGTTCCTGTCGATCGCCATTCTGCCTCACCAGAGCGCATGTCGAGATGTCCGCGCTCTCAAAAACATAGCGCCGCCCTATCCGGCGGCGACTATGGTTTGTACGCCGCCGGCCTGAACCAGTTGAGCACCGCGTCCACCACCGCCTGCAGCCCGTGCGGCTCGGTCGCCTTGTGCAGCCTTTCCCACGAGGTGCGGGGGAGGAAGGCCCCGCCGCAGTTCAGGCAGTGGTACACGATGATGTCCCCGATCTTCTCCGGGACGAGGCGCATGCCGCACTCGGAGCAGTGCCCGTGGTGCAGCCTGCGCAGCTCCTCCTTCTCGTGCTCCTTCAGGCGCCGCATCTCCTCGAAGTGCAGCTGCCGGATGCGCTCGGCGTCCTCGCGCACGAAATACTCGTCCTCGAGCGTCGACGGCTTTGCCCTCGTCATTCCCGCTTGCCCTCTCCGGTCGCCGGCGGCGCCGGCGCGCCGGTCGGGGCCAGAAGCTCCATCGCCATCCGGGCGCGCTCGTGCTGCGGCGAGAGGTCGAGCGTCGCCAGCAGCTCCTTCCTCGCCTCGGCATCCTGGCGCATGGAGAGGTAGGCCACGGCCATCCGGAAGCGAATGCGCGCGCTCCGCGGAGAGCCGGCCAGCGCCGTCTTGAGCTTCTCCAGCGCCCTCGGCCCGCCCTCGTCCTGCGCCAGCAGCTCGGCTCCCTGCACGAAGGCGATGCGCGCCTCGTCGGCCTTGAGCAGCGCGGCGCGCTTCAGCTCGCGGTTCTGGTTCACGCGCGAGCGCGCCGCCCGGTAGTAGTCCGCCAGCGCCACCGCCACCTCCGGCGACTTGGGGTCCATCTTGTTTCCCGCCGCCGCCGCCTCGAACGCGGTCTTGAGGCGCGCCTTGGCGGCGTCCTGCAGGGCAGCCGCCTTCGCTTCCGCGTCCGCCTTCTTCTTGTCGTCGCCCGAGGCGAGGGCCCGGCTGGCCTGCTCGCTCCAGTACCAGGCCTGGTCGTTGAGCGCGTCGGACCAGGCGATCTGCACCTCGGCGAGCTGTGCCCAGGCTTGCGGGAAGTGCGCCTTCGGCGCCGCCTGGAGCGCGGCATTCGTCTGCGCCTCGGCGTCGGCGAGCGATGCGAGCGTGTCCTTCTCGGCGGCCGCGTGCCCGTCGGCCAGGGCATCCATGGCGGCCTGGGGAGGAGCGCGATGCCCCAGCGTCTTGACGGCGAGCACGACGCCGCCGAGGACCAGCACGAGTCCCAGCGCGGCAGCGACTCCGATGACCAGGGCGCGCGGCGGGCCGTGCCACGCCGGGGCCTGCTCCGCAGGCTCGGGCTGTCCGGCCGCTTCCGTTTCCTCGGGCGCGGCGCCGCCCGAGACCTGCGCGCCTGCGTCCTCCTGGCTCGGCTCGGAGGCCGTCTCGGCGCCCGCCTCGCCCGCCGCCGGCGCATCCGCCGCGGGCGCGAGCTCCTCGGCCCGGATCGGGGGCGGCGGAGTCTGCGGCGGAGGCGTCGGCACTTGCGCGGCGGGCGGCCGCGCGATCGCCGGGGGCGCATTGCCGAAGAGGATCGTGGCGTTCGCGCCTTGCTCGCCTTTGACCGGCGTTTTGGGCGGCTGGGCCGCGGCAGGCGCAGCGCCGAAGACGAGGGTCGCGCCGGCCGCGTCGGTGGGCTTGGACAGAGGCTTCACCGTGCCTGCGGGCGTCCGCGACGGGGGCTGGGTCTTCAGCGGCGCCGCCGCGTTGAACATCATCGTCCGGCCGGCGGCCTCGTCGCCCAGCGGCGCAACGGCCGATCCGGCGGGTCCGCCGCCGGCCGGCTTCGCGGGCGCGCGGCCCGGCTTCTGCGCCGGTGCAGAAGCGCGCGCTGGGGCAGCCGCCGCCGGGGGCGGAACCGGAGGCGCAGCGGCGCGGGGAGCTGCCGCGCCGCCGGCCGGAATCACCGCGGCGGCCGCAGTCGGCGGGGCGGAGAACATCACCGTCGCGCCACCGCCCTCGGACGGCTTCGGCGCGGCGCGGGTCGCGGCGGCCGGTGGCGCAGGCGGCTTGGCAGGCACGGGGGGAGCAGCCGCGGGCTTCGCCGCGGCAGCTACGGGAACGGCGGCCCTCGCGGGAGGGGCCGCGGCCGTCACCGGCGCGGGCGCCGGGGCGGGAGGCGCGGACGCAGGCTCGGCCACCGGCTGCGCCGTCTCGCGCGTGGCGCGGAAGGTGTTCCCGCACTTGCCGCACCGCATGGCAAGCCCCTGCGGCCCGACGCGCGCCTCGTCGATCCGATACCGCGCCTGGCACTTGTCGCAGCGAACGTCCATGGTGCGTCCCCTCCAGCGCGAACGCAGCCCGGGCCCTGTGTGGGGCCGGGTGGTGAAAAGCGGGGTACCCTATGCGGACCGTACTCTACTGTAAAGACGGGTACGAGGGGAGGCGGGCGGTCCGGCGAGCACCTGGAAAACGTGAGTGAGGCCGGGGTGCAAGCCACCGGGCGCCGGGCCGAAAATTGACGGAATGCCGGCCGCTCTTACAGTCGGACCTGCCCCTGCGCGGCGCTCGTGCGCTGTAGGGGGAGGGAGGCAGCGTGGCGCGCGCGAAGAAGGCGGCGGGGCGGCCGAAACAGGCGGCGTGGAAGCGGCCGGTGGCGGGAATCCTGCTGGCCGGGATCGCCTCGGTGGCGCTTCTCGGGCTGTGGAGCTACGGCCCGCGCGCCCCGGGCGCGAACTGGGCGGGCCCGGTCGGATACACCGTGGCGGGCACGCTCCTCGAAGTGGCCGGGGTCGGCGCTTACGCGGCCGCCCTTTTCCTCCTGGCGGTCGCGATGGCCCTGGTCGCCGGCCGGCCGCGGGTCTCGTTCTCGAGCAGCGCCTCCTGGGTCCTGTTCTGTCTGTCGCTGATCGCGCTCGTGCATCTCGGGGTGCGCGCGCGGCTGCAGGGCCACGCTCCCGGCGGGCTGCTGGGCGCGTTGATCGCGGGCGGCGCGCGGGCGGCGCTGTCCACCTGGGGCGCGGCGGTGCTGATCGGCGCCATCGGCGCCGCGGCGCTGGTGGTCGCCACCGACCTGTGGGCGCTGCGCGCGGCGTTCGCCGCCGGGCGGCTGGGCTTCGCCGGCGGAGCGCGGGCGGTCAAGGGAGCGGCGGGAGCGATCTCCCGCGTCCGCGCGGCCGGCGCCGGGGACGAGGAGGATGGCGCCGAGCCGTTCGAGGCCGATCCGGACGTCCGCATCACGCTGGAGCCGAGCGGGAAGGACGCCGCGCTCCGGCTCGGGATGGACTCCGAGGCGCCGCAGGACCCGCGACTGCCCGGTCCGCCGGCTTCCGACCCGGGACGCAGGAAGAAGCCGCTCGCAGGAGCCACGTCGACCCCGCCCGCGCCGCTCTCGAGCGCTCCGGCGGAAGCGCTGCCCATGGCGCCCACCATCGTCGAGCCCCGGCCGCCGCCGCGCGGTGGCGCGCGCAAGGAGGAGAGGAAGGAAGACCAGGAGAGCGCCGGGGCGGGCTTCACGCTGCACGGCGGCCGGAAGAGCTTCACGCCGCCGCCGATCAGCATCCTGACCGGCGAGGTGAGCGCCATCGGGCCCATCGACCGAGAGGGCCTGACCGCCACGGCCGAGAAGCTGCGGCAGAAGCTGGCCTCGTTCGGCATCCAGGGTCAGGTGACGCAGATCCGGCCCGGTCCGGTGGTCACGATGTTCGAGTTCCTTCCCGCCGCCGGCGTGAAGGTCTCGCGCATCGCCTCGCTGGCCGACGACCTGGCGATGGCGATGGAAGCCCTGCGGGTCCGCATCGTCGCGCCCATCCCCGGCCGCGGCGTGGTCGGCATCGAGGTCCCCAACAAGGAGCGCCAGATGGTCGTCCTGCGCGAGCTCGCCGAGCAGGACGCGTTCCAGAAGTCGCACAGCAAGCTGGCGATGTGCCTGGGCAAGGACATCGAGGGCATGCCGTACATCGCCGACCTGGGGAAGATGCCGCACCTGCTCATCGCCGGCACCACCGGCTCGGGCAAGTCGGTGGCGGTGAACGCCATGATCGTCTCCATGCTGCTGCGCGCCTCCCCCGAGGAGGTGCGCTTCCTCATGGTGGACCCCAAGATGCTCGAGCTGTCCGTCTACGAGGGAATTCCCCACTTGCTGCTTCCGGTGGTGACCGACGCCAAGAAGGCCGCGATGGCGCTGCGCTGGGGCGTGGAGGAGATGGAGCGCCGCTATCAGCTCCTGGCGGAGTGCGGGGTCCGCAACATCGCCTCGTACAACAAGAAGGTGGAGAAGGAGGGGGACGCGGCGCGGCGCGCGCACAAGCCGGCCAAGGAGAAGCGCGTCGTCGACCTGACCGACCCGCAGCTGTCGATCCCGGAGCTGCAGCAGGCCGCCGCCGCGAGTGAGGTCGCGCGCCAGGAGAGCGACAACCCGGCGGTGCAGCTCCTGCGCGAGAACGAGCGCAGGCTGGCCGCGGCCGACGATCCGGGCGCCTCGGAGACGGCGGGCGCCGAGCCGCAAGCCGCGAGCCACGAACCGCTCCGGAAGCTTCCCTACCTGGTGATCATCATCGACGAGCTGGCCGATCTCATGATGGTCGCCTCGCGCGAGGTGGAGACGTACATCGCGCGCCTGGCGCAGATGGCGCGGGCGGCGGGGATCCACCTGATGGTCGCGACCCAGCGCCCCTCGACCGACGTGGTCACCGGCGTGATCAAGGCGAACTTCCCCGCGCGCATCTCCTTCCAGGTCGCGTCGCGGCACGATTCGGGGACCATCATCAACTCCCCCGGCGCCGAGAACCTGCTCGGCATGGGCGACATGCTCATCCTGCCGCCGGGCACCTCGACGCTGACGCGCGTGCACGGGCCCTTCGTCGAAGAGAAGGAGATCCACGCAGTCGTCGAGCACTGGAAGGCGCAGGGCGCGCCGGTCTACGACCCGAACATCTTGAAGCCGCGCGCCGAGGACGGCGAGGGAATGCCGGAGGACGACCACGGTCCGGACGAGCTGTACGACCAGGCGATCGCGGCGGTGTCGGACATGCGCTTCATCTCCATCTCGCTGCTGCAGCGGAAGCTGCGCGTCGGCTACAACCGGGCGGCGCGCATGATCGAGCGCATGGAGCGCGACGGGATCGTCGGGCCCGCGGACGGGGCGAAGCCGCGCGAGGTGCTGATCCGGCCCGTCGGCGAGCTCCCCGGCGCGGGCGCGTAGGCCGGCTGACCGGATGTTCCCTTGACCTGCATCGCGCGCCCCGGTAAACGGACGCGCGCTCCCAGCGGGAGAGCTCGGGGCCGGCCTGCAGACCGCAGCCGAACAAGAAGGACTGTTCCGAATGGCGACCGGTACCGTGAAGTGGTTCAACGACACGAAGGGCTATGGCTTCATCACCCAGGACGGCGGAGGCGAGGACGTCTTCTGCCACCACACCGCCATCAAGGCGGAGGGATTCCGCTCGCTGGCCGAGGGCCAGAAGGTGGAGTTCGAGGTGGTGAAGGGACCCAAGGGTCTGCAGGCCCAGAACGTGCGCAAGCTGTCGTAAGCAAAGCGTGTCGCTGCGAAAGCCCCGAGGCCCGGTCTGGCTCCCCAGGCCGGGCCTCCGTGTTTCGAGCCGGCCGCGGCTGTCAGCCCGCCTGCGCGCCCGGCTGGTCGTCGGCGCCCGAGGCGACCTCGACCACCATGAGCGTCTCCTCGCGCTTGTCGATGCGGTACCAGACGGTCACGTCCTCCACCTCGATGCGGAGGAGGTTCGACTCGGGCGAAAGGTTGCGCGCGAGCGTCAGGCTCGGCGGCGGAGCGATGCTGGCCAGGTCGGCGAGCTCCGCCAGGAGCCGGCCCAGCCGCTGCACGACGTGCGAAGAGAAGGTGCGCAGCCGCTGCGCAGCCGCCGGCTCGACGAGGATGCGGTAGCTCATGGATGCACGCTAAGCATTCGTGCGGGCGCAGCGGTAGGGGGGCCGCCGCGGATCCGGACGAATTTGTCGGAGATCGTGCGGGACCGATGCTCCTTCAGCCTGACTTCCGGGTGGGCTCCGGAAGGGCGGGCGGCAGCTCCCCCGCGGGGCGCGGCGGATCCGAGAAGCTCGACGGCAGCAGGTTGAACGGGAGCAGCTTCACCAGGAGCGGCAGCAGCAGCATCCCGCCGGGGGCGGCGAAGATGGCCAGCGCGGGGATGGTCTTGGCCACGTCGATGAGCTGCTCGCGGACCTTCGCTTTCTCCTGCGGGGTGAGCGTCGCGCCGGCGCTGGCGCGGGCCAGAAGCTGCGCCAGCTCGCCGGTCTCCCGGATCTCCTGCAGGATGCGGTCGAGGTTGTCGGCCACCGCGGCCTTCAGGCGGCTGGTGAGCGCGTCGGCGAGCCCCTCGGGGGTCTCCGCGAGGCGCAGCGCGGTCAGCGCGTCGCGGTTCTGCCGGTAGAAATCGTCGACCTGCACTTCGAGCGCGGCCAGTTCCTCCGCCTCGACCGCGAGCGCGACCGCGAGCCGCTCGACGAAGGCGATCTCGCCCGCCTCGAGCTGGCGGTCCACCAAGGCGGCCAGCAGCACCTGCTCGACGGCGAATCGGCGCAGCGCCGGCGCGCGCATGGCGGGGGCGAGCCGCTCGATCGGCCGCGGGTCCCGGCGGGCGCGCTGCAGCAGGCGGTACTCGGGGGCGGGCAGCTTCTGGCCGCGCAGGACCTGGTCCATGCTGCGCGCCACCTCCCGCCCGTTCTCCTGCGAGGCGGCGAGGCCCGAGAGCAGCTCGACCAGGACGCACCGCCAGGCCAGCGCGGCGCGGTCGGCGATTCCCGTGGCGGCCGGCGAGATGCGCCCGTGCGCGAAGGCGGCCAGCGCCACGCTGGCGCAGGTGCGCACCTCGATGGCGCACAGCCCGTTGTGCAGCGGCAGCCCCGCGAACGGGCCGCCCAGCGCCAGGTAGCGGCGCGACAGGCGGGTGGCGATCCGTGCGGCCAGCCGCTGGAGGGAGGCCTCGCTGGCGCCGAGGGGATTCGCGAACAGGCGCGCGGATTCCTTGGTCCGTCCGGCCACCGCGCCCAGCACCGCGAGGAGCTGGTTGCGCCGCGTGTCGACCGCCACGTCCGGCGTGACCTCCGGCCCGTTCTCGACGAAGTACGGAGCGGCGGAGAGCGCGGCCGCCTTGGCGCACAGCCGCACCAGCCCGGCGACGAAGTGCGCGAAGGCGCGCGCGCCGGGCACGGCGTCAGGGGGCAGCTCCACCGCCGGGTCGACCGCGCCGGTGCCGTAGGCGAGCCCTGAGGCGCGCAGCATCACCTCGAGCCGGTCGCGGCGCTCGTGCAGGGCCAGGCGGTTCGGCGGGCCCTTGGTGACGCGCACGGCGACCGCGCCGACCACGGCGAGCAGCCAGTCGGTGCTGCCGACCGGCAGCTCGGCCTGCCGGCCCTGATGACGAAGCGATTCGATGCTGCACCCCGCGTTCTCCAACGATTGTAGCAGAGCCCCCGGGGGTGGGCCGGCGGCTACTTGACCGCTTTCACCCGGGCGCGCTTCTCGTCCAGCTCGACCGGCGGGGGAGGCGGCGCCGCCTTCACGATGCCGAACTTCTCGTACAGCCTGGTCTCGACGTCGCGCAGCGTGTCCGGGTGCGCCTTGAGGAAGTCGCGCGCGTTCTCGCGCCCCTGCCCGATGCGCTCGCCCCCGTAGCTGAACCAGGCGCCGCTCTTCTCCACGATGTTGTGCTCCACCGCCAGGTCGAGCAGGTCGCCCTCGCGCGAGATGCCCTGGCCATAGAGGATGTCGAACTCGACCTCGCGGAAGGGCGGCGCCACCTTGTTCTTCACCACCTTGACCCGCGTCCGGTTGCCGACGACCGTCTCGCCGTCCTTGATGGCGCCGATGCGGCGGATGTCGAGGCGCTGCGAGGCATAGAACTTGAGGGCGTTGCCGCCGGTGGTCGTCTCCGGGTTCCCGAACATCACGCCGATCTTCATGCGGATCTGGTTGATGAAGACCACCGTGGTGCTCGACTTGGAGATGGTGGCGGTGAGCTTGCGCAGCGCCTGCGACATGAGCCGCGCCTGCAGGCCCATGTGCTGGTCGCCCATCTCGCCCTCGAGCTCCGCGCGCGGGACGAGCGCGGCCACCGAGTCGATCACGATCACGTCGACGGCGCCCGAGCGCACCAGCATCTCGCAGATCTCCAGCGCCTGCTCGCCGGTGTCGGGCTGCGAGATGAGCAGGTCCTCGGTGCGCACGCCGAGCTTGCGCGCGTAGCCGACGTCGAGCGCGTGCTCGGCGTCGATGAAGGCGGCCACGCCGCCGTTCTTCTGCGCCTCGGCGACGACGTGGAGGGTGAGAGTGGTCTTGCCGGACGCCTCCGGCCCGTAGATCTCGACGATGCGCCCGCGGGGAACGCCGCCGACCCCGAGCGCGAGGTCGAGGGAGACCGAGCCGGTGGAGATGGCCGGGATGTCCTGCGCCAGGGGCTCGTCCACGCCGAGCCTCATCACCGAGCCCTTCCCGAACTGCTTCTCGATGGCGCTCACCGCCAGCTCGATGGCCTTCTCTTTCTCCGCGTTCGCCACTCATTCCCTCCTTCGCGCCCCAGGCGCGATCACTGAATTCTTGTACAGGACCGGATCCATGAGTTCAAGAGTCCCCGCAGGGTGGCGCCATCCGTAGCACCACCCCCCGACATCGCTCGAGAAGTTGGGAAGAAGCGGACTCCCGTGAAGGCGTGCGACCGGGAGCGCACGGGTGCGCAGCCTCTCGGGCGCGGTCACCTTCAAGCGGAGTGTGGCGCCGCCTTATCGGGGGCGGCTAGCGCTGCGCCGTCTGCCGCGTCCCCTTCGCCCGCTTCCACACCAGCGTCGCGGTGCCCGGACCGATCGACGGGGTGGGGTTCGTGACCGTCATCTCGTCACCGGAGAGGGCGACGATGCGCTTCTGATCGGTGCCGCTCCAGTTGGGGAACGTGCTCGCCTCGACGCGGAGGTTCACCGTCTTGTCCGCGTCGCTCACGGTATACGTCCCGAAGTAGCCGATCCCGCCTTGCATCGCCGCCTTGTTCTCGTCCGCGGTCCCGTTCGTGCGGCTGTTGGAGGCGAACTTCGGCACGTCCGGCCGGGTGAGCACGATGGAGAAGTGGCCGTCGCTCGTCAGGATCATGTTGCCCTTCGGGCTCGGGCCGAAGGGCTCGACTTTGGCGCCTCCCTGGTCGACCGTGTCGGACACCATGGTCCATGCGCCGACCAGTTGCTGCTTGAGCTTGCCCATCTTCTGGGTGCCCGCGCCGCGGGCAGCGAAGGCAACGAACGCCAGCGTGGCGAGCACCGGCAGCGCGGCTCGGATGATCGTTCTCATGTGCGTCCCCCTGGCCGTGCCATGAGGTGCACGGCCGCGGGGATTCGAGCACGTCTCGCGTGAGGTGGCTACCGGCCCTGCGTCCTATTGGCGCGGTTCGGCCGCGGATGCCGTCGCCCGCCCTTCCTTGACGCGCTTCCAGGTCACCGTCACGGTGCCCGGGCCCATCGACGGGTTCGGATTGATGAACTTGAGCTCGTCTCCCGACAGCTCAATCGTCCGCTTCTGATCCGTTCCAGTCCAGTTCGGGAAGGTGCCGCCCTCGTCGCGCAGGACGAGCGTCTTGCCGGCGTCGTTCGCTGTGTACGTGCCGAAATACGCGATGCTGCCTTGCACCACCGCCTTGTTCTCCTCCGCAGTTCCCGTGGTGCGGACGTTGGAGGCGAACTTGGGGAGGTCGGCACGCGTGATGATCAGCGCGAACCGGCCGTTGTTGGTGAGGATCACGCTGCCCTTCGGGCCGGGACCGAACGGTTCCGACTTCTTGCCTTCCTGGTCGAGGACCGCGGACACCAGCGTCCAGGTCCCCTGCACCCGCTGCTTGAGCGAACCCGTCTTCTGATTGCTCCCGCCGTGGGACGCGAATGCGACGAACGCCACCGCGGCGAGCGCCGGCAGCGCCGTCCTGCAGATCGTCTTCATGGCACTCCCCCTGGCCGCGCAACGTTACGCCAGCGCGACCGGGGCGGACTCCAGCACGACCCGAGCAAAATGGCCAGCGGTCCTGGCCTTATTGGCCGTTGATGCCGAGCAGCTCGACCTTGAAGATCAGCGTGGCGCCGCCCGGGATGGTCGGCGGGTGTCCATGGTCGCCGTAGGCGATGTCCGAGGGGCAGACCAGCTCCGCCTCCTCGCCGACGTGCAACTTCTGCACGCCCTCGGTCCAGCACTTGATCACGCCGTTGAGCGGGAACTCCGCCGGCTGGCCCCGCTTGTAGGAGGAATCGAAGACGGTGCCGTTGATCAGCCGGCCCTCGTAGTTCACCTTGACCTTGTCGGTCTCCTTCGGGCTCGGGCCCTTGCCGGGGCGCAGCACCTTGATCACCAGCCCGGAGGGCGTCTTCTGCGCGCCCTTCTCCTGCGCCGCCTTGGCGAGGAAGTCCTTGGAGGAGGCCTTCTCCTTCTCGGCGGCCGCGTTGGTGCGCGCCTGCACCAGCTTGGTGATCGCCTCCTGCCGCTCCGCCGGCTCCGTCTTCGCCTTGGACCCGGCGGCGGCGTCGTGGAACCCCTGCTCCACCACCTTCAGCTCGCCGGGCTTGAGCTGCAGGGACTGCACGCCGGAGCCGATGCCGATTCTGTAACCGATCGCATAGAAGGTCTTGTCGTCGTCGCTCTTGAGCGCCTGCGCGCCGGCGGCGAGAGGGAGGGCGAGCAGGGCGGCGACGGCGAGCCGGGTCATGGCAGTCCTTTCGTGAGGCGCGCACTTATGTCACGCGCGCGGCGCGGCGTCAGCGGTCAGTCGCCGCCCATTCCCTGGGTGATGGCGACCAGCAGCGTCCCCGCCTCGGGCTTCGCCGGATCGAGCCGCAGCCCGCCGACGAAGATGGTTCCGCCGCGCTGGATGCTGTAGTCGGTGTGCAGCTTGCGCGAGTGCTCGGGGTGCTCGCCGAGCAGCTCCAGGTGCACCTTGATGCGCCCGTCCGGCGACATCTGCCGCGGGGTGACCTGCACGCTGCGCGAGCCGGGCAGCTCCATCTGGGCGGCGCTCTGGAAGGCCAGATCGAACGTCTCCTCGCTCAGCAGCCGGAAGTTCCGCCAGCGGAAATCCTTGGCGAATTCCGCCAGGTTGCGGGCGATCGGCGCCAGCCTCGGATCGGTCTGCTCGGCCCCGCTCGTGGCCGCGATGGCCCGCACCGTGATGCGCACGCGCGAGCCCTGGGGGGCTGTGCCCGCGTCCGGCGAGCTCTCTGCGGCGAGCACGGCGAGCGCCGCGAACACCGCCCTCATCGCACCACCGCCCGGCCGTCGTCGTCGACCCAGATCACCGTGGTCTGACCGGACTGCAGCACCGCGCCTTCGTGGCTCTCGAAGTCGATCTCTTCGACGGTGGTCCCGGCGCTCGCGTCGGCGAGCAGGGGACCCGGGCGCGGGCCGCTGCGCAGCGGCGAGAGCAGCGCGACCACGGCCAGCGAAGCCGCCACCGCCAGGCCCGCGGCCGCGGAGATGCTGCCCCGGTGCGCCCTCCAGGTCTCCGCGCCCCACACCCGCAGGCGCAGCACCGCGGCGGGCGGGCGGTCGTGGACCACGCGCGCCAGCACGGCGTCCGCCATCCGGGACAGGTCCGCGGCCGCGGCCTTGCGCACCACCGCCTCCCGCACCGCGTCCCTCTGCGCCGCGAGCAAGGCCTTGCGGGTGGTACAGGCGTCGCAGCCCGCCACGTGCTCGGCGAGCCACGCGCGGTCCTCCTCGGGCAGCTCACCATCCATCCACGGCCCGATCAGGGGGACCGACTCCTCGCAGCGCCGCTTCATTCCTCGTCCTCCGCCTCGTCCTTCGTCTCGTCTCCCAGGTACTCGCGCAGCTTCCGCTGCATCTTCAGCCGCGCGTGGAAGAGCCGGCTCATCACCGTCCCCTTGCGGATGCCCAGCGTCCGGGCCAGCTCTTCATAGCTCAGGCCATCCACCTCGCGCAGCAGCAGGATGGCGCGATGGTTCTCCGAGAGCGTGGCGAGGGCCTCCTCGATCTTCCCCTTCAGCTCCGCGTTGAGCGCGGCCCGGTGCGGGCCCGCCAGCGCCGCCGAGGGCGGGTCCATGCGGGCCTCGATCTCCGCGTCGCTCTCGTCCAGCTCCACCCGCTCGCTCCGTCCCCGCTTGCGCGCCGAATCCAGGCACAGATTGGTCGCGATCCGATACGTCCAGGTGAAGAAGGACGAGTCGCCCTTGAACGAGGGCAGGTAGCGGTGCACTCTGACGAACGTCTCCTGGGTGATGTCCATCGCCTCGTCCGAGTCTCTCACCATCCCCAGCGCCAGTTGGTAGACGCGCCGCTGGTGCCTCTCCACCAGAGCCCGGAAGGCCTGCGCGTCGCCGCCCTGCGCGGCCCGAACGAGCGACCTGTCGTCCGGCGGACCTGCGCCCCGCTCGGGCGGCTTCCTGCTCTCGGTCATCGGACGCGCCCGATCGAGCTTCTATTCATGAGAACAACGTTCGCGGCACGCCTGCCCGCTCGCAGGCGTGGCGGGAATGGTTGCCCGTACGGCTGCCCGTCTGCAGACGTGTCGGGAATGGTTGCCCGTACGTCTACCCGTCCGCAGACGTGGCGGGAATGGTTGCCCGTACGTCTGCCCGTCTGCAGGCGTGGCGGGAATGTAAGCCCCACGTCGTTGTCTAGACTACGATGCTTTTGCGGGCTTTGAGTCCCGCAGATAGACCCACATCCTTGGCCGGTCCGATGCAACTGCCGCAGCCGACAGCGGAGATCCCCGAGCTGGGCGGGCTCCTTCCCTCCCGCCTGTCGGCGCTGGCGGAGCAGGGGGTGGCGGCCCGGCGGGAAGTCGACGCGCTGCTCGGCCGGGCGCGGCGGCGGGCGCGCGGCCTCGCGCTCCTGCGCGCCGCTGCGTTGTTGGCCGCCGGCGCCGCGGTGGCCGTCTGCACCGGAGCATTGCTCGGTTCGTTCGCACCGGCGGCCGTGGCGCGTGTGGCGGCAGCGGTGGTGCTCCTCGCCGCCGCGGCAGGGGTCGTCGTCTTCTCCCTGCGGTCTCCGTTGCAGCGCGCCGGCGCGCGGGACGACGCCGCGCTGGCGCGGCTCCTGGCCGGATCGTCGGAGCTGCTCTCGAGCGTGGAGCTGTCCCGCGCCCCCGAGCAGCCGGGCATCTCGCGCGACCTGCTCGCGCTGCTCCACGTGCGAGCGGCGGGCCAGTCGCGCTCGCTCGACGTGCGCGGGAAGCTCCCGCTGCGCTCGGCCGGGCTGCCCCTGGCGGTCCTCGCGGGTGCGCTGATCGCGGCGGGGCTTTTCCAGCTGGCCGCGCCGCGGCGCTTCGCGCTCGGGCTTTCGCGGCTGCGCGGAGGCGACGCGGCCGCGCCCGCGCCGGAGCTGTCCCCCATCGTCGGCGATCTGACCATCACCTACCTGTACCCACAGTACACCGGACTCCCCGCGCGCACCGAGGAGGGGACCGCGGGCGATCTGCGCGCGCCGCGCGGGACCGAGGCGCACATCACGGCCCGGGCCGACCGCGACCTCGCCGAGGCGGCGGCGGTCGTCAACGGCAAGCCGGTGAAGCTCCTTGCGCAAGGGCCGGGGCGCCGGCAGCTCTCCGGATCGCTCACGCTGACCCAGCCGGGGCGCTGGAGCTTCCGCTTCCTCGACGCCAAGGGGCGCACCATCGCCCAGGGGCCGGAACGTCCGGTCGAGATCGTCGCCGACCAGCCGCCGCAGGTGACCATCGAGGCGCCCTCGGAGAAGACGCTGGAGGTCGATCCGCAAGGGCGCGTGGTGCTCAACTGGTCGGCGACGGACGACTACGGCGTCTCGCAGGTCGCCCTGCTGTTCCAGCTCGCGGGGGACAAGGAAGAGCGCGTCGTCCTCCAGACTCCGGGGCAGGCGGCGCGGCGGCTGCGGGGGACATACTCCTGGGAGCTGTCGCCCTTGCGGCTGCGCGCCGGGGACAAGGTCACCTACGCCGTCGAGGCGCGGGACAACGACGCGGTCGACGGTCCGCAGCGGGGCGCGTCGGCCACGCAGGTGCTGAAGGTGTTCTCCGCGGCGGAGCACAGCCGGGAGGCGCTGCTGCGGGCCCAGGCGCTGTGGGAGCGGCTGGTGGCGCTCGCGGCCGACCGCATCGAGGAGAAGCCCGCGCCGCCCACGGACGGGGCGGGCTGGTACGCGGCGACCGGCTCTTCGGACCAGCGCGCGCTGCAGCTCGTCTCGGAGCTGCAGTCCGCAGGGACCGCGCTGATCAAGGACAAGCTGGCGCCGCGCGAGGTCGGGCGCGCGCTGCGCTACGCGGCGAGCTCGCTGGGGCCGGCGGTGCGCCGCACCTCGCTGGCGCGCGCCCCGCTCTCGCGCGGGTCCGCCGGCCTCGACGGCGCGTACCGCAACTTCTCGCGCGCCCTTTCCGCCGAGATCGCCGAGGAGGAGAAGGACATCCTCTACCTGCAGGACCTGCTCGACAAGGCGCGGCTCGACGCCATGCAGGAGATCGGCAAGGAGCTGGCCGCCTCCCGCCGCGAGCTGGCGCGGCTGGCGGACAAGCTGCGCAAGGCGCCCGACGAGGAGACGAAGCGGCAGATCCTCTCCGAGGTGGAGCGGATGCGGGAGCGCATCCAGGATCTCATGGCGCGCATGCAGGAGATGGCGCGCGGCATCCGCGACGAGCACCTGAACGCCGAGGCGATGGAGAACGTGGAGCGGCAGCAGGACCTGCTCTCCCAGCTCTCGGACATCCAGCGCAAGCTGCAGAGTGGAAAGGTGGACGACGCGCTCAAGCAGCTCGACCAGCTCGGGCAAGATCTGGAAAAGCTGGAGAAGGGGCTCGCCCAGCGCGCGCAGGAGGAGCAGGGCGGCCAGTACTCGGAGGAAGCGCAGAAGCTCTCGCAGGCGGCCCAGAAGCTGCGCGACATCACCGCGCGCGAAAAGGCGCTGCAGCAGCGCACCGCCCATCTCCGCCGGGAGATGGGCGCGGAGCAGCAGAAGCGGTTCGACCAGCGCGGCGGCAAGGACCTGGCCAGGCGGCTGCGCGAGAAGGTGGAGCAGGCCCGTCAGGGCGTGAAGCAGATCGACTCGAAGCTGGCCGAGCGCATGGGCCTGGAGGATGTGCTGGAGGCGGCGCAGTCGAGGGTCGACGACCTGTCGCGCGCGCTGGAGTCGGGCGATTTCTCCGAGGCGCTCGAGCAGGCCGAGCGCAGCCTGCGGGCGGTGGAGACGCTGCAGGCGCGCCTGGGAATGGAGGAGCAGCTCGCGCAGCGGTATCCAGGGTTCGTGCGCGATCCGGAGGCGGTGAAGCGCGGCATGAAAGGCGTGCAGGGCGCCGCGCCGCCCCTGCGCGAAGTGGTGAGCGAGTTGGAGCAGACCATGCCGCGCGGCGAGCCGCTCACGCCGCAGCAGATGGAGGAGATGCTCCGGCAGCAGGCCGAGCAGAGGAAGATCGGCGAGGACCTGCAGCAGGCGCGCAACCAGCTGGGCGAGGTGGGCCGCAAGGTGCCCATCTTCGGGCCCCAGCACGAGCAGATGCTGCAGCAGGCGCAGGAGGGGATGGGGCGCGCGGAGCAGAGGCTGGGCCAGGGCGAGCCGCGCGGCGCGCAGGCCGGCGAGGAGCAGGCGCTGGAGCAGCTGCAGAAGTTCGAGGACGCCATGCAGCAGATGGCCAAGCAGGCCGGCGGCAAGGGCCAGAACGGGCCGCGCATGCCGATGCCGTGGGGCGAGCCGGCCGGCGAGCAGGGCGAGAACGACTCCGGCGACATGGACACGCAGAAGGTGGAGATCCCCGACGCCGAGGCAGGGCGCGGGCCGCAGGAGTTCCGCAAGGAGCTGCTCGACGCGATGAAGCAGAAGGCGCCGGAGAAATACCAGGAGCGGGTGAAGCAGTATTACGAGGAGCTGGTCAAGTGACGGCTCACGGCTTGCGGCTCGCGGCTGGCGGTCTTCCGCGGTCGCTGCTCCTGCTCGTCACCCTCGCGGCGCTGCCGGCCCCGGCGCGCTCCACCTCGCAGATCGCGGAGCGGATCGACAGCGACCTGGAAGCCTGGGACATCGAGGGGGCGCAGCGCGGGCTCGACGAGCTCACCTCCGAGGATCGGGGGTCGGTGGCGGCGGCGTACTTCCGGGCGCGGGTCTTGTTCGAGCAGGGCAAGTACGCCGAATCGGTCGCGGCGTTCGGGGAGGCCCGTTCGCGCGGCGCCGCGCAGATCGACGGATTCGAGGCGCAGGCGAAGCTCGCCCAGGCCGGGGCCGACGAGGTGAAGGGCGACGAGGCGCACGAGAGCGCGCACTTCGTCGTGTACACGCGCCCCGGGAAGGACGCGCTGCTGGTCCCCTACGCGCTGGAGGCGCTGGAGAAAGCGTACGCCGCGCTGACGCAGGACCTGGGCTACTCGCCTCCGGCGAAGGTGCGCGTCGAGGTGTACGAGACGGCGCAGGCGCTGGCCCGCGTCTCCCCGCTGACCGTCGCCGAGATCAAGGCGAGCGGCACCATCGCGCTCTGCAAGTACAACCGGCTGATGATCACCTCGCCCCGCGCGCTCTTGCGCGGCTACGCCTGGCTGGACACGCTCTCGCACGAGTTCGTCCACTACCTGGTCACTCGCAAGGGCCGGAACGCGGTGCCCATCTGGCTGCAGGAGGGGCTGGCGAAGTTCCTCGAGACCCGCTGGCGCGGCGCCCCGGGCCAGGCGGTGGACGAGACGTCGACCGCGCTGCTCACCAGGGCGGCGCGGGACCGCAAGCTGATCACCTTCGCCGCCATGCACCCGTCCATCGCCAAGCTGCCGACGCAGGAGATGGCCGCGCTCGCCTTCGCCGAGGTGGAGTCCGCCATCAAGCTCCTCCACCAGCGCGGAGGGCAGCAGGCGCTGACCGAGCTGGTGGCGGCGATGGCGAACGGCTTCTCCGACGAGAACGCGGTGGCGCAGGCGTACGGCAAGCCGTTCGCGCAGTTCGAGCAGGAGTGGCGCGCCGACCTGCTCAAGCCGCGCCGCGAGCCCGCCACCCAGGCCCCCGGCTCGGCGCGCCCCCTCGCCTCGCGCAAGCTGATCTTCAAGGAGGACGCGAAGAAGAAGGGGGCGGCTGCCGCGCCGGACCCGGGCGAGGAGCGGCCGACCGATCCGGAGGCCAAGCGAGCGGTGCGCCTGGGGGAGATCTTCTTCGCGCGCCGCCGCTGGGCCGCCGCCGCGCTCGAGTACGGCAAGGCCCGCGCGCGCCTCTCCCGGGAGGTGCCGCTGCTCGCGCGCCGCTACGCCTTCGCGCAGATCCAGCTGGGGCGCCTGGGCGAGGCCGAGAGCGCGCTCGCCGCGGCCGTGTCGCGCGACCCGCAGGATGAGGCGGCCCAGGTGCTGTACGCGCGGGTGCTGGAGAAGCGCGGCGAGTACGCCAAGGCGCGCAGCGCGCTGGACGCAGGCATCTCGGTGGACCCGTTCGACCCCGAGCTGCACGACGTCTACCTGGCGGTGGCGAAGGGCCTGAAGGACGACGCGCTGATCGAGCGCGAGAAGCGCGCGCTCGCGCTCGCCCTCGGCGAGCGGCCCGCGCCCAAGGACACCAAGGAAGGGGCTCCATGAGCGAGGCACTGGATCTGAAGACCACCGGCCCGGCGTCCGACGCCGAGCTGATCGCCGAGCTCGGCCAGGCGCGGGCCCGCATCCGCGCCGAGATCGGAAAGCGGGTGGTCGGGCAGGAGGCGGTCATCGACCAGCTGCTGGTGGCGCTCTTCTCGCGCGGCCACTGCCTGTTCGTCGGGGTGCCGGGGCTGGCCAAGACGCTGCTCATCTCCACCCTGGCCGAGGCGCTCTCGCTCAGCTTCAACCGGATCCAGTTCACGCCCGACCTGATGCCCTCCGACATCACCGGCACCGACGTGCTGGAGGAGGACCACACCACCGGCCGGCGCGCCTTCCGCTTCGTCCCCGGTCCGGTCTTCGCCCACGTGCTGCTCGCGGACGAGATCAACCGCACCCCGCCCAAGACCCAGGCCGCGCTGCTGCAGGCCATGCAGGAGCACCGCGTGACCGCGGGCGGGCGCACCTATCCGCTCGAGGAACCGTTCCTCGTGTTCGCCACGCAGAACCCGATCGAGCAGGAGGGCACGTACCCGTTGCCCGAGGCGCAGCTCGACCGGTTCATGTTCATGGTCGACGTGAATTACCCGAGCGCGGAGGAGGAGGTGCAGATCGTGCGCGCCACCACCTCGGGCGCGAAGCCCGCCCTGCAGAAGGTGCTCGCGCCGGAGCAGATCCGCAGCCTTCAAGACCTGGTGCTGCGCGTCCCCGCCGCGGACCACGTGATCCGCTACGCCGTCGAGCTGGTGCGGCGCACGCGGCCGGGCGAGTCGGCCGACCAGCACGTGAAGGACCACGTCGCCTGGGGCGCCGGCCCCCGCGCCTCGCAGGCGCTGATCGTCGGCGCCAAGGCGCGCGCCGCCCTCGACGCCCGCCCCGCCGCCACGGTGGACGACGTGCGCGCGCTGGCCGAGCCGGTGATGCGCCACCGCGTCCTCACCAACTTCCACGCCGAGGCCGAGGGAGTGGACTCGCGCGCGGTGGTCGCGCAGCTGCTCCGCGACGCGCGCGCATGATGCTCGACCCGGCCCTGCTGGCGCGCCTGGGCCCCTTGCAGGTGCGGGCGCGCAAGGTGATGGAGGGAGTGCTCACCGGGCTGCACCAGAGCCCGGTGCACGGGCAATCGGTGGAGTTCGCCGAGCACAAGGAGTACGCGCCCGGCGACGAGATCAGGCACATCGACTGGCGCGCCTACGCCAAGCTCGACAAGTACTACGTGAAGCGGTTCGAGATGGAGACGAACCTGCGCGCCCTGCTGGTCGTCGACGGCTCGGGCTCGATGGCGTACGGGCGCGGCGCGATGACCAAGCTCCAGTACGGCGCCGTCTGCGCGGGGGCGCTCGCGTACCTCCTCGCGCGGCAGGGCGATCAGGTGGGGCTCATCGTCGCCGGCGACGCGGAGCCGGGCAGCACCGAGCGGCTGCCGGCCGGGGTGCGCAGCTTCCTCCCCTTCGCGGCGTCCAGCGCGCACGTGCAGGAGGTGCTCCGGCGGCTCGACGCGGCCGCCGGGCGCGGGCCCACCGATCTGTCGGAAGCGCTGGACTTCGCCGCCGAGAAGACCGGCCGGCGCGGGATGGTGGTGCTCTTGAGCGACCTGTTCGACCCGACCGAGCGGACCGTGCCCGCGTTGAAGATGCTCCGCGGCCGCCGCCACGACGTGCTCCTCCTGCACCTGCTCGACCGCGAGGAGCTCGACTTCCCCTTCGACGATCCGACCCGGTTCCTCAGCCTGGAGGACGAGCGCCAGATCGACGCGCAGCCGCGCCAGATCCGCGAGAGCTACCTCCAGGAACTGCGCCGCTTCCTCGAGGACACCAAGAGGGAGCTGACCCGCGCGGACGTGGAGTACGTGCAGGTCCCCACCGACCGCGCTCCGGACCGCGTGCTGCTCGAGCTGCTCGCCCGCCGCGAAGGGAGCGCGTAATGGGCCGGCTCGTCTTCGCGCATCCCGCCTACCTGTGGGGCCTCGCCGCGCTGGCGCTGCCCATCCTGGTGCACCTGTTCAACCGGCGGCGGCCGCGCCCGCTCGCGTTCGGCGCGATCGAGTTCGTGCTCCGTTCCCAGCAGCGCCGCGTGCGGCGGCTGCGCCTCCGGCAGATCCTGCTGCTCGCGCTGCGCTGCCTGCTGATCGCGGGCGTGGCGCTGGCGCTGGCGCGCCCGTCGCTCGAGCCGCGCGGCGCGCAGGCGGCGGTGTCGCGAGGTCCCCAGGCGACGGCACTGGTCATCGACGCGTCGCTGTCGATGCGCTACCGCCGCGGCTCGCAGACGCTCTTTGCGCGGGCGCGGAGCGAGGCGTTCGCGGCGCTCGAGCGGCTGGGCCCCGACGAGCCGGCGACGGTGGCGCTCTGCGCCGGCAATCCCGCGCCGCTGGCCGCCCCCAGCTTCGATCGGGTGGCGGTCCGGCGCCTCCTCGAGGACGCGAGGCCCACCCATCTCGGCTCCGATCTGACCGGCTGCATGGCGGCGGCTGCGCGGGCGCTGGGCGAGAGCCCGGTGGCGGGGAAGCGCATCGTCGCCTTCACCGATCTCGCCGCCCACTCGCTGCGGCTCGATGCCCCGCCGCCCCTCGTTCCGCCTCCCCCGGGCTCGCCGCCGGGGACCCGGCCGGTCCGTCCCAACGTGGTGCTGGTGGACGCGGCGCAGGGCAACGAGCTGCCCAACGCCGCCGTGGTCGCCACGGCCGTGCAGCCCGCCGCATCGATCGGGGCGCGCGGGTACGAGGTGATCGCGACGATCGCCAACCACTCGGCCGCGGCGATCTCCGGACTGCCGGTGGCGCTGCGCATCGGGCAGCAGACGCTCGCCAAGGGCTTCGTGGACGTGCCCGCGCACGGCACGGCGAAGAAGACCTTGGGGGCGGTGCTGCCGCCGGGAACGGTGGCGGGACGGGTGGAGATCGCCCGGGCGGAGGGAGAGGGGCTGGACGAGGACGACGCGCAGGACTTCACCGTCGAGGTGCCCCGCGACCTGCGCGTCCTGGTGGTCGACGGCGCGCCTTCGGCGCTCCGCACCCGGGACGAGGCGTTCTTCGTCGAGGCGGCGCTCGCGCCGGCGCGCACCGGCGGCCGCGTGGCGCTCACCGTGCTCGACGCGGAGGCGGCGCAGGGCGCGTCTCTGGAGGGCTACGACGTCATCCTGCTGCTCGACGTGATCGCGCCGCCAAAGTCCTTCAGCGAGAAGCTGCGGGCGCTGGTGGCGAACCGCGGGGTGGGGCTCTTAGTGTCGCTCGGAGATCACGTCGACCCCGATGCGTACAATGACGCGTTCGGCGATCTGCTGCCGCGCCCGCTGCACCTGATCAAGACCGCGGCCGATCCCGCCGGCGAGCAGGGCAAGGGAGATCCCCGCCTCACCGACCAGGCGGCGCGGTTCGGGGTGGTGGAGTGGACGCATCCGCTCTTCCGCGTCTTCTCCGCCGCCGACCGCGAGGGCCTCCTCGGAGCGCGCACGTTCAAGTACGCGCTCCTCCGGCCCGATCCTTCGGGCGGCTCGCGCGCCCTGCTCTCCTACGACGACGGGGCGCCCGCGCTGGTCGAAGGGCAGCACGGGCAGGGGCGCGTGCTGCTCTACACCAGCACGGTGTCCCACGCGTGGACCGACTGGCCGGTGCGCGTGAGCTTCCTGCCCGTGCTGCAGCAGTCGGTGAGCTGGCTGGCGGGCTCGCTCGAGGAGAAGGCGCCGCCGCCGTCGCAGGTGGGGAACGATCGGACCGTGATCGCGCCCCAGGGGACGCGGATCGCCGCCGTGCTCGGCCCCGGCGGCTCGCCGCTGCCGCTGCGGCGGGAGAAGGCCTCGCCGCAGGCGCAGGACTCCGTCTCGGTCCAGGCGCTGGAGCCCGGCCTGTACCGGGTGCAACTGCAGCCGGCGGGGGGCGCGGTGCGCGTCGAGCCGGCGCTGGGGTTCGTCGCGCGACTCGACCCAAAAGAAAGCGATCTGCGCCGCGTCGACGAGGCCGAGCTGAAGGCCCGGCTGGGCGGCGCCGGCAGCGCCCAGGTCGCCTCCAGCGCCCAGGCCGCCGAAGGCGCCCGCGGCACCCCTCTCTGGGGCAGCCTCCTCCTCCTCGGCGTCCTCGCCTTGCTCGGCGAGGGCGCCCTCACCCGCCGCTGATGAATCAGCCGCGCTGGACTACAGGATCAACGCGGAGGCGCTGAGGCGCGGAGACACGCGTCCCAATTCTCTTCTCCGCGCCTCCGCGCCTCCGCGTTCGTTTGTAGGCAATCGCAACGGCGGGGACGATGCAGAGGTCAGGCGCGGCGCCATTCCGTGGGGTCGCGGTGCTGGGAGGCGACGGCGGGGGGAGCCAGCAGCTTGGCGACGAAGTCGCGGTGCTCCTTGGTTCCGCAGCGCGCCGCCGCGCGCGACGGCTCGATGGCCGAGGCTGGGCGGGCGAACTGGAGCAGCTTCTCCATCCGGCCGGCCGCCTCCGCGAGGCGGTCGCGCGGCAGCGGACCCGCATCGGCGCCGCGCGCGATGCTCTCGATCGCATCGTGCTGGAGCTTCAGCGTGTGGCAGACGAGCACCGCGTCCACCCCGGCGGCGATGGCCAGCTCGGCGCCGTCCACCACCCCGTACGTGTCGGCGATGGCCTTCATCTCCAGGTCGTCGGAGATGCACGCGCCCTGGAACTCGACGTCCTTGCGGAGGAGCTTCATGGCCTCCGGAGACAGGGTGGCCGGCAGCCGGTCGAACGCCTCGAACCGGATGTGCGCGGTCATCACCGAGGCGAGCCCGGCGCGCGCCGCCGCCACGAACGGCACCAGCTCCACCTGCCAGAGCCGCTCGCGGTCGTGGGCGAGGCGCGGGAGCGTGAGGTGCGAGTCCTGCGAGGTATCGCCGTGGCCGGGGAAGTGCTTCCCGCAGCTCGCCACCCTGCCCGTCTCCAGCCCCTTGCCCAGCGCGACGCCCAGGCGCGCCACCCGCGCCGGGTCGCGGCCGAAGGAGCGGTCCCCGATCACCGGGTTGTCCGGGTTGGTGTCGACGTCGAGCACCGGGGCGTAGTCCTGATCGATGCCGCAGGCCGACAGCTCCTCGGCGATCAGCAGGCCCAGCTTCTCGGCGATGGCCGTCCCGTTCATCCCCGGGATGCCGCCGGCCGCGTCCAGCTCGCCGATGCGGCGCATGCTGGGCAGCTCGGTCCAGTGCGGGGGGCGGAGCCGCTGCACACGGCCGCCTTCCTGGTCGATGGACAAGAGCAGCGGCCCGGGCGCGGCCGCTTTGAGCGCGCGCGACAGCTCGGCGACCTGGGTGGGATCCACCACGTTGCGCTTGAAGAGGATCACGCCCGCGATGCCCCGCCGGACCAGATCCAGCTCCTCCGGGGTGGGTGTGGGACCCTGGATGCCGGCGATCACGCACCGTGCGGCGAGCTTCTCGTAGTCCATGGCGGCCCAGAGGAATCTCACAATGTCCGCGCCGTGAAAAGCGCAGCGCCGCCCTAGGCGGCGACTGACACGGAACACTGGCCCGCGGCACTCAGGAAGGAGGCGGGCCAGCCGATTGTTGGCTGGTCGCATCCCGATGGAATTGTCGCCTGCTGTTTCGTTGCCCGGCGGCCAGGCGGTTGGTAGAGATCGAAAGGCGGGCGAGCCCGCCGAAGCGAGGTCCCCCTGTCTCGGCTGCAGCATCGGATCCTTCTCTCCACCGTGGCGGTGTGCGCGCTCTGCACCGCCCACACCGCGTCGGCTTCGCCCGCCGATCGGCAGGCGTTGCGCAGCGCTTTCGACGCCTTGCTCTCGCAAGCGCCCCTCACGGGTGCGCGGGCGTCGGTGGAGGTGGTTTCGCTCGACGACGGTTCGGTGATCTACTCGCACGGCGCCGACAACCAGCTCAATCCAGCTTCGAACACCAAGTTGGTCACGGCCGCCGCCGCGCTGCTGCGGCTGGGTCCCGACTTCCGCTTCACCACCGATTTCCTCGGGGACCGCAGCCCGGACCGCCGCGGGCACGTCCAGACCCTGTACGTGAAGGGGCGCGGCGACCCCACCCTCAACACGGAGCGGCTGTACGGGCTGGCCGCGGACCTGTGGCACCGGGGCGTGCGCCAGGTGGGCGAGATCCTGCTGGACGACACCTATTTCGACGCCGAGAAGTGGGGGCCGGGCTGGGAGCAGGAGACCAGCGACAAGGCGTACGCGGCGCCGGTCGGGGCGCTCTCGCTGAACCACAACGCAGTGGCCATCTACGTCTCGCCCGGCGACCGTCCCGGCCAACGCGCCCGCGTGGAGCTCGAGCCGGACGCCGACTGCTTCGTCCTGCAGAACAACGTCACCACCGTGCGCGAGGACGCGCGGCGCAAGCTGCGGCCGCACACGTACGCCGAGGGCGAGCGGACGCGGGTGGCCATCGACGGCCGGCTGCCGGCCAAGGCCGACCCGGTGGTGCTGTACCGCCGCGTGACCCATCCGGCCATGTACTTCGGCCACACGCTCCGCCTCGCGCTCAAGCAGCGCGGCATCCACGTGGGGCCACGGGTGAAGCTGGGCGCCGCCCCCGCCTCGGCCGCGCTCATCGCCTCTTACGACTCCGACGAGCTGTCGGACGTCGTCCGCGACATGAACAAGGCCTCCTCGAACTTCATCGCCGAGATGCTGGTCAAGGCGTTGGGGGCGGAGCTGAAGGGCGCTCCAGGCACCTGGCCGAAGGGCATCGAGGTGACGCAGGAGGTGCTCGGCGAGCTGGGCATCCCGCGAGGCTCATACCAGCTGCGCAACGGGAGCGGGCTGAACGATACCAACCGCTTCTCCGCGCACCAGATGATCACGCTGCTCACCGCGGTGTGGAAGCGGTTCCCGGTGGCAGCGGAGTTCGTCTCCTCGCTCGGCATCGCCGCACGCGACGGCACGATGCGGCTGCGGATGGAAGGCACCGACGCGGCCGGGCGGCTGCGCGCCAAGACCGGGACGCTCGACAAGGTGACTGCGCTTTCCGGATTCGTGCAGAGCCTGGGCGGGGAAAGGTTCGCCTTCTCGGTCCTGGTGAACGACTGGTCCGGACGGAGCGCTGCGGTGGTCTCGAGCGTGGACCGGCTGGGGGGCATCCTCGCCTCGTCCGGCGGTCCGGACAAGGAAGCGCTGGCGGCGCTGGCGCCGGCCGAGCTGTCCCCTGCGGAGCTTCGCGCGCGGGTGGTGACGTACGCGGCGATGGCGCAGTCCCCGGACAAGAAGAACCTCGCGTTCCTGCGCAGCGCGCTGCGTATCGAGCGCGATCCGCTGGTGCGCGTGGTGGTCGCCGATGCGCTGGTGCGGAGCGACCCCGAGCAGGGCGGTGGGCCGCTGCTGGAGGCGATGCCTTCATCGACGGACCTGTTCGTGAAGCTCCGGGCCGTCGGGCGCGAGCTGTCCCTGCCCGTCCCCGCCGTGTCGCCGCTCCTGGACATGGCGGTCGACGGCAACGCCGAGGCGCTAGCGCGCCTTTTGGCGCTGGCGCCGCTCGCGCGCGGCGCGCAGCACGACGAGCAGCTCGAGACGCTCCTTTCCAAGGGGCTCGCGGACGTGGCGGACGCGTCGGCGGACGAGCTGTTCGCAGCGCTGCGGGCGGCCCCCGCCGTGCAGGCGCAAGCCGCCGTCGAGCTCGCCGCCATCGGCTTCATCGCGGCGGAGTCGGACCCGGCGCGCTCGGCGCTGGCCCGTGTGTTGAAAGAGGCTCGCGGAGCGGACGCGGCGCAGGCGCAGGCGTTGCTGGCCGCCCTCGAGCGGCACGTCGATGCCGCTCCCGCGCCGGCACCGTCCAAGGAAGCAGCGCACGCGGTCGCGGCGGCGGCGCCCCCGGCGCCCGCATCGTCCGGGGCCGCGCCCGTGGGCCCGGCCCAGGCCGCGCAGCCGTCGGGCGCCGCGCTTCCGCGCCCCGCCGCCCCGATCACGGCAACGACCCTGGCTCCGGTCGCGTCGGCGGCCGCCGCGGCGCTGAGCCCGGCGCAGGCCGCCGTGAACGCGTCGTTCGGCGCCGCCGATGCCGACTGGCCAGTGACCGTGATCCCCAATCCCGTGTGGGCTCCGTCCCGCGCGAACGGCGCCACGAGCTCTCCTCCGGCCGCGCCCGCGGCTGGACGCGCCGCCCCGCCTACGCAGCAGCCGGCCTGCACGGCCGAGGCGTCCCGCTGCCCGCCGCGCGCCGCCCGCCCCGGCGGGTAGGTCCCCTCGAGCCGCATCGCCGCCCCGCGGGGTGCGCCGCGCGCAATCTAGAACGGTATGTCGTCCTCGGCGGCCTTGGGGCCGCCGCCCTCGTCCATCGCGGGCGGGGGAGCGCCGAACTCGTCCGGAGCAGCGCCGCCGCGAGAGGCGCCGCGGCCCTGGCCGCGCTCGCCGCCGGAGAGGAACACCACCTGGTTGGCGACCACCTCGGTGGTGTACTGCTTGGCGCCCTCCTTGTTGGTCCACTCCCGCGTCTGCAGCCGGCCCTCGAGATAGACCTGCCGGCCCTTGCTCAGGTACTCACCGCACAGCTCGGCCTGCTTGCCCCAGACCACGATGCGGTGCCACTCGGTGCGCTCCTGCTTCTGCCCCGACTTGTCGGTCCAGTTCTCGTTGGTGGCGATGGTGAAGTTCGCCACCGCCTGTCCCCCGGGCGTGTAGCGCACCTCCGGGTCCTTTCCGAGGTTGCCGACCAAGATGACCTTGTTGACTCCGCTGCCCGCCATGAGTGCCTCTTCGTTTGAAGGTCGCGGCACGGTAACACAGGGGTCCGACGTCGCAAACGCGTTCGGACCGCTCGGCGCCGCCGGCCGCGCCCGGCTCGGCGCCACCCAAAAAAAAGGAACGCTACGCCTCGAGCGCGAGCCGGATCTCCGCCAGCGGCGCCGTGAATGGCAGCCGGCGCCGGACGGCTGCGACGTCGCCGTTCATTCCGCGGGCGGCGAGCCGGATCGCGTCGACCCGGCCTTTGCCCAGGAGTCGCCCGACGTCAAGGTTGCGCCCCGCGCGGCGAAGCTCGCACAGCCGGCGCGCCACGTCCGGCGCGGCGATCCGGGTGCGCTCGGCGATCTCGGCGAGGGTCGCGCCCCCGGCGCAGAGCTGCCAGACCGTCTCCAACTCGCCCGCGCCGGCGGGATCGCGCGCCACGGGCGGTTCGGGCGGGGGCGGGACTTCGAAGGCGTCGTACGCCGGCGCCGGCCCGGGCCCTTCGTCCGCTTGTGGACGAGACACGCCGCGCCGCGGTTCCTCCGTCGTGGCGGGCGCCGCGGCGTGCGCGCGCCCCTTCCGCGTCACCGCGAGCACGCGCTCGCCGTAGCGTTGCCAGCGGCCGGGCCCGGCGCCTTTCACGGCCAGGAAGCCGCGCTCGTCGTGCGGAAGCGCGCTCGCCAGCTCGCGCAAGGTCGCGTCATGGAAGACGACGTAGGAGGGCACCCTCGTCTCGCGCGCGATCTCGGTGCGCAGGGCCCGCAGCTCCGCCAGCACGGTCTCGTCCATGTCCTCCGGGACCTCGACCGGCCGGGCGGCGCGCGGCGCTCTCCTGCCGCGCTCCACGGACACCTCCTCGGCCGCCGGCGCCCGCTGTCCGACGCAGCGGTCGCAGGCCGGGCAGGAGCGGGGCGCATCGGGATCGCCGAAGTACCGCAGCAGGTTGCGCCGGCGGCAGCCTTCGGTGTCGCAGAAGCGGACCATGCGGTCGAGCATCTGCCGCTCGTGCGCGACGCGCATCGCGGCGCGCTCGAAGTCGACGGCGGGCTCCTCTACGTCCGGCGTGAGCACCGAGAAGTCCTGTCCTCGCCGCGCCAGGTGGCCGGCGGCTTCCAGCAGCTTGAGCGCCGCTTGCGCGTCCGCGGGGTGGGCTCCGCACGCCACCGCCACCTGAGCGGCGCCGCCCGAGCCGAGGCTGCGCGCCGCGTCCCACACCTTGCGGACGGTCTCCTCCTTCGGCCGCGAGCCTTCGATCATGCGCTTCTGCAGCATGACGTCGGCGTAGTTGAAGAGGAGCAGGGCGAGGCTCCCCGCCCCGTCGCGGCCGGCGCGCCCGATCTCCTGGTAGTAGGCCTCGATCGAGCGCGGGACGTGGAAGTGCGCGACGAACCGGATGTCCGCCTTGTCCACGCCCATCCCGAACGCGTTGGTCGCCACCACCACGGCCACCTCGCCGCGCAGGAACTTCTCCTGCGCCGCGCTCCGCTCTGCGTCGTCCATGCCGGCGTGGTACCCGGCCGCGTCCACGCCGTTCGCGCGCAGCGCCAGGACCACCTTCTCCACGTTGCGCCGCGTGGCCGCGTACACGAGGCCGGGACCTCCCCGCCGCGCGAGCGCGACGATGCGGCCGACCTTCTCCTGGTCGCCGGAGGCGCGCGCCACCTCGACGAACAGGTTGGGCCGGTCGAAGCCGGCGACGAACACCTGGGGGTCGTCGAGGCCGAGCGCCCGGGCGATGTCCTTGCGCACCTCGGGCGTGGCGGTGGCGGTGAGCGCCAGGATGCGCTCGGCGCGCAGGTGCCCGCAGGCCTCGGCGAGCTTGAGGTAGTCGGGCCGGAAATCGTGTCCCCACGACGAGATGCAGTGCGCCTCGTCGATGGCGAAGAGCGGGACGCGCACCTGCGCGATCGCCTCCCGGAAGGAGCTCGACCGGAACCGCTCGGGCGCGACGTACACCAGGCGGTAGGCCCCGGCGCGGATCCGCGCCTGGCGCTCCTTCCGCTCCGCCTCCGAGAGCGAGCTGTTCACGAAGGTGGCGGCGATGCCGCGCGCGGCCAGCGCGTCGACCTGGTCCTTCATCAGGGCGAGCAGCGGCGACGCCACCACCGTGGTGCCCTCGAGCAGCAGGGCAGGGAGCTGGAAGCAGAGGCTCTTCCCGCCGCCGGTGGGCAGGATGGCCAGGGTCGGCCGCCCGGAGAGCACGGAGCGGATGATCGCCTCCTGGCCCGGCCGGAACCCGTCGTAGCCGAAGTGAGTGGACAGAGCCTCGCGAACGTCCTGCATGTTCCCCCCTTATGCCACGGCCCTCTGCCGCGGCGGCGCCCCCGCCCCGGTGCGGGCGCTGTGGAACCCGTCGGCGGCGATGACCAGGTGATCGACCACGCGGACGCCGAGCGCCCGCCCGGCCTCGTCCAGCATCAGCTGGAGGCGGTGGTCGTCGGACGAGGGCGTCGGGTCGCCCGACGGGTGGTTGTGGGCGAAAGCGACGCAGGGCGCCGCGTGCACGAGCGCGGGCGCGAACGCCTCGCGCGGGAGCACCGAGCACTGGGTGAGCCCGCCGGAGGCGACGCGTACGCAGCGGACCTCCTCCATGCGGGCCGTCATGAGGAACGCCCAGAACTCCTCGTGCGAAAGGTCGGCGAGGAGCGGCCAGAGCCGCGCAGCGATCAGGTCGGGCGAGAGGAACCGCTCCCGCTCGCGCTGCTCGGCCGCCATTGCCCGGCGCCCCAACTCGAGCGCGGCGACCAGCCGGGCGGCTTGCGCGGCGCGCACGCGCGCCTCGTGCAGCACCTCGCACGGCGTCATGCGCCGCAGCCGCAAAAGCCCGCCCTCGAGCAGGCGCGCGGCGACGGCCTCGGGCCGCTCGCGCCGGCCGGTGCCCGCGAGCACCGCGGCGACCAGCTCCACGTCGGACACCGCGCCGGGCCCGACCTCGAGAATCCGCGACACGTCGGGCGGCTTTGCAC
>DASWGI010000058.1:0-5530 GCA_036393835.1 Myxococcales bacterium | reverse complement strand
AGCAGCGGGATGCCGAACGCGGCGGTCTTGCCGGTGCCGGTCTTGCTGCGGCAGATGACGTCCCGGCCGGCCAGGATGGGGCCGAACACGGCCGCCTGGACCGGCGTCGGCGTGGTGTATCCGCGGTCGCCGATCCCGAGGCGCAGCTCGTCGGAGATCGGAAGGTCCGCAAAGCTGGTGCTGCTGACGTAATCGCTCATTCTTGAACCGCGAAAAGTTTGCCTGTATAGCACCGCGACTCGCGGGAAGATAGACGATCACCCATGCCTAGCAACCGGCGACGGCCGGGCAAGCGTCCGAGAGCAGACCCGGCGCCCAGAGCGGAGAAGAAGAAGCGCGCGCCGGCGGCGGGGCCCAAACCGCGCGCGGCCGAGCCTGAAGCGGCCGAGCCGGAGGTGGTCGAGCCGGAGGTGGTCGAGCCCGAGGTGCTGCCGCCGGAGGGCGGGGGGGAGACGACCCTTCCGGTCCGCGTCGAGCCCGACCTCGAGCACGCCGACGCCCTGCAGCGCTACATGGCGGAAGTCTCGCGGCACCGGCTCCTGACGCGCGAAGAGGAGCACGATCTGGCGGTGAGGTTCCGCGAGACGCAGGACCCGCGGATCGCCTACCGGCTGGTGACCGCCAACCTGCGCCTGGTGGTCAAGATCGCGCACGAATACCGCCGGGCCGCCTTCAACCTGCTCGACCTCATCCAGGAGGGGAACGTCGGGCTGATGCAGGCCGTGCAGAAGTACGACCCGTTCCGCGGGGTGAAGCTCTCCTCCTACGCGGCCTGGTGGATCCGCGCCTACATCCTGCGCTACCTGATGGACAACTGGCGCATGGTGAAGCTCGGGACCACGCAGGCGCAGCGCAAGCTGTTCTTCAATCTCCGCAAGGAGCAGGACAGGCTGATGGCGCAGGGATTCGAGCCCGCGCACAAGCTGCTCGCCGACCGCCTCGACGTGACGGAGCAGGACGTGCGCGAGATGGACCAGCGCCTCGCGAACGACGAGTTCTCGCTCGACACGCCGGTGGCCGGGGTCGACGAAGCGCGGCAGACCTACGGCGACCGGATCGTCGAGACGGCCCGGCCCGCCGAGGAGCAGCTCGCGGACGAGGAGCTGCGCCGGATCTTCAAGGAGAAGCTCGCCGAGTTCGGCAAGACGCTCACCGATCCCAAGGACCGGTTCCTCTTCGAGCACCGCCTCTCGTTGCCCGACGGCGCGGAGCCGATGACGCTGCAGGAGGTCGGGAACCGGTTCGGCTTCACGCGCGAGCGCGCCCGCCAGCTGGAGGCGCGCCTGACCGACCGGCTCCGCGACCACATCCGGCGCGAGCTGCCCGATTTCGCCGAGCTGTCCGTCAAGCGGCGGGAGGAGTAGCCGCCGCCGTATTCGGCGGCGCTGCGCTTTTCATGGCACGGACACTGTGACATGCAACAAAGAGTGGCCTTACCCCTCGCCCTGCGCGATCATCCGCTGCGCCGGCCGCGCATCCTGGTCCCGGTCCTCGCGCTCCTCTTCGCCGTGCACCTGCCGTTCCTGCACGCCTGGCTGCGCGGCCCGGCCGAGGTGACCGCGGCGGTACCGTTCCGCGACGACTTCGATCGCGCCACGCTGGGCGAGGCGTACTGGTCGAACGGCGGCCACTGGCGCATCGCGCGCGGGCAGGTCTACTCGCCGGGGGTGGGGAACAATCCGCTCTGGCTCAAGGCGCGCCTGCCCCGCGACGTGCGCATCGAGTTCGACGTGCGCAGCGAGGCGCCGGACGGGGACGTCAAGTGGGAGGCGTTCGGCGACGGGCGCAACCATGCCACGGGCTACGTCTTCATCTTCGGCGGATGGCACAACCGCGAGGTGCGCATCGCGAAGCTCGACGAGCACGCGCCCACCGAGTCCGAGCTGCGGGCCCAGCTCGCCAACCTGGCGCAGCCCTACCCGCGCAAGCTCGAAGGCCTCGAGGCGCTCTGGGAGGGCCTGCGCGGTCCCTTCGTCCGGTCCTCGGCGCGGGCCGACCTGGACCGGCTGGAGAAGGGCACCTACTTCCAGCCCGACACGCCGCGGGTGGTGAAGCGGCTGGACCTCAAGGTCGAGCGGGGCCGCACCTATCACGAGACCGTCACCCGGCGGGGCGGGCTGATCCGCTGGGAGCAAGACGGCCAGCTGGTCCTGGAGATGAACGATCGCGCGCCGCTCCCCATCGAGGGCCACGATCGATTCGGCTTCTCCAGCTGGCAGAACGACATTTACTTCGACAATCTAAAGATCGATCCGATCCGGTGACTCACCTGCCGTTGGTCGCGAAGTACATCAGCATCAGACCGAACAGGATGAGGAAGGCCACCGCCGCGGCGATCGGCCCGTGGTCGATCGCGGTGCGATCGAGCAGGTCGCCCGCCTCCATGCGCGCCTCGGACGAGATGTCCTTCGCCTTGAGGACCCTCTTCGCCGCCCTGCGCGCCGCCCCGTAGTCGCCCTCGCCGAAGAGAGCGCGCGCCTGCTCCATCTCCTTCGTCTGGAGCAGCTCGGTGGCCCGCTTCGCGTCGGGGATGTACTCCCGCTTGGGGGTGGTGAAGAGCGGGGGCGCGACGGGATTCTCGTTGGCGGTCCCTGGGACGCTGTTGCGGGAGGCGGTCGCGGACTGGGTGTTCTGGGCCATGGCGCGGGCACGGTACCGCGAACCGCGCGCGAGGTCGACTCCGCGGCCAAGGGTTTGTTTCGGGGCGCCGCCGGGCGTCTTGAGTTAGCCTTGTGCGGGATGGCCGGGTGGTCGCGAAGGACCCTGCTCAAGGCCGCGCTCGCCGCCGGGCTGGCCTGGCCCCTGCGCGCCCGCGCGTTCGGGGACCCCTCGCGCCTCGTCTTCGCGCAGCTCCGCCACGGCGGCCGGTGGGATCCGCGGCCTGACGGCCTCCCCCGCCTGGCCTGGGAAGTCGCCAAGCGGACCAGCATCGAAACCTCTCCGATCGTCCGGGCGCTCTCGGCCGCCGATCCGGACCTCTTCCGCCACCCCTTCGCGGTCCTCTCCTCGGACGTCGCGCTGCCGCCGATGGCCGACGTGGAGGTGTCCGCGCTCCGGCGGTACATCAGCTACGGCGGGTTCCTGCTGGTCGACGACGCGAGCGCGCAGAGCGGCGGCCCCTTCGAGATGTCCGCCCGCGAGCTGCTCGCGCGCATGCTCCCGGCAGGAAAGCTCACGCGGGTCCCCCGCGAGCACGTCCTGTACAAGTCGTTCTACCTGCTCGACGGTCCCACCGGCCGCAGCGTCACGCGCCCGGACGTCGAGGCCATCGACGTGGGCGGCCGTCTGGCCGTCCTGTACTCCCCCAACGACCTGGTCGGCGCCTTCGCCCGCGACTCGCTCGGGACGTGGGAGCTGGAAGTGGTGCCGGGCGGGGAAGGGCAGCGCGAGAAGGCCATCCGGCTGGGCGTGAACCTGGCGATGTACGCGCTGTGCCTCGACTACAAGGAAGACCAGGTCCACATCCCCTTCATCATGAAGCGCAGGCGCATCTGACGATGGACGGAACCAGCTACAACGCCTGGCGGCTCACCTCGCTCTCGACCCTGCCGGGGTGGGTGCTGGTTCTCGCCTGTGCCGTGCTCTGCGCGGCCATCTGGCTCAGCTTCCGCGGCATCCGAGCGGAGCCGTCGCCCCTGCGCCGGCGCATCCTCATCGGCCTGCGCATCGCCGCCGGCGCGCTGCTCCTCGTTCTCTTGCTCGAGCCCGGGGTCGAGCTGCGGGCCGAGAGCCGGGTGCGCGCGCGCATCGCCGTGCTCCTCGACACTTCGCGATCGATGCGCTTCCCCGCCGCGCCCGGCGGGCCCTCGCGCGCCGAGGCGATGCTGGGGTGGCTCAAGTCGCGCCTGCCCGACCTCTCGGCGCTGGCCTCGCGCTTCCAGATCGACGTCTACGGATTCGACAAGGAGCTGCAGCCGCAGGACCCGGAGAAGCTCGCCGCCTCGGTGGGACAGGCCGATCAGCTCGCCCAGGGTCCCTCGACCGACCTCCTCGGCGCGCTGGGCAGCGCCGCCGCGGCGGGCACCGGCGGCCGGCCGCTGGCGGGTCTGGTGGTGGCGAGCGACGGCGCGGACAACGCCGAGCTGATCGAGGGGATGACGCCGCAGGCCTCCGCCGAGCTGCAGGAGCTCCATGCGCCGGTGTTCGCGCTGCCCGTCGGAGCGCAGGCCATGAGGGACCTGGCCATCGACAAGGTCGTGGTGGACGACTTCGCCTTCGTGCGCAACCAGGTCACGGTCGACGTGACGGTCAGCGCGCGCGGCTTCCCCTCGATCGACGTGCCGCTGGTGGTCAAGCGCGAGGGCCAGATCGTCGCGCAGAAGACCGTGCGCGTCGGCGGCGGCACGCAGCGCGCCGAAGCCAAGCTCTCGTTCGTCCCCGATCGCACGGGGAAGTTCGCCTTCCAGGTGGCCGCGCCGGTGTACGAGGGCGAGGCGCTCGCGCAGAACAACTCGCGCAGCTTCGTCCTCAAGGTCATCCGCGACCGGGTGCGCGTGGTGCTGGTGGTGGGCCGTCCGAGCTGGGACGTGCGCTTCCTCCGGCAGCTGCTCAAGCGCGACCCGAACGTCGACCTGATCAGCTTCTTCATCCTGCGCACTCCGGGAGACGACACGCGGTCGTCGCAGGACGAGCTGTCGCTCATCCCGTTCCCCACCCAGGAGATCTTCCAGGAGCAGCTCAAGACCTTCGACCTGGTGATCTTCCAGGACTTCGGGAACCGCCCCTGGTACCACCTCTCGCAGTACCTCGACGGGATCGCTTCCTACGTCCGCGACGGCGGAGCGCTGGCGGTGATCGGCGGCGAGCAGGCGTTCTCCGCCAGCGACTTCGGCGGCACGGCGATCGACGCGGTCCTGCCGGTGAGCCTCGCATCCTCTGCTCCGCCGGTGGAGGAAACGCCCGCTCAGATGCGGCTCACCGACGCGGGCAAGCGCCACCCCGTCACGGAGCTGGTGCCCGGCGTGGCCGCCAACGAGCACGCCTGGGCGCGGCTGCCGCAACTGCCCGGCCTGAACACGGTGGGGGCGGTGAAGGACAGCGCGCAGACGCTGCTCACCTCGCAGGACGGCCGGCCCGTGCTGGTGGTGGGCGAGGTCGGGCGCGGGCGCACATTGGCGCTGACGACCGACGCGTCCTGGTACTGGAGCTTCGTGGCCGCCGGGCAGGAAATGGGCCCCCGCGCGTACGAGACCTTCTGGCATGGCGCCATCCGCTGGCTGGTGCGCGATCCGGCGCTGACGCCGATGCGGGTGGCCTCGGAGCGGACCACCTTCGAGCCCGGTGGCGATCCGCCCGCGCTGGACGTGCAGGTGCGGGGCAGCGACTACGGCGCGGCGGCGGGCGCGCAGCTCCGCGCGCAGCTCTCCTCGGCGGAGGACGCCACCCCGCGTCCGGCCGGCCAGGCGGTGGCCGGGCCCGACGGCACGGCGCGGATCACGCTGCCGCAGCTCGCGCCCGGCGCGTACAAGGCCGTGGTCACCGCCCAGCGGCCCGACGGCGGCGAGGTGGGCGAGGCCGAGGAGGCGTTCGT
>DASWGI010000057.1:0-4716 GCA_036393835.1 Myxococcales bacterium | reverse complement strand
CCGCGCCCCTTGACCGGGTGCTCCCCGGCGTCCCGGGCGAGCGCGACCAGCTCCGGAGGCAGGCGGATGCGCACTTCCTCGGTGAAGAGGAGGTCGGTGCCCAGCGTGTTGTTGAGGTGCTCGACCCGGGAGGCGGCGTTGACCGTGTCGCCGATGACCGCGTACTTCATCCGCGTCTTGCTGCCCAGGTTGCCGGCCACCACGCGGCCGGTGTGGACGCCGATGCGCGAGGCGAGAGCGGGGATGCCCCGCTCTTTCCAGAGCGATGCCTTCCCGTTTCGTTCCCAGGCGAGGTTGAGCTCGGCGCCGCGGCGTTGCATCTGCAGGGCGGCGCGGACCGCGCGCTCGGCGTGGTCGGGCAGCTCGCCAGGGGCGCCGAAGACCGCCAGGATGGCGTCGCCGAGGAACTCGATCACGCATCCGCCCTGGCGGTCGATGACTTCGCTCATCGCGCCGAAGTACTCGTTGAGCAGGTCCACCACCTCGGCGGGAGGCAGCTTCTCGCTGATGGTGGAGTAGTCCCGCACGTCGGAGAAGAGGATGGTGACGTCGCGCGTCTCCCCGCCCAGCTTCGTCCCGCCCGGCCGGGCGAGGATGGCCCGCGCGACGTCCTCGCTGACGTACCGGCCGAACGCCTGGCGGAGGACGGTCGGCCGCCTCGAAGGCCCGCCCGCTGCGCAGCAGGCAATCGGCGCGCGACTCCTGATCGCCGATCTGCTCGTACAGCGCCAGCGCCTGATCGCCATCGCCCGCCGCGTCGAAGTTGCGCGCGGCGCGCGACAGGTCTCCGCTCCGCCTCCAACAGCGCCCCGCGGCTGCGAAGTCGCTCGCCTCCTCGTAGATGTGGGCGGCGTCGGGCCACGCCTTGAGCTGCTCGTAGAGCCGCGCAGCCCGCGCGAAGTCGCGGGCAAGCACGAACATCCGGGCGGCGTTGTGTCGCGTGGCAACCGGCATCTGCAGGACGGTGGTGAAGAGCTGCTCGGCGACGTGTTGGCCGCTGTCCTCGTACATGCGGGCGGCCAGGTCCAGGTCACCCTGCACTAGCGCCGCCTGCAACGCGCGGACGACGTTCCCGATGCCGCCGCCACCACCCTCTTCACCTTCCAGCTCGAGATCCAAGACGGGATCGCGGCTTGCCATGCAGCCATGATGGCGCCGCCGAGGCGCGCGAGGCAAGGACCGGCCGGTCAGCGCGCGGCGAGCCACTCGATCAGGTCGATCTTCGTCACGATCGCCGCGACCTGATCTCCGTCCTTGACGATCGCCACCTGGTCCTTCGCGAACAGCTCCCGCAGCCGCGACACCGGCGTCCGCAGCGTCACCACCCCGTCGATGGGCTTCATCACCGCGCTGACCGGCTCGTCCAGCTCGTGCCGGCCCTCGAGCAGCGCCTGCAAGAGGTCCACCTCGTGCAGCATGGCCACCGGCTTGTCGCCGTCCACGACCGGCAGCTGCGAGACGCCGTACCGCTTCATCAGCTCCACCGCGTGCTTGGCGGTGTCGGAGGGCTTCACCGTGTAGACCGTGCGCTTCTTCCCGCCGAGCAGCTCCCCGACCGTCCCCATCCGGTCGGTCGGATCGAGGAAGCCATTGTCCTTCATCCACTCGTCCGAATAGAACTTGGTGATGTAGCGCGACCCGCTGTCGGGCAGGATGACCACGATGGTCTTGCCCTTGCCCATCTCCTGCGCCAACTCGACCGCGACGTGGATGGCGGACCCGGACGAGCCGCCGCCGAACAGCCCCTCTTCGCGCGTCAGCCTGCGCGCGGCCTGGAAGCTCTGCTTGTCGTCGACGCGCCGCACGTCGTCGAGCACCTTGAAGTCCATCGCCTTGCACAGCATGTCCTCGCCGATGCCTTCCACCTTGTACACGTGCGGCTGCACCAGCTTCCCGGTCTTGAAGTAGTCCAGGTAGACGCTGCCCTCCGGATCGACGCCGACGTTCTTCGACTGCGGGAACTTCTCCTTGAGGTACTTGCCCGCGCCGCTCATGGTCCCGCCGGTGCCGAGGCCGGCGACGAACGCGTCGAGCGTCAGCCCCGCTTTCCGCACGTCGTCCTCGACCTCGGGCCCGGTGAGCTTGTAGTGCGCCTCGATGTTGTCGGGGTTGTGGTACTGGTTCAGCATGAACGAGCCGGGCGTCTCGCGGTGGATGCGCTTGGCCGTCTCGTAATAGCTGCGCGGGTCCTCGGCGGGCACGTTGGTCGGCGTGACCACCACCTCGGCGCCGAACGCCTTCAGCGCGTTCACCTTCTCCGAGGACATCTTGTCCGGCATGGTGAACACGCAGCGGTACCCCTTCACCGCCGCCCAGAGCGCGACTCCCATGCCGGTGTTGCCGCTCGTGTTCTCCACGATGGTCGCGCCCGGCTTGAACCGACCCTCCCGCTCCGCCTTGTCCAGGATGTACAGAGCCATGCGGTCCTTGATGGCTCCACCCGGGTTCATGAATTCGCACTTGGCATAGACCGCCGCGTCCTTGGGGCCGACGAGCTTGTGGAGCCGGACCAGGGGCGTCCGGCCGATCGCCTGCAGGATGTTGTCGAAGACGGGCATCGAGGGCCTCCGCTCGCCTTATTGTAGACTCGTTCGCGCGGGGAAGTAGACTCGTTTGCAGATGGACCACAGCGAACTCGCGCGGGCCTACGCGGAGGCGATGGGGCATCCCGCGGCGAAGATCGAGCGCCTTCCCGGGGGCGCGGGGAACCGGACCTACTGGCGCGCCACGGACGCCTCCGGGCGGTCGGCCATCGTCATGGAGCTGCCGCCCGAGCCCGCGAAGAGCGAGGAGGTGTCCAAGGACGCCGCCGCCCACGACCTGCCGTTCCTGAACGTGCATCGCTACCTAGAGCGGATCGGCGTGCGCGTGCCGCGCATCTACCTGGACGCGCACCGGCGCGGGTTCGTGGTGCTCGAGGACCTGACCGACCGCACGCTGGAGATGGCGTTGCGCGACGGCGCGCCGGAGGCGGTGGTGTCGTGGCCGGAGCATCGGCGCGCGATCTACGCGCGCGCCATCGACCAGCTCGCCCGGCTGCGCGCGCACGCCGAGCGCGACCCGGACCCTTCCTGCCTCGCGTTCGGCCGCGCCTTCGATTTCGACCTCTACCAGTGGGAGTTCGAGCACTTCATCGAGTACGGGCTGCTGGGCCGCGGCGCGAAGCCTTCCGAGGCGGAGCTGCGCGAGCTGCGGGAGACGTTCACGCGCATCTCGCGGCAGCTGGCCGCGGCGCCCCGCGGCTTCACCCACCGCGACTACCAGAGCCGGAACATCATGGTGCTCCCTTCCGGCGAGCAGGTGGTGATCGATTTCCAGGACGCGCTGCAGGGGCCGCGGCAGTACGACCTGGTGGCGCTCCTGCGCGACAGCTACGTGGAACTGCCGCGCGATCTCATCGACGAGATGCTGCGCAGATATCTCGAAAGGCTCCCGGCCGAGGGCGGACCCAAGCTCGACGAGCGCGAGTTCGTCGGGTTCTTCGATCTGCTGACCGTGCAGCGCAAGCTGAAGGACGCCGGGCGCTTCGTCTTCATCGACCAGGTGAAGAGGAACCCGTCCTTCCTGGCGCACATCCCGTCGTCGCTGCGTTACGTGAAGGACGCGCTGGCGCGGCGGCCGGAGCTGGGGAAGGTGCGCAAGATCCTCGCGCGCCACGTGCCGGAGCTGAGCTAGAAGGCGCCGCACTATTGGCGGCGGCTGGCGGCCGCCCGCTCCCACCGGTACTCCGTCAGCCGCGGCGCGATCTCCCCGCCGTCCTCCTGCTTCTGCCGCGTGCAGTCCTCGCGCACCTCGTACGACGTCTCTCCCACCACCTGCAACGCGTCCGGCTGGCAGGAGCTGACGCGCATTCCGAACTCCAGGTCGCAGCGGCGGCCACCGGGCGCCTCGCCCTTGCTCTTCATCGTCCCCGCCAGCGCCTTGTCGGTGCGGTGCAGGTCGATCAGCATCGGGTCGTCGCCGGGCTCGGGCGCCGCCTCGCCGCCGTCCGTCTCCCGGCGGAAGAACCTCCCGCGCACGGAGTCGCCGTGGTCCTGGAGGCGGTACGCGTAGGACGGGTCGCTCGCGTTCACCCACACGCCGGACAAGTCCTGGTCGCAGTAGCGAGGTTCGGGTGGAGGAGCGCGCTTGCACCCCGTGGACAGGGCGACGGCGGCGCAGAACACGAGGGCGGATCGGCTCATGGGAGGCGGCTCTCTATCACGTCGCCACGGCCGGGAGATCACCCAACAGCAGGCGCTCCGCCCGGTCGACGTCGGCGAAGTCCTGCAGCACCACCTCGGGACCATGCGTCGAGAGATCGTGGACGGTCCAGCGCCCCGTCGCGACCCCGCAGGCGGGCAGCCCGGCCTCGTGGGCGGCGAGGATGTCGCGCGGCGTGTCGCCGATCACCAGGGCCTCGGTGGCGCCCAGCTCGCGGGCCCGCCTCCAGGCGGTGCGCACGATCTCCGGGCGCGGCTCGGCGTCGCTGCCGTAGCCACCGAAGCGGAACCGGTCCCACAGGCCCACACAGCCCAGCTTGAGGCGCGCGCCCGGCTCGAGGTTCCCGGTGCAGAGCCCGAGCAGCACGCCCTGGCGGCGACCCAGCCGGTCGAGCAGCTCGGGCACTCCGGGGAGCGCGACGTACGACTTCGCCGCGCACTCCTTCTCCAGGGCGAGCAGGTACTGCGCAAGCACCGCGTCGATGTCCTCCTCGGGCACCTGTTGCGGCTGGCC
>DASWGI010000056.1:0-3400 GCA_036393835.1 Myxococcales bacterium | reverse complement strand
CCCGCGGTGGCCGCGAGCGAGGCCTGGCTGCCGCGCGGAAGCTGCGGGAAGATTCCCAGCGCGCGGTCGTCGGCGCCGCCGCCGGGGCGCAGCGACTCGAGCTTGAGCAGCGCCCCGCGCCAGCGTAGGAGGGGGGTCGGTCGCTGCAACAGAGCGTCCATGCGCTGGCCTCCGGAAGCGCCGCAGAATAAGGATGCGCCATGAGGGCTGCAAGAATCGCCGTCCTGCTCGCCGCCGCCTGCCGGGCTTCGCCTCCCTCCTCGCCGCCCGCGGCCGCCCCCGACGCCCGGGCCGCGTCCTGCGTGGAGTCGTGGCTCGCCCAGCGCGACCTGAACCAGTACGGAGACCCGGTCGGCACCATGTACGCCGGGGGCACGCCGCTCTTCGACGAGAGGACGGGCCGCGCCACCGACCGCATGGAGCACCTGGTCCACAAGCACCCGGAGCTGCAGCAAGCCTGCCCCGAGGAAGTGCTCAAGTCCCACGTCCCCTGACCGTGTTTGCCCCTGTTCGCGCGCCGCTGCTAGCATCGCTGCGTGGGGGGGTCTCCTGCCGCCGTGTTGGGCTCCGCGCGGGCGGGCGCGCTGGCGTCCGGCAAGCCCGAATCGAGCAGCTCGGGGTTCGTGGAGGACCGCTTCCTCACCCGGGCGCGCGGCCTGTTCTACGCTCGGCTCGCGTTCCTCGCGCTGGGGCTCGGCGTCATCGGCGTCCCGGGGTGGTCGCACTCGTTCGGCGTCGGCGGCCGCGCCACGTTTGCCGTGTACCTGGCGATGGTCGCGTACACCGCCGCAAACTACTGGCTGGTCGGCCGGCCTCGCCTGGGCCGCGCGGTCACCTTCGTCACGCTCTGCTGCGATCTGTGCGTGCTGGTCTGGCTGGTCTCCATGACTGGCGGGTTGCGCAGCCCGCTCCTGGCGGCGCAGCTCCTGTTCACCACGCTCTTCGTGCTGCTGTTCCCCTCGCCGTTCGCGGTGGTGCCGCCCATCCTCACCTTCCCCGCCGTCGCCAAGCTCGATCAGCTCCTCGGCGGCCGCGCGGTGGTGCAGTTCGACATCTTCATCCTGCTCTGGTACTCGGCCATCAACTGCATCCTGGTCTACCTGATGGTGTACCTGAACGAGCGGGACCGCGCGCGCCACCGCGACCTGCAGCGGCTGCACCGCACCGTCCGCGAGATGGCCGTCGTCGAAGAGCGCAACCGGCTGGCGCGCGAGATCCACGACGGGCTGGGCGGGGTGCTCAGCAGCGTGGTGATCCAGAGCGAGTACCTCTTGAACATGATCGACGGCAGCGAAGTGCGCGCCAAGCTCACCGGCTCGAGCGAGTCGCGCGCCACCCTGCTGCCGGTCATCCGCCAGGAGCTGTCCGACCTGCACGGCGCGGCGGAAGACTCGATGGACGAGCTGCGCCGGTCGCTGCGGATGATGCAGGAGAACTTCGACCTGGTCTCGGCGCTGCACGACTACTGCAAGCTCGCCGCCGGCCGCCACCGGCTCGAGGTGCGCTTCACCCGGACCGGGCGCGAGCGATCGGTCGGTCCGGAGAGCGCGCTGGCGCTCTTCCGGGTGCTCCAGGAGAGCCTCACCAACGTGGCGAAGCACTGCGGGCGGGGCACCGAGGTGGACGTGACGCTCGCGTTCGAGCCCGGCAGCGCGGCGCTGTTCGTGCAGGACCACGGTCCCGGGTTCCTCCTTCCTACCGATACCGCTGAGCTGTCGCGTCAGGGACACTTCGGTCTGGAGAACATGCGCGAGCGCGCCGCCAAGGTGGGCGGGACCCTGCACCTGTCGTCCGGGCCGGGGCGGGGAACGCGCGTCGAGCTGACCGTGCACGCCGGAGAGGAGCAAGCCAGATGAACGCGACACCCGCAAGGCCGGGCGAGAAGATCAAGGTGGTGCTGGTGGAAGACCAGCCTCCGGTGCTGAAGAACCAGCTGAAGATCCTGCAGGAGGCGCCCGAGATCGAGGTGATCGGCACGGCCCTTTCCGGGGAGGCGGCGCTGACGCTCCTGGAGAAGCGGCAGCCCGACGTGCTCCTTCAAGATTTGGGGCTCCCGCGCATGACGGGCATCGAGGTGACGCGCGAGGTGAAGAAGCGCTGGCCGGCCGTCGAGGTGCTGATCTTCACCATCTTTGACGAGGAGGAGAAGGTGATCGAGGCGGTCAAGGCGGGCGCCTCGGGATACCTCCTCAAGGGCGCTTCCGGGGAGAAGGTGATCGAAGCCATCCGCGAGGTGAAGGCGGGAGGCAGCGTGATCCAGCCGAACCTGGCGCGCAGGCTGCTGCGGCACTTCCGTGTCCCGGAGGACTCCAGCGCGCCGCCGCAGCCGGAGCCGCTGCCGCCGGGCATCCGCGAAGAGCCGCCGATCCGTCCGCTCACCGTGCGCGAGGTCGAGATCCTCCGGCTCATCGCCAAGGGCCTTACCAACAACGAGGCGGCGCGCGTGCTGGGCCTCACGCGCGCCACGGTGCGCACCCATCTCGAGCACATCTACGACAAGCTCGAGGTGACCAACCGCGTCGAGGCGGTCACCGAGGGGCTGCGCAAGGGCCTGATCGAGATGTAGGTACGACATGGCGCTGGCTCTCGGCCTGACGGCGGGCCAGCGGACGGACCTGGTCGAGTACCTCAAGTCCCTCTGACGCGATTTTTTTGACCGGCGGAGCAAACCGGCCGAACGTCTCCCTCGGGCGGCTGGAGCCGCCCGGAGGGGGGTGGTCGAATGTCACGAGGAGTGGCGTTTTGCGCAGCGGTCGGCGCAGTGCTCGCGGCGTCGCCGTCGGCGTTCGCGCAGCGGAGTTGGGCAGCCGGAGAGGACGGGTACCACAAGCATCAGGGCCTGTTCATGCGCATCGATGCCGGCGGTGGCTACATGAAGACGACGGCGACGATCGGCGGGTCCAGCTTGTCGCTGTCGGGACCGGCCGGATCGTTCGGCTTCTCGGTAGGCTCAAACGTCATCGAGGACCTGAGCCTCTTCGGACACGTCGGGCTGTCGATGGTGGTCAATCCCAAGGTCTCGGGCGGGACACCGACCTCGACCGGCGATTCGACGCTGAACTTCGCCACGCTCGGCGGCGGCGCGAACTACTACTTCATGCCGTACAACTTCTACGTTTCGGGAATGATCGTCATGACCCGTCTGACCACGACCACGAACGGTACCAGCGGCAGCACGGATGCCGGCCTGGGCGCCAAGGTCGCGGTGGGCAAGGAGTGGTGGGTCGGCGACCACTGGGGCATCGGCGTCGCCGGGCAGTTCTCGCTCGGATCGAACCCGGACCAGGGCTCGAATGCCCCGAACTGGACGACGATCACGCCCGCGCTGGCGTTCTCCGCCAGCTTCAACTGAAGCCGGTCAGCGGAGCCGGACCAGCTCGTTCTGGGTGAAGAGGCCGTC
>DASWGI010000055.1:0-4410 GCA_036393835.1 Myxococcales bacterium | reverse complement strand
CTCGAGCGGGCCAAGGGCCGCGGGCGCGGCGGGTTCGCGGTGCTCTTCCTCGACCTGGACCGCTTCAAGGTCGTGAACGACTCGCTCGGGCACCGCGCCGGCGATCAGCTGCTCATCCAGATCTCGCGGCGGCTGGAGCGGACGCGGCGCGCGGGGGACACGGTGGCGCGGCTGGGCGGCGACGAGTTCGCGGTGCTGGTGGAGGGCGTGGAGAACGCCTCCGACGCGGCGCGGGTGGCGGAGCGGGTGCAGCGCGAGCTGTCGATGCCCTTCGACATCGACGGGCAGGAGGTCTTCACCTCGGCCTCGATCGGCATCGCGCTGGGCGGCGCACCCAACTCGGTGCGCCCGGAGGACATGCTGCGCGACGCCGACACCGCGATGTACCGCGCCAAGGGCATGGGCATCGCCAAGCACGCGGTGTTCGACGTCACCATGCACGACCGCGCGGTGGCGGTGCTGCAGCTGGAGAACGACTTGCGCCGGGCCATCGAGCGCGGCGAGCTGCGGGTGCAGTACCAGCCCATCGTCGCGCTGGCGAGCGGGCGCATCGTCGGATTCGAGGCGCTGGCGCGCTGGCAGCACCGCCAGCGCGGGACCGTCGCGCCTTCGGAGTTCATCCCGCTGGCGGAGGAGACGGGCGTGATCGGCTCCTTGGGGCGCTGGGTGATGCAGGAGGCGTGCACGCAGATGCGCCGCCTGCAGGCCAACTTCCCGCGCGAGAAGGCGCTGACGCTGTCGGTGAACATCTCCGGCCGGCAGGTCCTGCAGCCCGACCTGGTGGAGCAGATCGACGACACGCTGCGGGCCACCGGGCTGGATGCCCGGTCGCTGCGGCTGGAGATCACCGAGAGCGTGCTGGTCGAGAACGCGGCCGCCGCGACGCGGTGCCTGACGCGCCTGCGGCAGCTCGGGCTGCAGCTGTGCATCGACGACTTCGGCACCGGGTACAGCTCGCTCAGCTACCTGCACCGGCTGCCCATCGACCTGCTCAAGATCGACTCGAGCTTCGTCCGGACCATGGGCTCGGACGAGAAGAACCGCCGCATCGTGGAGACGATCCTCCTGCTCGGGCGCAACCTGGGCGTGGAGGTGGTCGCCGAAGGCGTCGAGACGGCCGCCCAGGCGGCCGCGCTCCACCGGCTCGGCTGCGGCTTCGTGCAGGGGTTCCTCTTCTCGCAGCCGCTCGACATCGACGCGGCCGCCGCGCTGGTCTCGGGCGACGCCTCGCAATTCCGCCCGCCTGCGCTCGCCGAGGCAAATTAGTCGCCGCCGTATTGCAGGGTGGAAGTCTCCCACATCGCCGGCGGTTGACGTGTGAGGAGGCGCGCCCTAGGGTGCGCGTTTTGCCTTTCTGGAGAGCTACATGAAGAGCAAGTGTTTGTTCGCGTGCATGGCATTGGTGCTGGCGCTGGGAGCCTGCAAGACGGGCTCGCAGGCGCAGCAGAGCCCGCTTTCCCTGCGCGCCGCCGATCAGGTCGCGGTGGTGGACGGGAAGCCGGTCATCTACGGCGAGGTCGAGAAGGAGCAGGGCGGCAAGCTGGTCCAGGCCGAGATCAAGGCTCTGACCGAGCTGTACGACGTCCGCCGCAACGCCGTGGAGCAGTACGTGACCAAGCGGCTCCTCGAGGACGAGGCCAAGGCCAAGGGGCTGACGCTGGAGCAGTGGTTCGACAAGGACCTGCTCGGCATGATCGCCGCCCCGAGCGACGAGGAGATGAAGAAGTTCTACGAGCAGAGCAAGCCGCAGATGGGCGGCCAGACCTACGACCAGATCAAGGACCGGATCGCCACCTACCTGAAGCAGCAGAAGGGCCGCGACCAGCTCGCCAAGGTGGTGGAGGACTTGAAGGCGAAGCACGGCGTGCAGATCACGCTGGCGCAGCCGAACCTGCCCCGCGTCGAGGTGGCCGCCACCGGGCCTTCGCGCGGGCCGGAGAACGCTCCGGTCACCATCGTGGAGTTCTCCGATTTCCAGTGCCCGTACTGCGGGCGCGAGTACCCGGTGGTGGAGCGGCTGATGAAGGAGTACGTCGGCAAGGTGCGCCTCGTCTTCCGCCACTTCCCGCTCGACTTCCATCCCTTCGCGCAGAAAGCGGCCGAGGCGGGCGCCTGCGCGGCCGACCAGGGCGGCAACAAGTTCTGGAAGCTGCACGACCGCATGTTCACCAACCAGCAGAAGCTCGCCGTCGAGGACCTGAAGGGCTACGCGAAGGAGCTGGGGCTCGACAGCGCGCGGTTCGACAAGTGCCTGGACGGCGGCGAGAAGCGCGCGCTGGTCGAGGCGGACGAGAAGGCCGGCCAGGAGGCGGGCGTCAGCGGGACGCCGGCGTTCTTCGTGAACGGCGTGTTCATCAACGGCGCCGTGCCGTACGAGCAGTTCAAGGACGCGGTCGACCGCGAGCTCAAGCGGAAGGGATAGTGGCCGCCGACAGGGCGGCCCTACGCTTTTCCGTGGCGCGGCGGTTATGAGATACGTTCCGGCCATGCGCACCTCGCGCTCGTTCGTCCCGACCCTCAAGGAGACGCCGGCCGATGCTTCGGTGGCGAGCCACCAACTGCTGGTGCGCGCCGGGTTCATCCGGCAGCTCGCGGCGGGCATCTACAGCATCCTGCCGCTCGCGCAGCGGAGCCTGCTCAAGATCACCGGCATCATCCGCGAGGAGATGGACGCCATCGGCGGGCAGGAGTTCTACCTGCCGGCGCTGAACCCGCGCGAGATCTGGGAGGAGAGCGGGCGCTGGACGGTGATGGGCGAGAACATGTTCCGCCTCAAGGACCGCAAGGGCGCGGACCTCTGCCTCGCGATGACGCACGAGGAGGTCTTCACCGTGCTCGCCCGCGCCGAGCTGCGCAGCTACCGGCAGCTCCCGCAGACCTGGTACCAGATCCAGACCAAGTTCCGCGACGAGCCCCGGCCCAAGAGCGGCCTGTTGCGCGTGCGCCAGTTCACCATGAAGGACTCGTACTCGTTCGACGTCGACCGCGAGGGCCTCGACAAGTCGTTCGAGGACCACCGGCAGGCGTACGTCAAGATCTTCGGGCGGTGCGGGCTGCGGACGATCCAAGTCGACGCACACTCCGGCGCGATGGGCGGCTCGGGCTCGACCGAGTTCATGGTGCCGACCGACGCGGGCGAGGACCTGATCGCCTCCTGCGAGTCTTGCGGGTACGCGGCGAACACCGAGAAGGCCGAGTCGCGCGTGGAGACCCCGGACCGGTACGCGGCCGCGGGCGCCACCCCGGCCCTGGAGGAGTTCGCCACCCCGGGCGTCGCCACCATCGAGGACCTGGCGCGCAAGCCCTACGGCATCGCTGCCGACCAGCAACTCAAGACGCTGGTGTACGCCGCCGCCGACAAGCCGGTGGTGGCGATCGTGCGCGGGGACGACCAGCTCAACGAGTCGAAGCTGCAGACCGTGACGGGCGCCCAGGTGCTGCGGCCGGCGCACCCGGAGGAGATCCAGAAATGGATGGGCGCCCGGCCGGGGTCCCTGGGCGGCGTCGGCGTGACCAAGGCGCGCGTCTACCTGGACCGCCGCCTCGCCGGGCTCTCCGGACTGGTGACCGGGGCGAACAAGGACGGCTTCCACGTGCGCAACGTGAGCGTCGCGCGCGACCTGTCGCACGCGACCTCCGCCGACCTGCGCACGGTGAACGCCGGCGAGGGGTGCCCGCGCTGCGGCAAGCCGCTCGCGGTGGGCAAGGCGCTGGAAGTGGGGCACATCTTCAAGCTCGGCACCCGCTACTCGGAGACGATGGGCGCGCGCGTGCTCGACGAGGCCGGCAAGGAAGTCCCCCTCGTGATGGGCAGCTACGGCATCGGCGTGGAGCGCATCCTGGCCGCGGCGGTCGAGCTGCACCACGACGCGGACGGGATCCGGTGGCCGATGAGCGTCGCTCCGCTGCACGTCGCGCTGCTGCCGCTGCAGATGCAGGATCCACACGTCTGCGAGGCGGGCGAGAAGCTGTACCGCGACCTGACCGCCGCGGGCGTGGAGGTCCTGCTCGACGACCGCGACGAGCGCGCCGGGGTGAAGTTCAAGGACGCCGACCTGATCGGGCTGCCGCTGCGCATCGCCATCGGCAAGAAGGGCCTGGCGGACGGCAAGGTGGAATGGAAGCCGCGTGGCGCCGCCCAGGTGGAGATGGTCCCGCTCGGCGAGGTGGTGGCGCGCGCGCGCGAGGCGGTGGAGGCGGGCGGAGGGCGCCTCTCGCGGTGAGGGGGCGCGACCGCATCGTCGCGGCGCTGGACGTGCCGGATCCCGCCGCCGCGGCGGCGCTGGCCGCGCGCCTCGCCGGGCACGTCGGGATGGTCAAGGTGGGGCTCGAGCTGTTCGTCGCGCACGGTCGCGCGGCGCTCGAGGCGGTCAGGCCCTTCGGCCTGCCGATCTTCCTGGACCTGAAGCT
>DASWGI010000054.1:0-9163 GCA_036393835.1 Myxococcales bacterium | reverse complement strand
AGGCAAGCCTGCGACCGCCCGCCGTGTCAATGCGGTCATTCAGGGGTGTGCGGAGCGGGTGGGCCACATCCGAACACATCCCGATTTCAGGGACTTGCCTTTCGATCGACGGCGCTCGAGCGCTGCCGGCCCGGGGCTTTGCCGGGAGAGCGCGGGTGGGGGATTGCGGCCGGTGATCAACGCATCGCGTCAGGAGCTCGCGCCGCGAACCCCGCCGCCCGGCGGAATCCCGGGTCGGCCGCGAATGGCGCGAAGGCGGGGTCCGCCTCCATCTGCTCGCGCGATCGCTGGGTCGTCTCGGCCGTGGCGCGATCGAGCGCCTCGCCCTTCATCCCCTGTTCGGCGAGCCGGCGACGCGCGGCGGCTTCCACGCGCTGGTTCGCCGCGGCGAGCCCTTCCGCCGCGCGACCGCGGTCTCCCCGGCGCGCAGACCAGAGCGCGCGTCCGAACCATCCCTCCGGCGCGTCAGGCGCGACCTCCACCAGCCGGTCGAACGTGCGGCCCGCCTCCTCCAACTGCCCGTCCTCGAGCAGGGCGGCGCCATACTGGAACAGCGCGGGCACGTTGCGGGACTCGAGGTGCACCGCCGCCTCGTAATCGCGGAGCGCCGCCTTGGGGTCTCCGGAGCGCTGGTACAGGTTGCCGCGGGACAGCAGGAGGTAGAGGTTCGTCGGCTGGCCCCGCAGCGCGATCGTCAGCTCGTCGCGCGCATCCGACAGCCTGCCCAGCGCGGTGAGCACGCGCGCCGCGCCGATGCGCGCGGTGAACGCTCCCGGATCCCGCGCGGCCGCCTCGCGGTAGGCAGCGAGCGCCTCGTCCTGGCGTCCGAGGTCGTACAAAACGTCGCCGAGCCGCTCCACCGGCAGGGAACTCTTCGGCGCGAGGCGCGCCGCCTCGCGGTACTCGGCGGCGGCCTCCGCGCGCTTGCCGTTGTTGACCAGCACGTTGCCCCGCGCCAGGTGCGGGGCGGACGGATCGCCCGTGCAGGCGGCGGCGCAGGCGAGCAGGGCGGCGAGGCGGCGCATCCGGCCGGGAAGTCTACTCGGAAGCAGCGCCTGGCCGTCGCGAAAAGATGTCGCGGCGGCCACCGCGCCTAGGCGCTGCCGCGCTTGGGCGGGCCCGGCTCCTTGCCGAGCCGGCGCTCGACCCATAGCGCTCGGCGACGGTTTCCACCGGACCGCTGCCTACGGGCATCGGGGTCATCGCGCGACGCGGGCCGGCCGCCATTGGCCTGCAGCGAACAACCGAGCGGAGATCCTTCAGCGGGCCGCGGGCAGGCGCACCGCGAACGTCGCTCCGGAGTCCGTCTCCAGCAGCGACAGCGCGCCGCCGTGCGCTTGCGCGATCTCGCGCGAGGTCGACAGGCCCAGGCCGTTGCCGCCCGGGCGAGTGGTGACGAACCGCTGGAAGATGCGGTCCCGGTCCTTGGCTGGCACGCCGGGACCGTCGTCGGCCACCAGCACCTCGGCCTGGCCGTCCACGGCGCGGGTGGTCACCTGGATCCGCGTGCGCGCGAAGTCGAGCGCGTTGAGGAGCAGGTTCAGCAGCAACTGCCGCACCGCGAACGGATCGCACACCACCCGCGGCGGCTCGCCCGAGACCTCCTGCAGCTGCAGCTCCTTCATGCGGGCCATCGGCCGCACCATCGAGAGCGCGTCGCGGACGAGCTCGTTCACGTCGCGCGGGATGCGCGCCCCGCGCTCGCCGCTCGAGTAGCTCATGAAGCTCTGCAGCTGGGCGACGGTGCGGCGGGTCTCGTTCTCCACCTCGCGCAGGTGGCGCATCACCTTCGCATCGGTGCCCGCCTTCTCGCCCAGCGTGCGCGAAAGCTCCGCGAAGCCGAGGATGACAGTCAGAGCGTTCTTCATCTCGTGGGCGAAGCCCGCGGTGAGCAGCCCGACCGTGCTGGTGCGTTGCGCGCGCTCGAGCGCATGGGAGATCTCGCCCATCCGCCGCTGCAGGCTCCACCCGGAGGCGACGCCGAAGACGGCGAGCAGAACCACGGCGAGGTACATGAGTCCCCCCAGGTTCACGCCCTTCCAGAGACCCACCACCAAGGCGGCGGTGGCCAGGAGGAAGATCACCGGCCCCCAGTAGAGCGCGGCGACCGCCACGCGGCGGGCGGCTTGCGCGGCGAGCAGGCCGGGAGAAGCGGGCTTGCGCTGGGGCACGGAAGCGCAACCTACCAGAACTTCCGGCCAGGCCGCTTCGGGGGCATCATGCGGCCCGTGGAGGCGCTCCGAGGGCGCCGCGTGCTGCTCTGCGTGGGCGGCGGGATCGCGGCGTACAAGTCGTGCGAGGTGGCGCGGCTGTGCGGCAAGGCCGGCGCCGAGGTGCGCGTCGCGCTCACGCCGGCGGCGCAGCGCTTCGTGACCCCTCTCACCTTCCAGGCGCTCACGGGGACCCCGCCGTCGACCGACCTCTTCGACGCGCAGCAGGAGCTCGCCGCGGGGCACATCGCGCTGGCGGACTGGGCCGAGCTGGCGGTGGTGGCGCCGGCGACGGCCGATCTGCTGGCCCGGCTCCGGGCCGGCGCCGCGGACGAGGTGGTCAGCGCGACGCTCCTGGCGATCGACCCGTCGCGCTGGCTCCTGGCGCCAGCCATGAACGAGCGCATGTGGGCGAGCCCCGCGACGGCCGAGAACGTGCGCGTGCTGCAGCAGCGCGGCGCGCGCCTGGTGGGGCCCGCGGTCGGAGAGATGGCGGAGCGCTCGCACACGGGACCGGGGCGCATGTCCGAGCCGGCGGAGATCGCCGCGGCGGCCGCGGGGGCCCTCTTGCCGCGCGATCTGGCGGGTGTGCCCGTGCTGGTCACCGCCGGGCCGACGCGGGAGGCGCTCGACCCGGTGCGGTTCCTGAGCAACCCGTCGAGCGGCAGGATGGGCTTCGCGCTGGCCGAGGCGGCGCGCGACCGCGGGGCGGAGGTGACGCTCATCGCCGGGCCGACCGAAGTGCCGCCGCCTTCGGGCGTGCGCTGCGTGCGAATCGTGAGCGCGCAGGAGCTGCAGCAGGCGGTGGACCGCTCCCTGGACGGCGCGCGCGCCGTGGTGATGGCCGCGGCGGTGAGCGACCAGCGGCCCAAGCAGGCCGCCCCGCAGAAGGTAAAGAAGAAGGACGGCGAGGAGACGCTGCGCCTGGTGCGCACGCCGGACATCCTCGCCGGCCTCGCCGCCCGCTACGCCGGCGAGGCGCGGCCGCCGGTGCTGGTCGGGTTCGCGGCCGAGACGGAGCGGGTCGAGGAGCACGCCCGCGAGAAGCTGCAGCGCAAGAACCTCGACCTGATCGTGGCCAACGACGTCTCCGCGCAGGGCGCGGGCTTCGCGTCGGAGACGAACCGGGTGCTGGTGCTGGATCGCGACGGCGGCCGGGCCGAGCTGTCGGGCAGCAAGCTGGCCGTGGCGCACGCCATCTGGGATCGCGTCCGCGCCCGCTTGCGGTGAAGGCCCTCGCCGCCGCGTTCCGTTATAGTCGAGGGGTGGAGACCGAAGTCCAGGAAGAGCTGGCGGCCGCCGTGGCGGAGCTGCGCGCGTATCTGAGCTGGGCGGAGGAGGGCGGACCGGTCATGGTGTCGCTACCCCCGACCCCGAACGAGGGTGGCTCCGCTCGCGGAGCCACCACGTACTCTGCCGCGCCCGCGCCCGAGCGGGGGCGGCAAACCTCGATGCCCAAGCTCTCGATCGTATCGCTCGACGGCGTCCGCGCGGAAATGGGCGAATGCGTCCGCTGCAAGCTGCACAAGGGCCGGCACAACATCGTCTTCGGCGTGGGCGATCCCAAGGCGCGGCTCATGTTCGTCGGCGAGGCGCCGGGAGAGGACGAGGACTTGAAGGGCGAGCCGTTCGTGGGGAAGGCAGGCCAGCTGCTCACCAAGATGATCGAGGCCATGGGCCTGCGGCGGCAGGACGTGTACATCTGCAACACGGTGAAGTGCAGGCCACCCAACAACCGCAACCCGGAGCCCGACGAGCTGGCCACCTGCGAGCCGTTCCTCAAGGGACAGCTCGCCTCGGTGAAGCCGGAGGTGATCGTCACGCTGGGCAAGTTCGCCGCGCAGGCGCTGCTGCGCGAGCAGACTCCGATCACCCGCCTGCGCGGCCAGTGGCGCGAGTACGAGGGCATCCCGGTGATGCCCACCTTCCACCCGGCGTACCTTCTCCGCAGCCCGCAGGAGAAGGTGAAGGTCTGGGACGACCTGCAGTCGGTGATGGGGAAGCTGGGACTGGAGCGCAAGCGATGATCGCCGCGCTCGCCGCCGCCTCGTTCGTCGCCTACGCCGAGCTGTCCGGCTCGGTGGACCCCGGCTCGGCGCGGTACCTGATCGACGCCATCCATGACGCGGAGGCGCAGGGCGCCGAGGCGGTCCTGATCCGCATGGACACGCCGGGCGGGCTGCTCGCGTCCACGCGCGACATCGTCCAGGCCGAGCTGTCCGCCAAGGTGCCGGTGGTGGTGTGGGTCGGTCCGCCCGGCGCGCGGGCCGGCTCGGCGGGAGTGTTCATCACGCTCGCCGCCCACGTGGCGGCCATGGCGCCGTCGAGCAACATCGGAGCGGCGCACCCGGTCGGCATCGGCGGCGGAGGCGTCGAGAAGAACTCCGAAGTGGAGACGATGCTGAAGAAGATCGAGAACGACACCGCCGCCTTCGTGCACGGCATCGCCGAGCGGCGCTCGCGCAACGTGGATTGGGCGGAGAAGGCCGTTCGCGAGAGCGTCTCGATCACCGCCACCGAGGCGCTGCGCGAGAAGGTGATCGACCTGGTCGCCGAGGACGTCCCGGAGCTCTTGCGGAAGATCGACGGGCGCGAGGTGCAGCTCGGCGGCGAGACTCGCCGGCTGCACACCGCCGGCGCGGAGCTGCGCACGGTCGAATGGACCATCCGCGACCGGGTGCTGCACGCGCTGGCCGACCCGCAGATCGCGTACCTCATCGCCATGCTCGGGGTGATCGGCATCATGCTGGAGCTGTTCCATCCGGGGACCATCGTGCCCGGAGTGGTCGGCGCGATCTGCGTCCTCATCGCGGGGGTCGCCTTCCAGATGCTGCCGGTCAATGCGGGCGCCCTGGCGCTGTGCATCCTGGGCGTGGGGCTGCTCGTCGCCGAGATGTACGCGGGCGGGCACGGCTGGTTCATCGCCGCCGGCCTCGTCTGCATCGTGATCGGCTCGCTCCTGCTCATCGGGCACACCGGCCGCGGCTTCTGGGCCGACCCGGACTTCGGCCTCGGCTGGCGCGTGGTGCTCCCCGTGGGGGCCGCGCTGGGCCTGATCAGCGCCACCCTCGTCTGGAAGTTCAGCAGTAGCGCCAGCCAGCCGCTGCGCTCCGGCGCCCCGGGCCTGCTCGGTGAGGAGGGCGAGGCGCGCGAGGCGGTGGGCCCCGAGGGCGGGCGCGTGCTGGTGCACGGCGAGCTGTGGTCGGCGCGCTCGCCGGTGCCGATTCCGGAGGGCACGCGCGTGCGCGTGGTCGGCGTGCGTGGCCTGGCCGTCGAGGTGGTGCCGCTCGAGCAGCAGCTCAAGGAGGCAACGTGAGCCCCTTCTGGTTCTTCCTCGTCCCCGTCGGCCTGTGGTTCATCGCCGGGCTGCGCGTCATCCAGGAGTACGAGTCGGGAGTCATCTTCCGCCTGGGCCGCTTCGCCGAGGTGAAGCGCGCCGGTCTCAACTGGATCGTGCCGGGCGTGGACCGCATGGTGAAGGTCGACCTGCGCACCGTCACGCGCGACGTCCCGCCGCAGGACGTGATCACGCGCGACAACGTGAGCCTCAAGGTGAGCGCGGTGATCTACTTCCGCGTCATCGACGCCGAGCGCGCCATCATCCAGGTGGAGAACTTCCTCTACGCGACCTCGCAGCTCGCGCAGACCACGCTGCGCTCGACGCTGGGCAAGCTCGAGCTCGACGACCTGCTCGCGCAACGCGAGAAGATCAACAAGGAGCTGCAGCTGGTGCTCGACCTGCACACCGAGCCCTGGGGCATCAAGGTCACCGCGGTGGAGGTGAAGGCCATCGACCTGCCGCCGGAGATGCAGCGGGCGATGGCGCGCCAGGCCGAGGCGGAGCGCGAGCGGCGCGCCAAGGTCATCGCCGCCGAGGGCGAGTACCAGGCGGCCGAGAAGCTGGGCATGGCCGCGGACGTCATCGACGCGCATCCGGCGGCGCTGCAGCTGCGGTACCTCCAGACGCTGGTCGAGATCAGCGCGGAGAAAGCGAGCACCACGATCTTCCCGGTGCCCATCGACCTCTTGCAGCCGTTCATCCACCGCGACGGACCACGGGCCCCGCCCCCCCGGCCCCCTGCGCAGGTCGGAGCACCGGCGGCGCCGCAGCTCCAGCCGCAGGCTCCCCAGAGGCCGCTGCCCGCGCGCACACCCCCGCAGGGCGATCAGAATGGGTGACCCGTACGGGCTCCGCCGGGTGGTGCGCCCCAAGGGCGCGCTGCCGCAGCAGGCGGAGGTGCTCGATCCGCACCTCCCCCTCGGGCCCGACGAGCTGTCCATCGAGGTGGAGCGCCTCAACGTCGACGCCGCGAGCTTCCGCCAGCTCGCGCAGGAAGCGGGCGGCGACGCGCAGCGCATCTCCAGCCGGGTGGCCGACATCGTCCGCGAGCGCGGCAAGATGCACAACCCGGTGACCGGCTCGGGCGGCATGCTCATCGGCCGCGTCGCCGAGGTCGGACCCGAGCACCCCGCCGCCTCCCAGCTGAAGCCGGGCGACCGCATCGCCACGCTGGTCTCCCTCACCTTGACTCCGCTGGTGCTGCAGGAGATCGCCCGCGTGCACCCCCGGGCCGAGCGGCTCGACGTGCGCGGCCGCGCCATCCTCTTCGCCACCGGGCCCTGGGCGCGCCTCCCCGAGGACCTCCCCGAGGCCGTGGCGCTGGCGGTGCTCGACGTCTGCGGCGCTCCGGCCTGGGTGGCGCGCCTGGCGCGTCCGGGGGAGCGCGTCCTGGTGCTCGGCGCCGGGAAGAGCGGCTCGCTCGCCTGCGCCCAGGCGCGCAGGAACGGCGCGCACGTGACCGCGCTCGACTACCGGCCGGACGCGCCCCGGACACTGGTGCACGAAGGCCTCGCCGACGCGGCGATCGCCGTCGACGCCACCCAGCCGCTGGAGGTGTACGCCCGCGCGCGGGAGGCGGGCCTCTACGACCTGGTGGTGAACTGCGCCAGCCTTCCGGGCACCGAGATGGCGAGCATCCTGGCGGCGCGCGACGGCGGGGAGGTCCTCTTCTTCAGCATGGCGACGAGCTTCACCGCGGCGGCGCTGGGCGCGGAAGGCGTCGGCAAGGACGTGCGCCTCACCATCGGGAACGGGTACGCCCGCGGCCACGCCGAGCTGGCGCTGGAGCTGGTGCGCTCGACTCCCGCGCTGCAGCGCATCTTCGCGGCGCGCGTTGGATGAGGAGCGCGTCGGCGATCGCGCTCGCGGGGGGGCGTAGCGCGCGCTTCGGGTCGGACAAGGCGCTGGCGACGTTCCGCGGCGCGCCTCTCCTGACCGCGGTGCTGCGGGGGCTGCGCGCGGAGTTCGGAGAGGTGCTGGTGGTGGCGAAGAGCGCCGGGCCTTACGCGGACCTGGGGGCCAGGGTCGCCCTGGACCGGTCGGAGTTGTACACGCCTTTGAGCGGGCTCGAAGCGGGACTCGCCTCCGCCTCGTCGGAGGTGGTCTTCTGCTGCGCGGCCGACATGCCGTTCGCGGCCGACGGCGCGTTGCTCGATGCGCTCTTCGCCGCGCTCGCCGGGCACGACGCCGCGGTGCCGGTGCACGCGGGGGCGCGGCAGTCTCTGTGCGCGCTCTATCGCCGCGAGCCGTGCCTGCGCGCCGCCACGGAGCTGCTGGCGCGTTCCGCGGTCGGTCCGAAGCGCCTCCTGGACGCGGTCCGCACGGCTTTCGTGGACTGGTCCGACGAGCGCCCGTTCCTCGACGCGGATACGCCGGAGCAGCTGGCGCGGCTCGAATCGGGCGGGTGAACCGGACGGCCCGTGTCTCAGCCCCGGGCGGCGAGCGGAGGCAGCTCCTTGACGAACGCGACCTCGGCGAACCCGAGCCCGACGAACAGCGCGCGCAGCGACTGTTCGGCCGAGGCTCGCGCCCGCGCTTTGAGCTTCTCGTCGCCTTCGACCTCCCGCGCGAACGCGGTGCGCGCCAGCTCGAACAGCTGCGCCGTCTCCTTCGAGTCGAGGTTCGAGCCGATGACCTCCGTCTCGGCGGGCTTCAGCTCCACCTGCACCTGCACGGGCGGCAGCACCACCTCGACGCGGCGCCCGCTGACGCGCAGGGAGGACGCGTCGAGCTTCGCCAGATCGACGGCCAGGTGCGCTTCCGCGAAGACGATGGCCTTGCCGCGCGGCGGCCGCAGCGTCCAGCTCGCCCACTGCAGTAGATCGCCCCAGACGGACCCGGTGTCGCGCGGGTCGGGCGCGAAGACGACCTTCTTGTAGAGGGAGACGTCCAGGGCCTGCAGGCGCGCCACCTCGCGCACCTTCACCACCAGCGCCGGCGCATCGGGCAGCGGCGGCCCGCGATGGGTGAAATGCCAGACCGCGCCCGCGCCCAGCGCGGCGGCGAGGAGGCACGCGACGGCGAGGGGGGCCAGGCTGCGCATGCCGCGAGTGTACCGCAGCGTGCGCGTGTGCCGGCCTCCCACATCGCCCTCCTTGCGGCCGCGTCCGCCGCGGGAAATCGTCCGGAGATGTCCGTGAGAATGCCGTCGCTGGCGCTCCTCTTCCTGGCGTTCGCCGCGTGCCGCTCCAACAACGACCTGAACACGCGGCCGGCGTTCGTGAAGGGCGCCATCGTGACCACGGCCTACGACGGGACCAGCGACGACCTGCTGACGGGAGGCTTGGGGAAATCCGGGCTCGCCTTCGCCGCTCCGGCCCCTGGATTCGTCAATGGCGCGAGCCCCACCGCGGCAGAGCTGCGCAGGCTGGCCATCTACCAGAACTATCGCGCGCTGGTCGACACGACGGCGACGGGCGGCTACGGGGTGCTGTACGGGCCGAACATCGACACGCAAGGCGGCAACACGCTGGGCGAAGGGAAGATCGCCGGCGACGAGACGCTCGCTTTCGACGACGACGGCACCGGGCAGGTGAACGCCACCATGATGGTGCAGGTGCCGGCGAGCTTCGACGTGAGCAACGCGTGCATCGTCACCGGCATTTCGTCCGGC
>DASWGI010000053.1:0-24377 GCA_036393835.1 Myxococcales bacterium | reverse complement strand
CCCACGTCGCCCGAGGCGCCGCAAATTTCGAGGACGTATTGCAGGTTGCCGCGCGTGACGTCGAAGAGCGACTGGCGGACGCCTGCGCCCTCGAACTGCGCCTCGATCACGCCGGCCTTGCGGTCGGCATCGCACCAGGCGAAATGCAGCCCCCGCGAGGCCATCGAGTAGAACCGGTCCAGGTTACCGAAGATGGTCTCGGGCGACGCACCGAACAGCGTCAGCGCCAGCTTGATGACCGGCTTGATCACCGAGCCGCCGAGGCTGCGGGCCGCGAGCAGCCCCAGCTCGACCGCCGCTTCCGGTCCCCCGTGGCGGGCCACCAGCTCTTCCAGGTCCTCGAGCCTGGCGGCGGGGATCCAGCTGAGCGGGCTCGGCGGCTTGTCCATCATCCGCGCCGTCTCGGGAGACGCTTCTGCGCGGATGGCCTGGCGCCAGCCCTTCTTGTCGATCAGGTCCAGGGTCAGCCGGAACGCCGATCCGAGGTACCCGCGCTCGCGCGGGGTTGCGACGGTGCTCTCCATGGCGCGCTCCCTAGTACTGCCACCCCACCCGCAAGTGCATCGAGGGAAGGGGATAGTGGCCGAACACGTCCACCACGCGGTCAGCCTGCGATTGCATGTCGGGCGGAGCGCCGGGCGGGAGCGTCACCTGCGCGTCGGAGCTCAGCTTGAGTTGCACGCCAGCGTCCACGCCCAGCACCACTCCCGGACCAACGGTCCACAGGTATCCGACCCGCGGCGTCGCGTACGTGGTGCTGACCGCCACGGATCCGTCGAAGTTCCCCAAGGTTGTCGACTGCGTGACCGAAGACTTGAACGACTGCCGGCCCAGCCCCGATCCGACGAAGAAATTTCCCGCTAAGGGGAAGACGCGCACATCCGCCTCCCACGCCGAGAACTGGTCGAGACGCACCGTGGTCTGCCCGTTCTTGAGGCCCGCGGCGGAGAGGAGCGGGTCGGCCACGAAGGCGGGGAAGTCGCTGTAGGAAAACCCGACCGAGACGAAGCCGAAGGCGCGCACGTAGAGCTGCGTGTCCAGGGGCCGCGGAAGGCTCAGCCCCACGGTCGCGCCGAAGTGCACCGGCAGGCCAGACCCGGAAGATTGCGGCGCCTCGTACGGGACCGCCGACCGCGCGGACGCCTTGTCGGCGGTGGGCGCATCCCCCGGCACTGGAGCGGTCGCCGCCGGGGGCGCGGAGTCGACCCGGACGGCTTCGAGCCGCCTGTCCTCCGCGCGGGCGGCGAAGGAAAGCAGCAGGATCGCCAGGAGCATTTTCTTCATCCTGCAATTGCGCACCGCTCCGGACGGAGGGCGCAAGGGCCGCTGCTGAGCGCCCGTACGGCGATGTAGGAGCGAATGCACCGAGGCCGTCTTCCTGCGCAGGTGGGCTTTCATTCGGGCCGTACATTGGCTACGTACACGGCCACCATGAACCGCGCCGCGATTTTCTTCGTGCTGGCCGCCGTGGGCTGCGCGACCGTGCTCCCCGGCCCCCGTGTCGATGCTTCCGTCGCGCCTTCGCCTGCCCAACGCTGGGTCCCTCCACAACCGGTGCCAGCGCCGCGGCCGCCGGAGCCCGATCCGGCGTTGGTCGCGCAGATCAAGCCGGGGACGAAGGTGACGCTGCAGCAGCTCTTGGCCTACGCGTTGTCGAACAACTCGCAGACGCGGTCGGCCTGGTTGAACGCGCGCGCCGCGGCCGCCGGCGCGGCATCGCGCCGATCGGCGTATTACCCGACGGTGGACGCGAACGTGCAGGGGGCGTTCTCCCATCAGACCTTCCCGACCAGCAGCGGGTTCGTCCCCTTCGAGCTCTGGACGCTAGCACCCGGTGCGACCCTGACCTGGTTGCTGCTCGATCTGGGCGGGCGCTCGGCCGACGTGGCCGAGGCGGATCTGTTGCTCGACGCAGCCAACCTGAACCACGGCGCCGCGATCCAGGACCTCTTGCTTCTCGTCGAGCAGGCCTACTTTCAATACCAGGGCGCCAAGGCCCTGCTCACCTCGGCGCAGGCGAGCGTGCGGGAAGCGCAGACCTCCTACCAGGCGGCCGAGGAGCGCCGCCGCGCGGGGGTGGCCACCGTGGCAGACGTGCTGCAAGCGAAGACGCAGCTTTCGCAAGCCGTGCTCGCGCTGCAGCAAGCCGAGGGAAACGTCGCGACGGTCCGCGGCGCGCTGGCCACCTCGCTCGGCGTGCCCGCCACGATACCGGTGGACGTCATGGATCTTCCCGAGCGCTTGGACGTGCAGCCGATGGGCGAGGCGATCGACAAGCTGATCGAGCGCGCCCAGTCGCAGCGGCCGGACCTCGCCCGCGCCCGCGCGCAGGCGCTGGCCGTGGCCAGCCACGCCGATTCGATCCGGTCGCGCGGTCTGCCCAAGCTCACCCTGAACGGGAACGCGTCGCGGAGCTACTACCTCGACTCCCCCTTCACGGATTGCTGCTTTTCCCACGCCAACAACTACGGCGCGTCGGTGGTGCTCAGCATCCCAGTTTTCAACGGGTTCAAGGACACCTCGGACCTTTTGCAAGCGCGTGAACAGGCGAAGGCGGCGTGGGCCGACGCGGAGACGCTGGAGCAGCAGGTCATCCTGCAGGTCTGGACCAGCTACCAGGCGGTGAAGACGGCCGAGAAGCGCGTAGGCTCGGCGCAAGATCTGCTCGCCGCCGCGCAGCAATCGGCCGAGGTCGCGCAGGGCCGGTACAAGGCAGGCGTGGGAAGCATCCTCGATCTGCTCACCGCGCAGTCGGCGCTCGCGAACGCGCGTGCGCAGGACGTGCAGGCGAGGGCCAACTGGCTCCTCGCGATTGCCAGCCTGGCGCACGACACGGGCACCCTCGGCCCTCCCGCCGGGGAGGCGCGGCCGTGAGGAAGCTCCTCGTGCTCGTCGCGCTGATCGCCGCCTGCAAGCGTGGCGCCCCGCAGCAGGGGCAGCAGCAGGGTGAAGGCGTGCCGGTCACGGTGGCGCAGGTGGAGAAGAAGACGGTGCCGCAGCAGGTCACCGCCATCGGGACTGTCGAGCCGATGCACACCGTGCAGATCCGCACGCTGGTCGGCGGCACGCTGGTCGGCGTGCACTTCCAGGAGGGGCAGGAGGTGGCGAAGGGCGACCTGCTCTTCACCATCGACTCGCGCCCCTACCAGGCGGCGCTGGCGCAGGCACAGAGCGCGGTGCAGCGCGACAAGGCCAAGATGCTCGATGCCGAGGCCAACGCGCGCCGCTACGAGGAGCTGGCAAAGAAGGAGTACGTCACGCAGCAGCAGGCGGAGAGCGCGCGCGCCGACGCGGCGTCGCTCCAGGCGACGGTGAAAGCCGACGAGGCGGCCGTCGAGCAGGCCAAGCTGAACCTCGCCTACTGCGCCATCCGCGCGCCGGTCACCGGAAAGACAGGCAGCGTGCTGGTCCACGCCGGCAACGTGGTCAAGGCGAACGACGCCGCGCTGGTGGTCATCGACCAGATGCAGCCCATCTACGTCAGCTTCGCCGTGCCCGAGCGCGTGCTGCCGCAGATCCGCGCCCGCGAAGGCGAAAAGCTTCCGGTGGCGGCGCGGCTCTCCGATCAGAAGCCGGGCGAGGTGCCGGAGTCGGGCGCCATCCGCGGAGAGGCCGAGCAAGGCGTGCTGACCTTCGTGGACAACGCGGTGAACAGCGTGACGGGCACCATCCTGCTCAAGGCCACTTTCGAGAACAAGGACGAGGCGCTCTGGCCCGGCTCGTTCGCCATGGCGACCGTCACGCTGGGCGAGATCCGCGACGCCACCGTCGCCCCCAGCCAGGCGGTGCAGCGCGGTCAGCAAGGGCAGTACGTGTTCGTGGTGAAGCAGGACGGCACCGTCGAGTCGCGGCCGGTCACCGTGTCGATGCAGGACGAGCGGCAGGCGGTCATCGAGAAGGGCCTCGCGCCGGGCGAGGTGGTGGTCACCGACGGACAGCTCCGCCTCGCGCCCGGCGCGCGCGTGCAGGTGAAGGGCGGAGCGGCGGCGGGGAGCGGGACATGAACATCTCCGAGCCTTTCATCAAACGGCCGGTCATGACCACCCTGGTCATGATCGGGATCCTGCTCTTCGGCATCCAGGCCTACCGGCTGCTGCCCGTCTCCGACCTGCCCAACGTGGACTTCCCCACCATCCTGGTCGGGGCATCGCTGCCCGGCGCGTCGCCGGAGACGATGGCCAGCGCAGTGGCGACTCCCCTCGAGCGGCAGTTCACCACCATCGCCGGGCTGGACTCGATGACGTCCACCAACCAGCTCGGCACCACCACCATCACCTTGCAGTTCGACCTGTCGCGCAGCATCGACGCCGCCGCGCAGGACGTGCAGGCCGCCATCGCGCAGGCGCAGCGGCAGCTCCCGCCGGAGATGCCGACGCCGCCGTCCTACCAGAAGGTCAACCCGGCCGATCAGCCCATCCTCTACCTCGCGCTCACCTCGCCCACGCTGCCGCTCTCCGCCATCGACGAGTACGCCACCACGTTCATCGCCCAGCGCATCTCGACGGTGAGCGGCGTGGCGCAGGTGCAGGTGTTCGGCTCGCAGAAGTACGCGGTGCGCATCCAGGCGGACCCGCGCGCGCTGGCGGCCCGGCAGATCGGCATCAACGAGCTGTCCAGCGCGGTGCAGGCGAACAACGTCAACCTGCCCACCGGCACGCTGTGGGGACCGCACACGGCGTACACGGTGCAGGCCAACGGCCAGCTGCAGGACGCGAAGGGGTACCAGAACATCATCGTCGCCTTCCGCGACGGCCGGCCGGTGCGGCTGACCGAGGTGGCGCAGGCCCAGGACAGCGTCGAGAACGACAAGACCGCCGCCTGGTACATCGACGAGCGCGCGGTGGTGCTGGCGATCCAGAAGCAGCCTGGCACGAACACGGTGGCGGTCGCCGACGCCGTGAAGAGGCTCTTGCCCGTCATCGGCCAGCAGCTCCCGGCGTCGCTCTCGCTGCACGTGATGTTCGACCGCTCGGACTCGATCCGCGCGTCGGTGAACGACGTGAAGTTCACCCTGCTGCTCACGCTGTTCCTGGTCGTGCTGGTGATCTTCCTCTTCCTGCGCAACGTGTCGGCGACCGCGATCCCCAGCGTGGCGCTGCCGATGTCCATCGTCGGCACCTTCGTGGTCATGTACCTGCTCGGGTACAGCCTCGACAACCTGTCCTTGATGGCGCTGACCCTCTCGGTCGGGTTCGTGGTCGACGACGCCATCGTCATGCTGGAGAACATCGTCCGGCACCTGGAGATGGGCGAGGGGATCCTCGAGGCGGCCTACAACGGCTCGCGCGAGATCGCGTTCACCATCGTGTCGATGACCATCTCGCTGGCCGCGGTGTTCATCCCGGTGCTGTTCATGGGCGGGATCGTCGGCCGGCTCTTCCACGAGTTCGCCGTCACCATCGGCGCGGCGATCCTCGTCTCCGGATTCGTCTCGCTGACGCTCACGCCCATGCTGGGCAGCCGGTTCCTGCGCCACCAGAGCAAGCAGCACGGGAAGGCGTACCTGACCCTGGAGCGCTGGTTCGACGCCATGCTGGGCGTCTACGAGCACGGCCTGAAGTGGTCGCTCGGGCACCGGCGCACGGTGATGGTCTTCTCGCTGATCGTCTTCCTGGCGATGATCCCGCTCTTCATGATCGTGCCGAAGGGGTTCATGCCCAGCGAGGACATGGGCGGCATCTTCGGCATCACCGAGGCGCGCGAGGGAATCTCCTTCCGCTCTCTGGTCGAGCACCAGCTCCAGGTGAACCGGGTGGTCAAGCAGGATCCCAACGTCGATTCGTTCTTCTCCAGCGCGGGATCGCGTGGCGGCGCTGGCGGCAACCAGGGGTTCATCTTCATCCGGCTCAAGCCGCGCAACCAGCGCAACCTGTCGGCCGACCAGATCGTGCAGGAGCTGCGGCCCACGCTCATGCGTGAAGTGATCGGCATGAACACCTTCCTGCAGCCCCTGCAGCCGATCCGCATCGGCGGCACCCTCACCAAGAGCCTCTACCAGTTCACCTTGCAGGACGCCGACACGAAGGAGTTGTACCGCGTCGCCCCGGAGATGGAGGCGCGCATGCGGCAGCTCCCGGGCCTGCAGGACGTGACCAGCGACCTGCTCATCCGCAACCCGCAGGTCAACGTGGACATCGATCGGGACAAGGCGGCGGCGCAGGGCATCACGCCGCAGGGGATCGAGGACGCGCTCTACAGCGCGTACGGCTCGCGGCAGGTTTCGACCATCTACGCGCCGAACAACGAGTACCAGGTCATCCTCGAGCTGAAGCCCGAGTTCCAGGGCGATCCCGCCGCCATGGCCATGCTCTACATCCGCTCCTCGACGGGTCAGCTGGTGCCGCTCAGCTCGGTGGCGACGCTCAAGAGCACGGTGGGGCCGCTCTCCGTGAACCACCTGGGGCAGCTGCCGGCGGTCAACATCTCCTTCAACCTGAAGCCGGGCGTGTCGCTGGGCGACGCGGTCAACGCGGTGAACCGGCTCGCGCGCCAGACGCTGCCCGCGACGGTGAGCACCAGCTTCCAGGGGACGGCGCAGGCGTTCCAGTCCTCGCAGCAGGGCCTGGGCGTGCTGCTGCTCATGGCCATCCTGGTCATCTACCTGGTGCTCGGGATCCTCTACGAGAGCTTCATCCACCCGATCACCATCTTGTCGGCGCTGCCGCTGGCCGGATTCGGCGCGCTGGTCACGCTGCTCCTGTTCCGCGTCGAGCTGTCCATCTACGCGTTCGTTGGCATCATCATGCTGGTCGGCCTGGTGAAGAAGAACGGCATCATGATGGTCGACTTCGCCATCGAGGCGCAGCGCGCGGGGAAGACCGCGACCGAGGCGATCTACGAAGCCTGCGTGGTGCGGTTCCGCCCCATCATGATGACCACCATGGCCGCGCTGGTCGGCACGCTGCCGATCGCGATGGGCTACGGCGCGGGCGCCGAGTCGCGGCGGCCGCTGGGCCTGGCCGTGGTCGGCGGCCTCCTCTTCTCCCAGATGCTCACGCTGTTCGTCACGCCCGTGACCTACACGTACATGGAACAGTTCCGGGCGTGGGCGACGCGCCGGCGCGCGAAGCCCGAGCACCCGCCGGTCGCGGTGCCCTCACCGTGAGAAGAGCCGGTTCACGTCGTCCTGCGTGAAGCCGAACAGGCGGCGCAGGATGCGGAGCACGCGGAACTCCTCCGGCGCGATCACGCCGTCCGCCTCCAGGATGCGCACGCAGCAGAGGAACGCCAGCTCCTGGTCCTCCCGCGTCCGGAGCGGTTCGGCGATTTGCGCCACCGCGGCATCGAGCCCCAGCTCGTCCAGCGCGCGCTTGGCCGCGTCGGCCAGGCCGCGCTTGTCGTAGAGCGCGGCGAGCTCCGGCACCTCGGCGAGGATGGCGTGTTCCACCAACAGCTCGGGAGCGACGATGTGGCCGTCGGCCCAGGCGGTCAGGACCAGGAGCCCATGGATGCTGCGTGCGCGCTGCTCGTGCATGCGACCCTCTAGAAAGCGGCGATTCCCGTCTGCGCGCGCCCCAGGATGAGGGCGTGCACGTCGTGCGTCCCCTCGTACGTGTTCACCGCCTCGAGGTTCATGCAGTGGCGGATGACGTGGTACTCGTCCGACACGCCGTTCGCGCCGTGCATGTCGCGCGCGACCCGCGCGATCTGCAGCGCCTTGCCGCAGTTGTTCCGCTTCAAGAGCGAGATCATCTCGGGCGCGGCCTTCTCCTCGTCCATCAGCCGCCCCAGGCGCAGCACCGATTGCAGCCCCAGGGCGATCTCGGTCTGCATGTCCGCCAGCTTCAGCTGGATGAGCTGGGTCGCGGCGAGCGGTTTGCCGAACTGCTTGCGGTCGAGCACGTACTGGCGCGCGCGGTGCCAGCAGAATTCGGCCGCGCCGAGAGCGCCCCAGCAGATGCCATAGCGTGCGCGGTTCAAGCAGCCGAACGGCCCCTTCAGCCCCGAGGCGCCCACCAATAGATTTGCCTCCGGCACGCGCACCTCGTCCATCACGATGCGCCCGGTGCTGGAGGCGCGCAGGCTGAACTTCCCGTGGAGGGGCGGCATCGACAGGCCTTGCATCCCCCGCTCGAGCAGGAACCCGCGGATCTCGCCCGAGTCGTCCTTGGCCCACACTACCGCCACGTCGGCGATCGGCGAGTTGGTGATCCACGTCTTCTCGCCGCGCAGCACGTAACCGCCGCGGTCCTTGCGCGCGCGAGCTTCCATGCTGCCCGGGTCCGAGCCGTGGTTCGGCTCGGTCAGGCCGAAGCAGCCGACCAGCTCGCCCGTCGCGAGCGGCGGCAGGAACCGCTGGCGCTGCTCCTCCGTGCCGTAGGCCTGGATCGGGTACATCACCAGGCTCGACTGCACGCTCATCGCCGACCGGTACCCGCTGTCCACCCGCTCGATCTCGCGTGCAACGAGCCCGTACGAGACGTAGTTCACGCCCGCGCAGCCGTACCCCTGCAGCGTCGAGCCCAAGAAACCCAGCTCGCCCATCTCGCGCAGGATCTCGCGGTCGAATCGTTCGTGGCGATTCGCCTCGAGGATCCGCGGCATGAGCTTCTCCTGGGCGTAGTCGCGCGCCAGGTCGCGGATGCGTCTTTCGTCGTCGGAGAGCTGGTCGTCGATCCGGAGTGGATCGTCCCACGCGAACCTGGCTTCTGCGCTCATGCCGGGGTGCCTACCGCACTTCGCCGGGGATTGCACCGGGTGCCGGACCCACCAGGTTCCGGCACCCGCGTCCAAGGACCGCTAAGCCTGTTGCTGCGGCGCCAGCGTAATGCGCAGATCTCCCAGCTTCTCGATGCTGGTGACCACCACGTCACCCGGCTTGAGCCAGACCTGCTCGGCCTCCGGCTTGCCGAGGATCACGCCCTCCGGCGTCCCGGTGAAGAAGATGTCGCCCGGCTTCAGCGTCCAGACCTGCGAGGTGTAGCTGATGATGGTGGCGACGTCGAAGATCATGTCGTCGGTGTTGGAGTTCTGCCGGATCTCGCCGTTGACGCGCGTCTGCAGGCCGAGCTTCTGCACGTTGGGGATCTGGTCCGCGGTGACCAGCCAGGGCCCGATCGGTCCGAACCCGTCCGACGTCTTTCCCAGCATCAACTGCGGCGTCTTGAACTGCAGGTCGCGGGCGGAGAAGTCGTTCCCGACCGTGTAGCCGAACACGTAGTCGAGCGCCTTCTCCTTGGGCACGTCGCGCGCCGTCTTCCCCATCACCACCACCAGCTCGACCTCGTAGTCGAACTTCTTCGCCACCTTCTGGGGAAGGTTGATGACTCCGCCGTGCCAGTTGAGCGCGTTGTTGTACTTGTTGAAGAGCACCGGGGAGTCGGGCATCGGGCGCTTCGTCTCGATGACGTGCTTCTTGTAGTTGTACCCGAGCATCATGATCTTCTCGGGATTGGTGACCACCGGCCCGAAGGGCGCCTGCTCCTCCGGGACGAAGGCGGCCTTGGCCGCGCCGTTCGCCACCGCCGCGTCCACCAGCGCCTTCAGGGCCTGCACGTCGGTTCCCTGCAGCAGTTCGTCCATGGTCGACGGCGCCGGGCGGCGCAGCGCCTTGCTCGCCTTCTCCACGTCGAGCACCCCGCGCGCGGTGCGGACGCCGAGCACGTAGCGGCCGTCGCGTCGGAGCGTGCAGAAGGTCATGTTCTTCGGCAGCTCCTTGGGTCCCATGTTGCCGTCCCCGCGCGCCGCCACGGTTCGCGCCTTCTGCCCGGCCTGGAGAGCACGCGGTGCGGCGGCGGCGCCGAGCCCGGCCGCGCCGGCCAGCTTCAGGAAGTTCCTTCGCGTCTGGCCCATCTGTGGACCTCCTCTCGACTGAGGGAGGCGCATCCTACCTCCGTCTTGCAAAACGTACACTCCCCCCGCCCTGCGCGCCGTTCCTGACGGACGGTTTTCTTGATCGCGGCGGACGCCGTCCTGCAGCATTGAACCGTGGGAAACCCGCTCACCGAGGCTCGCTGGGGCCGCCGCGCCGCCCGCGCGCTGGGCATCGCGGTCCTGGCGCTCGCCGTGGGCGCCGGAGCGCAGCCCAGCGGGATCATCTCGGGCGTGGTGCTGGACGCGACCACGCAGGCCCCCTTGGCGGGAGCGCTGATCACTGCGCGCAGCCCCGCGCTGATGGGCGAGCAGATCGCGGTGACGGACGACGCGGGCGCATTCGAGATGACCATGCTGCCGCCGGGCACCTATGCGCTCGCGGTGCAGCACGACGGCTTCCTGCCCTTCGCTCCGGAAGGACTGGTCGTGCGCGGGCGCCGCATCAAGGTCCGCTTGCAGCTGATGCCGGAGCCGCGCCCCGCGCCGCCTCCTCCGGCTCCCGTCGCCGTCGAGTTCGACGAAGCCACGATGGTCGGCCCAGCGATGATCTCCGGGCCCGAACCCGAGTTCACGCAGGAAGCGGTCCAGCGGGGCGTGCAGGGGCAGATGACCGTCCGATGCGTGATCGCGCACGACGGATCGGTGCGCAACTGCCGCGTGCTGAAGGGCCTGCCCTTCATGAACGCGTCCGTGGTCGACGCCCTGGAGAGCCGGCGCTACCACCCAGCCACGACGCATGGGAAGCCGGTGGACGTCTATTACACCTTCAACCTGCGGCTGGCGCTCCCGCAGTAGCGCTTCCGAGCGGCGCGGGTGGACCCGCTGCGCGATCGTTGCTACAGCCACGGGAATGCAGGCGCCGCAAGCCTCGCGAACGCTCCGGCGCTCGGCGCTGCTCGCCGCCATCTCGCTGATGTCGTCTTGCGATCCCGAGGTGAGCACGCTTCCGACGCGCGTGTCCGGCGGATCGTTCCCGGCCGCATGCCAGGGGCCGCTGCAAGGCGGCACGCTGTATGGGCACACCGAGGTCGAGCCATTCCTCGCCATCGATCCCGTCGACCCGGCCCATCTCATCGGCGTCTGGCAGCAGGACCGCTATTCCAACGGCGGCGCAGGCGGCCTGCTCACCGGCATCTCCTTCGACGCGGGCCAGACCTGGGCGACGGCCTCGGCGCCCTTCTCGCACTGCACCGGGGGCAACACGGTGAACGGCGGCGATTACGAGCGCGCGAGCGACCCCTGGGTCACCATCGGGCCCGACGGGACGGCGCACCAGCTGGCGCTGACCTTCGACATGAGCCTCGGCGGCGGCAACCGCGCCATCCTGGCCAGCCGCTCCAGCGACGGCGGCCGGAGCTGGAGCGCCCCGCAGCAGCTCCAGGGCGACACAGACCCGTCGTTCGCGCTGGACAAGGGCTCGATCACCGCCGACCCGCAGAGCGCGTCTCTCGTCTACGCGGTGTGGGACAGGCTCACCGATCAGCTGACGTCCAACTCGCCCTTGGCGCACGGCCCGATGTGGTTCGCGCGCACCACCGACGGTGGCGCGACGTGGGAGCCCGCCAGGAGCATCTTCGATCCAGGGGTCGACGCGCAGACTCTCGGCAACGTCATCGCCGTGCTCCCCGACGGCACCTTGCTGAACGCGATGCTCGTCTTCACCGGCCTCAGCACGGCCGCCACGCGCGCCTCGGTCGCGGTGCTCCGCTCGGCGGACAAGGGCCTCACCTGGCCGGATCCGCCGGTCACCATCAGCACCGTGCAGAACGTCACCGTCGTCGATCCGAAGACGCAGCGGATGGTGAGGACGGGCGGAGCGCTGCCCTCCATCGCGGTCGACGATTCGACGGGCGCGGCGTACGTGGTGTGGGAGGACTCGCGCTTCAGCGGCGGCGCCCGCAACGGGATCGCGCTCGCCACATCCTCCGACGGCGGCCGGAGCTGGTCTCTGCCGGTGCAGGTGAACGGCGCGCCGGCGGCGGCCGCATTCACTCCCGCCATCGCGGTGGGCGGGGGGAAGCTCGGCGTCGCCTACTACGACTTCCGGGCCGACGACCCGGCCGACGCATCGCGCTTCCTGGCCAGCTCGTGGCTGGCGATCTCCGGCGACGGCGGCGCGTCCTGGCAGGAGACGGCGCTCGCCGGTCCGTTCGACCTCCAGACCGCGCCGTTCGCGCTGGGATACTTCCTGGGCGATTACCAGGGGCTGGGCTGGGACGGAACTGCCTTCGTCTCGTTCTTCGCCGCAGCCAACTCCGGGAACGTCTCGGATCGCACCAGCCTGCTGTTCCGCCGCGTCCCGCCGGGCGCATCGCCAATGCACGCCATTCTCGACGCGATCCGTCCGGAGCGCCTGTTCCGCTCCTGGCGCCGGGAGGCCCGGGCCGGCGTCGATCGCGCCCCCGCCCGCAGCGCGCGCTGATGCGAGCAGCGGGTCTCCCATGCGCGCACATCAAGATCCGCGCGAACGCGCCGATCCCCGTCGGTGGGAGGCAGCGCATGTCGAAGGAGCGCTACGGCGCCCGGGTCGAATTCACTTCGGGCCTGCCCGATCGGCTGGCGCAGATCCGGTGGGCGCTGGAGCAGCTGCGGCAGCGGCCGCACGACACCGGCCTGTTCGCCGAGACCCGCAACTCGGTGCAGGACCTGGCCGGGTCGGCGGGATCGTTCGGTCTGGAGGAGCTGAGCGAGATCGGCACGCGGCTGGAGCAGGCGCTGCTCGCCTGGCGGGGCCGCGGCGCGACCGCGTGGGCCGCGGTCGCCGGCGCCGACGCAGCCCTGGCGGACTTCGCGGATCGGCTCGCGCCGGCCGCGCCTGCGGCACCCTGGCGGGTCGTGGCGGGCCTTTAACCTTAGTCGCCGCCGATAGGGCGGCCCTACGCTTTTCCAGCGCGGGCCTCGTAGTCGGCGCTCCGGCTCTCACCAGCTCGCGCCGCGCTCGAGCAGCGCGCGGGCCATCGCCCCGTCCACCGGGGGCGAGAAGAAGAATCCCTGGGCGGCGCCGCAGCCCACCTCGCGCAGGAAGCTGAACTGCTCGGCGGTCTCCACGCCCTCGGCCACCACGTCCTTGCCCAGCTCGCGCGCGAGCGACACGATGGTGCGCACCAGCTCGGGCGCCTGGCCCCGCGGCGACCCGCCGCTGAAGAGCGACCTGTCGATCTTCAGCGAGTCGAGCTGGAACCGGTACAGCGCGTTCAGCGACGAATAACCAGTCCCGAAATCGTCCATGTAGAGCCGCACGCCGCGCGCGCGGAGCTGCGCGAGCCGCGCCGCGGCCTGGTCGTTGAATTGGAAGGTGCTCTCGGTCAGCTCCAGCACCAGCTCGCGCGGCTGCAGATCGTTCGTCTCCAGCACCTTGTCGATGTGCTCGAGCAGGTCGTTCTGCAGGAGCTGCTTGGAGGACAGGTTCACGTTCAGCGTGAGCGAACTGGCGCGCGCGACGCGGCGGCATTCCTGGAACTGCTGCCCCGCCTGGTCGAGTAGCCAGCGCCCGATCGGGACGATCAGCCCCGTCTCCTCGGCGAACGGCACGAAGTGCTCGGGCGAGACCAGCCCGCGCTTCGGGTGGGCCCAGCGGATGAGCGCCTCGAGCCCCTGGATGCGGCCCGTCGCGACCTCGACGATGGGCAGGTAGTGGACCCGGAACTCCTCGCGCACCAGCGCACGCCGCAGGTCGGCCTCCAGGTCGAGGAGCTGCGGCGCGCGCTCGCGCATGGTGGCGTCGAACAGCACGGTGCGCGCGCGGCCCTGCGCCTTGGCGCGGTACATGGCGGTGTCCGCGTCGAGGAGCAGGTCCTCGGGGCGGGTGTAGGTGGGCGCGGAGAGCGCGATCCCGATGCTGGCGGTGGCGAACACCTCGTGGCCCGAGATGGCGAACGGCTTGGTCGTGACCTGGTGGATCCGATCGGCGACCACCGTCGCGTCGTTCGGCTCGCGCACGTCGTCGAGCAGGATGGTGAACTCGTCGCCTCCCTGCCGCGCGAGCGTATCGCCCTCGCGCAGGCAGGTATGCAGGCGCGCGGACATCTGCACCAGTAGCTCGTCGCCCGCGGCATGGCCCAGTCCGTCGTTCACGGCCTTGAAGCGGTCCAGGTCGAGGAACAGCACCGCGAAGCGATACCCTTCGCGCCGGCGCGCCCGCGAGAAGGCGCGCTTGACCAGGTCGAGGAACAGGGCCCGGTTGGGTAGCCGGGTGAGGGGGTCGTGGAGCGCGTCGTGCAGCATGCGGTCGGCGACCGCCTTGCGCTGCGTGACGTCCATCAGCGAGCCGGCCACCCGGATCGGCTTGCCGGCGCGGTCCTTGACCACCGCGCCGCGGGCGAGCACCCACCTCCACGAGCCGTCGCGGTGGAGCAGCCGGTGCTCGTTCTCGAACCGCTCGCTGCGGCCCTCCACGTGGGCCGCGAAGGCCGAGTCGAAGTGCTCGCGGTCGGCCGGGTGGATCCGATCGATCCACGCGGAAGGCTCGTCGCCCAACTGCGCCACTCCGGCGATGGCGCGCCAGGAGTCCGAGACCCACACCCGCTTGGTGCGCAGGTCCCAGTCCCACGCCCCGTCGCCCGATGCCTCGAGCGCCAGGGCGAACCGGTCGCGTCCCGCCACCGGTTCCTGCACCAGGCCCGCGAGCCCCGCGACCGTGCCGCGCCGATCGCGCAGCGGCACCAGGGTCCACTCCCAGGTCCACTCCTCGCCCGCGCGCGTGATGCCCGAGCGGAGCCAGCGCTGCGGGTCCCCCCGCGCGATCATCTCGCGCAGCTCGTCGCGCGCCGCCGCCCGGTCCGCCTCCGGCAACAACAGGGCGGCGATGTCGCGGCCGACAGCCTGCGCAGAGGAAAATCCGGACAGCCGCTCGGCGCCGGCGTTCCAGGAGGTGATCTGAAGCGAGGTGTCGCAGACCACCACGCCGAAAGGGGCCTGCTCGAACAGCCGGTGCATCGACTTCGAGAAGGCGGGCCGCGGACCTGAGGCCCTCCCGGCCTCCGTCCGGACCGACTGCCGCTGCGCCAGGTCGGCGAGGAGCGCCAGCGATCGCTGCAGCGCCTCGCGATCCTGGTCGGCGCGGCGGTATTCCGCGTCGATCTCGCGCAGGAGCTTGTCCATCCGCGGCGGCGCTTCGCCTTTCGAGCCGAAGTGCGCGTCGAGCTGGCGGCGCAGGAGCCGGTGCATGCTCATCCCGGAGGGTGACGGCCGGGGACGGGCGCGGGCCGCGCGATGAGGAACCCTTGCACGAAGTCGGCGCCGCGCGCCCGCGCCCACTGCAACTCGGCGCGGTGCTCCACTCCTTCGACGATGGTCTGGATGCCCAGGCCGCGGCCGATCTCCAGCAGCTTGCTGGCGATGAGGTCCTTGACCGGATCGCGGTGCACCTGGCGGATCAGCTCGCGGTCGAGCTTGATGAAGTCCGGGCGCAGCCTGTGCACCAGCGTGAGCGTGGACCATCCGGCGCCCAGATCGTCGAGGGCCACGCGGAAGCCGTCCCGGCGGTAGCTGTCGAGCACGCGCTTGAGCTGCGCGGCGTCCTCGATGCGGTCGGCCTCGATCACCTCGAAGACGAAGCGGTCGTGCTTTAGCCCCGCGGCGTCGATGGCGGTGACCGTGGCGCGCAGGCAGCTCTCCGCGTCCTCCATCATCCCCGGCGAGAAGTTGATGAACACGGTGACGTTCGCGTCGAGCAGCGCCGCCTCGCGGATGGCGGACCTGCAGGCGGCGAGGTCCAGCTGAGCCAGCAGCCCCGCCTCGCGCGCGAGCTGCAGGATGGAGAGCGGCTCCAGGGGCTCGCCGTCGGGCCCCAAGCCGCGCAGGAGCGCCTCGTGCGCGAAGATGCGCGAGGTATCTCCGACGTGCACGATGGGATGGAAGTGGCTGGTGATGCGCCCGTGCTCGAGCTGGTCGAGGAGCCAGCCGGTCTGCGCCAGGACGTGCAGCTGGTGCAACGAGGCGATCCGGCCGAAGTCGTCCAGGCAAGGTATTTCCTGACCGGAGACGAACAGCGCCCGCGCGCGGCGCGTGCCGGGCGGGGTCATCCCGGCGCCCAACTCGAGCAGGCAGCCGTCCAGCTCGCCCTTGCGCAGGGCGACGCGCACGCAGGAGGCCGACAGCTCGAGCTTGCGGCGCCCCCCCCGCAGCACCCGCACCGCGCTGGCGCGCAGGCCCGGATCGGGGAACCACAGGTAGAGGATCCCGGCGCCGGCGGCGCGCGGAGACGGCAATTCTAGAGGGAGGGTCGGGCGAGCCTGTCTATTCGGGAGGTGCGCCGCCACCACAGATCACCCTACCCCGGCGGATCGAGCGTACGCAACAAAACAAAATGGCTTTCTGCCTCACCGCGCGAGCGGGGTGGAGGAGCGCAGCTGCGCGACGGCAGCGCGCACTTCGTCGGCGTCCGAAGCAGAAGGCTCCAGCTCCAGGTAGCGCTCGTACGCGGCGACCGCCAGGTCCGTGTCCTGGTGTGTCCGGTACGCGTCTCCGAGCCGCCGCGCGGCGGCGGGCACCGGCGGATCCTGGTCCAGCGCCTCCCGGAAGGCCATCAGCGCTTCGAAGAACCGGCCCTGCTTGAGCGCCTCGTCGCCGAGCTGCAGCTTGGCGCGCGCCGACGATCCCGGATCCGCGACGGACGCGGCCCGCTTGCGCAGCTTCCGCAACGGCCGGGGAACGGCCTCCGGAGACGGCGCTGCTGCCGCCGGGGCGACGCGCTCGCGCGCGGGAACTCGAGAATCAGCGACCGCCGGCGGGCGCACCTCCGGGGGCGGCAGCGCGATCTCCGCCGTGAGGGCAGTGGACGAGGCGACCGCCGCGGCGGCCGGCGGCGCGGACCGATCGCGGTCCAGGAGGATTCCCGTGGCGAGCCCCAGCCCTGCCGCGGCGACGAGCGGCACCCACCGGGGCGGCCGACGCCGCGCCGCCCGCACCGGGGGGTCGGTGACCTGCGTCGAGGGATCCAGCGCGGCCGGCACCGGCTGCGCGCGGCGCACGGCAGGACCGGCGCTCGTTCCGCGGAGCTGCCGCGCCTTGGCCATCAGCGCGGCGATCGCCATCCTGCGCTCGACCTCCGTCGGCGCCGGGGTCCCGGACAGCAGCAGCTCCAGCTCGAACGCGTCGCGCAGGTGCCTCAGGGTGGGGAACCTTTCCGGCGCGGTCTCGGCGGCCCCCGCCAGCGCCAGCGGCGGCTCGAGCTTCGCCGCACCGAACAGCCGGGTCGCCAGCCGGCAGGCGGCCCGGATGGGCTCGGCGGCATCGCGGACCTGGGTCGCGGGCGCCTCCGCCAAGGTGAGGGTGCCGTCCTCCTCCAGCAGGGTCGTCGCGGCGTCCGGCGCGGCCTGCGACTCGGCGGCGAGGCGCAGCACCTCGAGGAAGACGGAAACGGCCTCGTGGCGGACCAGCGTGCCTGCGGGCGCGGTGCGCGCGATGGCCTGGTCGAGGTTCAGCTGGTCTCGCCCATGCACGGGAGACAGTGTACGCCAGCCGGCGCGAAGGTCGCGAAATCTCCCCCCGCCGGCCGAGGGGGACCGTCGAGGCCGCGCACCGCGGCATCGGCAGGCCGAAAACGACGGCCGCCGCGGGCCGCGTGCGCTCAAGCCGGGGGAGCGGCTGCCGATGAATCCGCAGGGGGCATCCGCATGGCCAGGATCCTGGTGATCGATGACGATCGGAACTTTCGCCATCTCGTCGCCGTGGCCCTGCGCCCGGCCGGGCACCAGGTCCTGGAGGCGGGCAGCGCGCGCGATGCCGAGGCGGTCCTGGCACGCGAGCGCGCCGACCTCGTGCTGGTCGACGGGCTGCTCCCCGATGCGGACGGGTCTCGTTGGGTCGGCGAGCGCCGCAAGACGCTGGGAGCGCCGTTCATCTTCGTCTCGGCATTCTGGAAGGGAATCCGGGATGCGCGCCAGCTGCACGCCGACGTCAAGCCGGCTGGCTTTCTGCGCAAGCCGGCCACGGCCGAACAGATCCTCGGGGAAGTGCAGAAAGTGCTCGGCAATTCCTCGCTGGGCGCCCTGTCCGCCGCCGATCTGGATGAGCTCGAGGCGATGCGCATCGCGTATACGGCAAGCATTCCCGGACGGCTGAAGGAGATCCACCTGGGCCTTGCGCAAGTCCGCCGGCGGGCGCGCGATCCCGTGCTCTTCGCGGAGACGCGCCGGCACGTGCACGAGGTGGCGGGGACCGCCGGCTCGTTCGGGTTCGACGCCGTCAGTGAGATCTGCGCGAAGCTCGAGCAAGCACTGCTGGCCTGGCGCTCCCGGTATGACGACATGGCCTGGGCCGCCGTCGTGGTCGAGGAGCGCGCCTTGGTGCGGTGGGAGGAGCATTGGCGCCGGGACGAATCTGTCCCCGGATCGCCACGGCAGGCGGCCAGCGGCCTCGCGTAGCGCGCCCCGGTTCGGAAGAAGGCCCGAATCCGATTCGACGCCCGGGCGATCGAACCTGAGGCTAAGCTCGCCGAAGGAGGTCGCGTCATGGTCCGGGTCGCGCTGCTCGTCCGCTTGCTGGCGAAATCGGGAAAGGAAAGCGAAGTCGCGAGGTTCCTCGAAGGCGCGCTGCCGGCCGCGCAGGCGGAGACGCGCACGCCGGTGTGGTTCGCCCTGCGCCTGGGCCCCCGCGAGTTTGGCATCTTCGACGCGTTCCCCGACGATGCTGCGCGCAAGGCGCACCTCTCGGGCCAGATCGCCGCCGCGCTGATGGCCAAGGCTTCCGAGCTGCTCGCGGAGCCGCCGCGGATCGAGCAAGTGGACGTGCTCGCCGCCAAGGTGACCGCCTGAGGCTCGCGCCTGCGCGATGTCCGCCTCCGGGGACAGACCGCCGCCAGCATCGGGGTGACAGGCGAATCGGGGGTTATTTCGGCTGCTGCGCGCGGCCGCTGCGCGCGACCAGCACGCGGAGCAGCAAGTCCTCGTCCGGCCCGAGGGAACCTTGGTGGCGCGCCCACAGCTCGCGCGCGTCCGCCGGCCTGCCTTCGGCGATGGACCCCAGCATGCCGGCAGCGACGAGGTAGCGCTTCGAGGGCGCTCCCAGGTCCGGCTCCGCGGCGAGGAGCTGGCGCGCCGCCGCGGCCATGCGCGCGCCGTCCCTGCGCCCGATGGCCTGGAGGAGCGCGATCCAGTCGCGATCCTGCGCCGAGAAGCGCCGCGGGCAGCCGGTGGACGAGAGGGCCCACCAGACCGCGTCCAGGTCGCCCGGCGTCAAGTCCGCGACCATCGCCTGGACGACGCGCACCAGGCTGGTGAGCGGTACCGGCCGCCGCCCGCAGTCGCTCATCCAGTCCGAGACGGCGCGGGCATGATCGTGCAGCTCGAGCGACTCGACGAACTGCTCGGCGAACGAGGTCCGACGCAGGAAGACGTCCCGGAGCCACATGGCTTCCACCGCGCGCCGGCTGCCCTCGAAGAACGGCGACGGGGATGCCGAGGTGACCGACCCGGGCATGCGGATACCGGAGAGCATCTCGACGGTGGGGAATAACCGCTTCTGGAAGACCGGCAGCGGCTTCGCGTCGGACAGGAGGAACCGCGCCCGGACGGCGTTCTGATCGAGCACGGGTGCGTAGTCCGAGTTCATCGGCATGCCGATGGCGCTGGTCAGCCCGTCCCAGGACGAGCGCGTCCCCACCCGACGTACCTCGAGGTCCTGCAGGTTGCGCACGCCGACGCGCTCCAAGGCCTCGGCGACGGCCGGCGCCATCAGCGCCGACGCGTCCGGCGAACCGAACCGGCCGGACTCCCGGGCCGCGATGAGCAGGTCCCCGTCGTTGGCCGCGTACGCGACGTAGTCGCCGAAGTTCGCCTCCAGCGCCTTGAGCACCGAGACCACCAGCGGCACGTCGATCTCGTAGAGTTGGATCCACTGGACGAAGACGCCGCCCGGGGCGAGGTGGCGGCGCACCAGCTGGTAGAACTCGTCCGAGAAGAGCCCGGCCACGCCGCTGACCCAAGGGTTCGACGGCTCGGAGAGGATCAGGTCGTACTTCTCCTGCCGGGTGGAGAAGAACGTCTTCGCGTCGTCGATCACGATGCGGGAACGAGGATCGACGTAAGCCAGCTCGTTGCGCGGCCGGAAATGCTTGGCGGCCTCGACCATCTGCGGCTCGATCTCCACCGTCTCGACGCGCGACAGGCGCGGATTGCCGAGCAGGGTCTGGGTGCTGAGGCCCGAGCCGAACCCGATGCACGCCACCGTCCGCCCCTCGGGATGCAGCGCCATGGCCACGGCGCTCATCAGGATCATCGTCGGCTCGTCGGGACCCGGCGGCTGGTCCATCCCCATCGACAGCTCTGCGTCGGTCTTCCCGTTGGTGCGGATGCTGAGCGTGTGCTTCCCGGGATCGCCGGTGACGCTGACCGTCGCGGTCTTTCCGTCGCGGTGGAAGAACACCTCGTCACCGGTCGAGAGGATCCTCGCATGGCGGTAGACGCCCGACGCCATCTTCCGCGGGTCGAGGCGCGCGAGCGCGAGGGTGAGCACGACCGCCAGCGCTCCCGCGGCGGTCAACGCGAGGGGCAGCCGGCGCGTGGTGTACGCAGCGGACGCGGTCAACAGCAGCACCGCTCCCAGCGCGATGTCGAGCGCCCCGCCCAGGGTGAGCAGGTGCTTGAGTCCCAGGAAGGGCAGGCCGACGTGGATGGCGAAGAACACCCCCGCGATTGCGCCGACGGTGTTGGCAGCGTAGACCGAGCCGATGCTCGCCTCGCCGTGGCCGCGCCGGAGCAGGTGGAAGGTGATCAGCGGCAGCGTCGTTCCCGCGCAGAAGGTGGCGGGCAGCATGATGGCGAGAGCGAGCCCGTTGCTCGCCAGGTTGAAGAGCGCATAGCCGCGCTCGGTGCGCGGCAGGTGGACGAGGAGCCACCGCATCCCCTCGAAGGTGCTGCCGTAGGCGAACAGGGTGGCGAGAGCGGCGACGCCCATCGCGACCTGCAGGACGGCGAGCGCGCGCACGGAGCTTCCCAGCCGGTCGATGCGCCGCTGGATCCAGAGCCCGCCCAAGGCGAGGCCGAGGATGAACGCGCTGAGCATCAACTCGAAGGAGTGCGTCGAGGAGCCGAGGACCAGCGAAAGCATCCGGATCCAGGCCACCTCGTAGATGAAGGAGGACGCGCCGGTGACGAGCGCGACGCCGAGGAACGCGAGCAGGACCGCGTCGCGCCTCGGCTCGACCTGCGGGGCCTGCGCGGCGGGCTGCGCGTGGCGGCGGGCGAGCGGCAGCACCGCGGCGGCGACGGCCAGGTTGATCAGGCCGGCGATGCGGATCGTGCCGGGGAGGCCGACCGCCCCGACGAGCACGAATCCGCTGACCAGCACCCCGGCCGCCGCGCCGAGGCTGTTCGTGAAGTAGAGCATGGCCAGCGAGCGGCCCGGCCGGTCGGGGAAGGCGCGCAGCACGCCCGCCGTCATCAGAGGGAACGTCATCCCTAGCAGGACGGACTGCGGCAGGATGAGCGCGGTGGAGAGGCCCCACTTGAAGGCGGCGATCGCCGCCGGCGATCCGGCCAGGCGCGGGAGGACGGCCTCGAAGGCGAGCCCGGTCGCCGCCGTGAACGCCTCGTGGAACACGAGGCCGAGGAGGCCAATGGCTGCCTCGGTTGCGGCGTACGCGGCGAGCAGGTCCCGCCACCGCGGCGACCACCGGCTGGAGAGCCACGACCCCAGGGCCATCCCGCCCATGAAGATGGCGAGCACCAGCGTCTGCGCGTACGCGGCGTGCCCCAGGAACAGCTTCAGGTAATGCGTCCAGATGGATTCGTAGATGAGCCCGGCGAACCCGGAGGCGGTGAACAGGGCGAAGAGCAGGCCGCGCGCGGGCGACCTGGCCGCGCCCGAGGGCGCCGCGGGATGCTGGCGGTGCACCGCCAGCGGATCGCGGGCCCTCCCGTCCGCCGGCGCGCTCGCGCCGGTCCCGCTGCGACCGGACCTCTGCTTCATTTGGCGAAAGTAGCAGAGGAACGGCCGCCCGCGACGCAGGAAATCGACGGCTCCGGGTCAGGCGCTCGCGGCGCCGGAGCGCTCGCGGATCTCCCGCAGGAACTCGGCGGGCGGGACGAAGAACGGGTTTTCGTGCAGCATGCCCCCGATCATCGTATTCGAGCAGATCGTTGGTGCTCTCCGGATCGTCGGGTGCCCATTCGACGTGCCCGATCACCCGCGTCAGTCCGAAGCGCGGTCTGCCGCTCGTCAGGATGTCCTCGATCAAGGCGAGCATGGCGGCCCCTTGGAACCGTCCCCCGCGCAGATAGGTGTCCCTCCAGGTGCAGATCTCGCAGTCGCGGACGTCCGAGCTCTCCTTCGCCTCGACGCCGGCCTCCCGGAACCGCCGGACGGTATCGGCCTGCACCTCGGGATCGACGATGTAGAACGCGCGCTCCTTGCGATCGAGCGCCTCCTTCAGGAAGGGCACCGTGACGCGGTACTCGTCCTCCGGCCCGTATGCACGCGGCACGGCTGAGCGAGACTGCAGCACCTCGCTGATCACCGGTAGTACCGGGCGGCCCCGTCAGGGTGCGGCTGTACGACCAGCTCCGGCCGGCTGCTTACCGCCCCGCGAGCGTGGCTGGCGGCAGAACGGCGCACTACATTGTTGCCTTCAGCGGTTCGTGCCGGCTGGTCGGCAAGCACGACGAATGCATGGCGGCCGACGGGTCCACGACGGACGCTTTCGAAGGAGGGCCCGACATGGCCGAGCGACCCAAGTCTTCTGGCTTCAAGTCTGAGAGCCTGTCTGACGTCATCTCCATCCGGTCCCCGGAGGAGGCCAGGCACTCTGTCAACGTCCTCAACGAATGGGCCGATGATGACGAGAGCCGGTTGAGGAGGGCGATCCGGACAGCTACCGGCGCTGCGAACCGGGCCGAAGCCCTGGCGAAACGAAGGGCGCGACCGCTCAGCGACAAGGAAAAAAAGGAGATGATGCGAGTCGCGCAAACGTACCGGAGGTACGTGGAGCGCGCTTCGCAAAAGCTCGCTCGTCTCCGTGACAGGGCCGCTCAGCGCGCCGGGGCGGCCGCACGTCCCGGGAGAGGGGGAAGGACGATCTTCTTCCCGCCCAAGCACAAGGAGCTGGCCGAAATCATCACCATCCGTTCTCCCGAGGAGGCAAGAGAGGCTGTGCGAAAACTCGGTGAATGGGCTGATGATGACCCGAACCGGGTGAGGACGGCCATCCGCTCCGCCACCCTGGCGGCCAACCGCGCCCTGGTCTCCACCAAGCGCAGGACCCGGCCGCTCAGTCCCGAGGAAAAGAAAGAGATGCTACAGGTCGCGGAGATCTACCGCAGCTACACCAGGGTCCTGTCAAAGAAGCTCCAGCAGCTCAAGCGCCGGGCCTCTACGGATTCAGGTTCAGGTCGAGACCGTCCCGGCACTCGCTATCCATCTCACCCGGCAGGGCAGCCTACCGCTTGAGCAATGATCGTCCCGTCATGCTCCACTCCATGCTCCACTACTCCAAGCGTTCCGGATCAGCCGACATTCCGTATGCGTGCGCGCGTCACGCTCTGCGCCGGCGCGGCGGCGCCGCTGCCCGGCCGCGCCGACTCGAAGAGCTTCACGAAGAGAAAGGCGTTCGGCACCTTGGCCAGGGCGAAGCCGGCGAATGCGAAGGTCTTGCCTCTCTGGCGAATCTTGAGCTTGCCCTCGTCGATGCTGACCTTCTCCACGTCCGAGAGCAGGCAGCGTTTCGTGCCGCCGAAGAGCTTCCGCACCGAGACCTGCTCCCGGTCGAGCGATAGCGAGTTGCCGAAGCGCACTTCCTCGCCGCGGTCGAGCGCCGAGCGCAGGGCCGGGAACTGCGCCGCCGTGTGATGCTCGATGACTCGCTCCGCGAGGACGTCCATGGCCTTCAGGCTCGAAGGGAGCTTGCGCCGCTTCCCGTTGACGTCCACGAAGCTGATCTTGACGCTCTTGCCGAGGCCGGGGAACAGCTTGAGGAGCAGCATCAGGTCGAGGCCGACGGCATGCACGCGCGTGGCCTGGTAGCGAAGCTGCGTCGCGTCCTCCCAGCGCAGCGTCCAGAGCTCGCCGCGAAGGCCCCACCGCTCCACGCCGTCCGTGCGCAGGACGACGCGGACTTTGCCTTGCTGGACGAAGACCAGCACGCAAAGCGCGATCAGCACCGCGCCAGGGATGGAGAGAAGCGCGGCGTTCTCGCGCGGCCCGGACCAGGCGGCGGTGAGCCACGTCGCGGCGGGAATGCCGAGGAGAACGACCGACACGATCCGCCACGCGACGTTCGCGCTGTGCTCCGCGACCACCTCGCCTGCCGGCTTGAGAAGTTGATCCATCTCTTTTGGATACCTGGGCTGCCGAGACCTTTCCAGTTCGGCGAACGTGGGGAAGTCGTGCGCCGTGTAGGGCGAGGAAGGAGGATCGCGTCAAGGCACCCGGCGAGACCCGTCAAGGCAGGTACGCCGAAGCACGGTGGTGCACGGTCGGCCGGTCTTGCCGGTGCTTGTCTCGGGCGATGAATCGCGCGATTTCGAGGAGGTCACTCTGGGCCCTGAGGGTCCAGCGGAGCTTGCTCATCGCTTGCGCTTGCCGAACTCACGCTCCACTGCCTCGTCCAGGTCCCGGTCCGATACGAC
>DASWGI010000052.1:0-4301 GCA_036393835.1 Myxococcales bacterium | reverse complement strand
CTGCCCGGCCTGTTCGGGCCGGGGCTGAAGAAGAACGCGGTGTACGACCTGCTGCACGAGAACGAGGTGGAGAAGATCCACCCGGACTCGACCTACCAGTTCTACGACGTGCGCGAGCTGTGGACGGACGCCGAGAAGGCGCGCCGCTCCGGCGTCCGCCTCCTGCACCTGGCCACCGAGCCGCTGGCGATGGGCGAGATCGCGTCCCGCTGCTTCGGCCGCGAGCTGCGCCCTCCAGCCGGAGCGCCCGCGCGCTACGACGTGCGCAGCCGCCATGCGGAGCTGTGGGGCGGGCGGAACGGGTACCTGCGCTCGCGCGACGAGGTGCTGCGCGGACTGGACCAGTTCGTCCGCGAGGAGCAGGGCCGGTGAAGCTCGCCATGTCCGCCATCGCCTGGGACCCACCCGAGGACGAGGCGGCGGCGCGCATCCTGCGCGAGCACGGATTCGAGGGCGTCGAGCTCGCTCCCACCAAGATCTTTCGGCGGCCCGAGGCGGCCAGCGACGCGGAGGTCGCCGCCTGCCGCGAGGCGTGGGAACGGCGCGGCCTGCGCATCGTCGCGATGCAGGCGCTGCTGTTCGGACGTCCCGAGCTGACCGTCTTCGGCGAGGCGCGGGAGCGCACCCTGGAGTACCTGTCCGGCGTGGCGCGCCTGGGCGCCCGCCTCGGCGCCGGCGCGCTGGTGTTCGGGTCGCCTCGCAACCGAGCCCGCGGCGCGCTGCCGGCCGCGGAGGCCTGGCGCTCGGCAGTCGAGTTCTTTCGCGAGCTCGGCTCCGCCGCCGCGGCAGCTGGCACCTGCGTGTGCATCGAGCCGAACCCGCCCCGCTACGGCGCTGACTTCATCACGACGTCCGAGGAAGCCCTGCGCCTGGTCGAGGAGGTCGCCTCGCCGGGGTTCGGCCTCCACCTCGACGCCGCCTGCGCGCTGCTCGCTGGCGAGGACTTCCCCGCGCGCCTCCGCAAGAGCGCCCACGTCCTCCGCCATGTCCATTTGAGCGAACCCGACCTCGCGCCGGTCCGCGCCGGCGGCAGCCTCGACCCGCCCGCCATCGCGGCCGCGCTGCGCGAGATCGGCTACTCCGGCTGGGTCTCGGTGGAGATGAAGCCCGCCGGCCTGGACGCGGTGCGCGCCGCCGCCGGGTTCGCCGAATCGCTCACCTTCGGCCAGTCTTGGGGAGGCAAATAGACTGTATTCTATTTCCGTGAATAGGCGATGCAGGGTAGCTCTATGAAACGGTAGGAGAGGCCGGCCGATGCTACCGTGACGACAAGTGCAGGCATCGCCTGCCATCTGAAGAACGTGAGAGCGATTGCATGAAGGACGTACAAACCGTAGGAACGTTCGCCGAGCCACGTCAGCAGCGGATGTCCTAGCACAACATCTGGACCTGAGAGCGCGGCCAGAACGATCACTCCCGCACTGATGGCGATGAGCGGCATGAGGTGGATCCCTGCTTGAGAGCAGTAGACGATCCCGTAAGCGCCGGCAGCAAGCACAGCCCACCGAATTGGTGCTGAGAGCTTTGGTAGCTTCGGCTCAGTCGCCAGCAGCAAGCCGACGCCCAGTGCGTCAAAGCGGAACACTGCGCACCAGGTCAAGTCGCCCACTCCGAGCACGGCTGCCCAGAAGAACGGGATACGCAGCAGGGCGCTGGTGACGATGATCGTCCAAGCCGCAATGCGCAAGGTCCGGCGCGACCGTACCAACCAAGGGACGGCCACATAGAATTGCTCCTCCACGCACAGGCTCCAGAGAGGGACAAGGATCGGCGCGGGCCAGTGTCCCTGCGCTCCGACGAGGAAGTTGCCGAAGAACCCGGCAAACGCCGGGATCAGTCGCCTGTCGGCTGGACCGCACACCGCCCACGCGACAGCCAGCACGATGTAATACAAGGGCCAGATGCGAAAGATGCGGCGCTTGTAGAACCTACGTACATCAATCGTCCCCGTTGCTTCGCGCTCAGCGAGGAGCCGGCTGCCCAGCAGGTAGGCAGAGAGCACGAAGAAAACGTCCACGGCGTACCCGAACCATGCGCCTCCGCCCTGGCCAGGTAGATGCATCTGAAATACGGACAAGAACGAGCGCACGCAGGCCATCCAGTTCCTTGACCCGTCTTTCCACGGTCGGGCCCGGAACGTTTTCGAGGGCAACATCGGATCGAGAACCCTCCGAAAGCGGCATGCTTTGAGCGTATGCTTTACGGCCCGGTGGACAAGAAATCCTTGCGCCGAGCGGTGCGAGTGGGCGCTATGCCTCCAACTTCGCACCCGTGGATTCGCGCAGAGACTACGTGTCACGCCCAAGCGGCACTTGCATCGCGGAACCGTGATGGTCCCGCTGGTCCACCTTGACCGGCAGCGACTCGAGTCGATGGGCTAGCTGAACAGCGCCTCGACGAACTCGTGCGGATCGAAGGGCTTCAGGTCCGAGACCTTCTCGCCGACGCCGACGTAGCGGACCGGGATCTTCAGCTCGTCGCAGATCCCGATGATCACGCCGCCCTTGGCGGTGCCGTCGAGCTTCGCCAGCACGAACCCGGTGACGCCCAGCGCCTCGTGGAACTGGCGCGCCTGGGCGATGGCGTTCTGGCCGGTGGTCGCGTCCACCACCAGCAGGATCTCGTGCGGGGCGCCCGGGTGCGCCTTCTGCAAGGTCCGCTGGAGTCGCTTCAGCTCCTCCATGAGATTCGCCTTGGTGTGGAGCCGGCCCGCGGTGTCGCAGAGCACCACCTGGATGCCCTCCGCCTTGGCGCGCGTCACCGCGTCGAAGAGCACCGCGCCGGGGTCCGAGCCGTCCTTCCCGCGCACGATGGGCACGCCGGCGCGGTCGGCCCAGACATCGAGCTGCTCGCCGGCGGCGGCGCGAAACGTGTCGCCGGCGCCCAGGATCACCGACTTGCCCGACTGCTTCAGACGCGCGGCGAGCTTCCCGATGGTGGTGGTCTTTCCGGTCCCGTTGACGCCGACCACCATGACCGCCTGCGGCGGCGCGGCGCCGGGCGGGAGGTCGGGCAGGCCGCCGTGTCCGGACTCGCCCGGCGCCACGCCCAGCGAGAGGATCCGCTCCACCTCCTCTCGCAGCCCCGCCTTCACGCGCGACACGTCGGACAGCTCGCGCCGCTTGAGCCGCTCCCGGACCGAGTCGAGCAGGCGGGTCGCGGTGCGCACGCCCACGTCCGCCGAGAAGAGGATCTCCTCCAACTCGGCGAGCGTCGCGTCGTCCAGCTCCTTGGCAGCGCCGACGAACGCGTTGAGCCGCGCCATGAAGCCGCCGCGGGTCTTGGCGAGGCCTTCCGCGAGCGTCCGCCCCGCCTCGGCCTCGGCCAGCTTCCGGCGCGCCTCTTCCTGCGCGGCGCGCTCGGCCGCGACGCGGGCCTCCTCCTCCGCCCGGGCCGCCGCCTCGGCTCGAGCGCGCGCAGCGGCTTCGTCCTCGCGGCGGACCTTCTCCTCCGCCTCCGCGATCTTCCGCCGCTCGTACTCGAGCTTCCGCTGCGCGCCTTCGACCTCGCGCCTCCGGCGGTCGACCTCGGCACGCGCCGCCGGCTCGCGAGACAGCCGCGCCTCGGCCGCGGCGAGAGCATCCTGGGCATCCTGGAGCTGCTCGCCGGCGCGTTGCTCGCGCGCGAGCCGCTCCGGTGGCAGCGCCGCTGGTGCGATCGGCGCCTCCGGCTGGGGCCGCTCGGCAGGCTTCGGCGGAGGAAGCTCCGCAGGTGGCCCGGGTGCGCGGCGGCCGACCGCGGCGCGCGCGAACAGCGCGACGAGGAGCGCCGCCGCGATCAGCAGCGCGACGGCGATGGCGATGGTCTGGGTGTCGAGCGCGAGCGCGAGAAGCACGTGCACCTCGGAAGGACCGCGCACCTTTCCCCGCGCGTAGCCGCCCGTCAAGCATCACGGCCCGGCTTACTCCGGCAGCGACCCCGGCGCCTTGCTGCTCGCCGCATCGATGGCCGCGGGCTTCGCGCCCGGCGCCGCCGCGATGGCCACCGCGTGCCACTTCCGCTTGCTCCCGGTGCTCACCGCGCACTTGCTGCCCGAGGGGTCGCAGGCGACGACCTGGTAGTAGACCGCGCCGGGCGCCTGCGGCGGCAGCTCCACCTTGAAGCCGCCCAGCCCTCCGCTCGCGTCCGCCTGCATGTCCGTGACCTGCTCCTGCCCGTCGCTGCCGCGCCACAGCACCTGCGCCTTGCCCGGCACGCTCGGCTCGTCGCCGGGCCCGGTGATCTGCGCGCGCACCGTGAGCGAGCGGCCCGGCTGGACGCGCGCGGGCGGATTCACCGCGAAGCTGAACGGCTGCTCGACC
>DASWGI010000051.1:0-5371 GCA_036393835.1 Myxococcales bacterium | reverse complement strand
CGTCGTGCACGAGGCCTCTGGCCGAGAGACGGTCCTGGCCCGCCTGGGCCCCGGCGATCTGTTCGGCGAGATGGCGCTGCTCGATCAGACGGTCCGCAGCGCCACCATCCGCTGCGCGGACCCGATGGACGTCTGGAGCCTCCCGAAGCGCGAACTGGCGCTCCTCTCGCAGGGGATGCCCGAGGTGCGCCGCAGCCTGGAACGCCTGCGCGATCAGCGCACCCGACGCGTTTCCTGATGCGGCTCGGCAGAGGCAGAGCCGTCGCCGGACGGCACGTCCTTCCCGGTAGGCTTCTGGCGGCGACGCTCAACCGCCGCCGCCCGCCGCTGGCCGTCTCAGAGCAGCTTGGCCGGAGGGCTCGTCCCCGGGCGGATCGACGGCCAATCCTGGGACGCGCGCGCCTGCTCCATGAACGTGCGCCCGTACATTTGCTCGGCGGCATGCTGATTGTGGGCGCGGCAGAGCAGCCGGATGCGATCTGCCTCATGCGACCTGGTTCGCGCGAATCCGTCGAGGTGATCCAATTCCAGCGCGCCGGTTTCGGCGCACCTCACGCCGCGCGCATCGACGAACGTGCAGCGACCACCATCGCGTTCGAAGACGGTCCGCTTGATTCCGTCAGGGATGTGCCGCGACTTGACGGTGCCGGGTGATGCGGTAGCCGCAGCCGCTTTCCCTCCCTGCCGAGGCTTCCGACCGGTCGCGAAGCGCTGCTTTTTCACTTGTTCGATGAGTACATCGAGCGCCTTGTCGAGTACCGTCGCCAGATCTCCATCCGGAACGCGGTGCCGGAGCAAGTCTCGCGCCTGGCGCAGCTTGTCGCAAAACGCGCGGCCGGCGGTGAATTGGATCTTGTACGCATCCGCGGCCAGTGGCGCGATCACGGGGCGATGCGCTTCGTGGTTCGGCTGTGGGAATGGCAGCGAAGTCGATTCGGGAGCTGACGACAGTATTGGCGGCGCCGCCGGCGGTTGGGGCCCTGCCGGCACCGGCGGTGAACGCCCGGGAAGCTTTCGCACTACGGTCGGCACGGGGGACCGCGGCGAAATTCGCGCGACCAGTTCCTCGATCTCGCGCTTCGATTTACCGGTAGCTTCTGCGAGAACTTTGCGATGGTGTTCCTCGGTAAGGTGCGGAACGAGCACCCGCATTCCGGCCAGGTGCACCTGCCCCGCGCGGATCGCATCCAGCACCGCCGGCAACCGCCGCGCGGCGCGGGCGATCGTGATCCGGCTGTAAGCGGCACCCTCGGAGAAGCCGAGCTCACCGATGCAGAACGCGAACATCGAAGGGAACGCGTACTCGAGGTAAAGCCTCCTCTCATCGATCTCGCCGAGGTACACGAGAAGCTTCGCCTCCAGGCCGCACGCGTTGTGCACCAGCTTGCGCGTGGCCGCGAGGAGCTCAGGACCGCTAAGTGTTGCGACGTCGCGCGCCGAGCCCATTGTTGGCGCGGAGCCGGATTCGCCGTCCGGACAAGCCGCGCGAAGGTTCGCGTTGCCCTCTGGGGCTGCATCGCGATCGGCTGACTCATGAAGGATGGCCATGTCCGAACGAACTTAGCGCACCGCCCCGACATCGCTTGTTGTTGGGTTGGCGACTCGCCCCGGGGCGAGTTGCAGCGCGTCAGGGCTGACCCGGCTTCGTGCCCCGCCGCGAACAGCGGCAGGGCTCAGTCCGCTTGCAGCGTGAGCAGCGCGAGCGACAGGTTCAGCGCGGTGAGGTGCCTGCGTGCCGCCTGGATAGCGGGATCGCTCGCCGCCTGCGCGCCGGCGCGCGAGGCGAGATCGCGGAGCTGCTCGTAGGCGAGTTGGACCCGCGCGACGAGCCGGATGCGAGCGAGCTTCTGCTGACGAGCGCGGACTGGTGACGGCGTCTGCATGGCAGGCCCTCCTGCGACACGGTTCCTGGAGGAGTCTCCACGTGAAGCCGCCGCGTTACAGCCGGTCTCGCCCGTAACGTCGCAGGGTCGCCGGCAGACTTCCTCCTGTGAATGGAGCGAGGCCGATGGCGATCCGTGGGACCATCACCAGCAGGGACGTGCTGCTCAACGGCGCGACGATCCTGCGGGAGTTCGGGCCGCGCGCGTGGCTGCGCTGCTGCGTGGCGATGGTGCTGCGGCGCCCGACCACCTTCCTTGACTGCCTGTTCGGCTAGCCCGTGATGCCGAGTCTGCCGCAGAGCCAGCGCGCCTGCCAGGCCCGCTCGTCCTCCATCGCGGCCGGATCCCTGCGGAGGTCGGCGGCGGCGATGGAGGCGATGTACGGGACGCAGCGCGCCTCGCCCGTCCGGCTCCAGAAGGCCGCGTCGCCGCAGTAGCCGAGGAAATGGCGGCACCGATCGGGCAGCGGCTTCTGACCCAGCGTTTTCGCGGCCGCGGCGAAGTCGTCGAGCGTTTCGCAGGAGGAGAGCGCGCGCGCGTCCGAGTCGCGCCCGTCCTGCTGGAGGGCCTCGGCGGCGAAGCCGGCCGTCCGCAGGACGCACTGGAGCGTGAACTCGCGCCTGGACTCCAGCGCCCACCCGTCGATCCGCTCCAGCAGCCGGCCGCGCTCGGCCTGGACCTCGTGAAGGACCGGGCGGACCGGATCGGACAGCTCGACGCGCCAGAGCTCGAGGTCGATCCAGTACGGAAGGTCGGAAGGGCGGCAGCCGTGGATCCAGAGCTCCGGCCCCGAAGCGGGCGAGGCGGCCACCCAAGCGCCCGGCGTGGTCCCGGAAGGGGGCGGCCAAGCCACTCCCGAGAGCGGAGAGACGCCTCCCCGGGCCAGGAACTTGTAGGCGATCACTCCATCCTCACTCGCGCTTCCATTTGCGAAATGCCTCCAGCAGCGCGTCCCGGGTCTTCTCCGGGAGGTCCTCCTCGTGGAGGCGCCTCACCGCCGTCCCGAGCTGCCGCAGCTGCCGCAGGTACTCCGCGCAACCGTCGCAGAAGACGAGGTGCCGCTCGAAGTCGGAGAGCTCCGCCGGCGAGAGGCGGCCCTCGAGATAGTCGTTCATCAGCTCGACCATCTCCTTGCAGCTCAGCTCGCCCGGGACCTGGATCATGCGCTGACGGATTTTGCACGGTTCAGCCGATCCATCAAATGATCGCCGACGCGCAGCGCGTTCGCCATGATGGTCAGCGCCGGGTTCACCGCGCCGGAGGAGGGAAAGAAGCTCGCGTCGACCACGTACAGGTTGTCGAGTTGGTGCGCCTTGCAGTTCCGGTCGAGCGCGGAGGTCCGCGGATCGTTGCCGAACCGGATGGTTCCGTTCTGGTGCGCGACGCCGGCCAGGGGGATGCGCTCCTTGAGGTAGAGGTTGCGCGCGAACAGACCCTGGTGGCACTCGTGGCCGTGCATCGCGCAGGCGCGCTGGTCCTTCATGGCTGCCTTGAGGCGATCGATGAGCCGCCGGTGCCCCTCCTCGTTGTTGGGCCGGTACGCGAGGACGATGTTCCCCTGTCCGTCGAGCGTGACGCGGTTCTCCGGATCGGGCAGGTCCTCGGAGGTGAGCCAGAAGTCGAGCGAGTGGCGGGCCATCAGGTCCAGCGTGAAGCCGGGAGCGATCGCGGGCGCGCCCGCGCTCAGCGTCACGCCGTCCAGCTTGCCGACGAAGGAGATGTGGCCCATCGGATAGGGGAACTCCGCGTCGCCGAAGTAGAAGTCGTTGACCGAGAGGGACTTCTGGAAGACGGTCGGGTTGGGGCACTTGGAGACCGCCATCAGGACCGAGTTCACGTGCCCCATGTAGTGCCGGCCGACCACTCCCGACCCGTTCGCGAGACCCTGCGGGTGCCGGTCGTTCCCGGAGCGGAGGAGGAGCGCCGCCGAATTGATCGCGCCGCAGGAGACCACGACGATTCCGCCCTTGTACTCCTCGCGCGCGCCGTCGCGCTGGACCACCACCTTCGTCACCTCGCGGCCGGATGGACTGGTCTCCAGCCGCTCCACGTAAGCGCCGGTGAGGAGGGTGACGTTCGGGTACTCGAGGGCGGGGTCCACCGCGAGCACTTGCGCATCGGCCTTCGCCCGCACCAGGCAGGGATAGCCGTCGCAGGTGTTGCAGCGGATGCAGCGGCTCGACTGTGGCCGCGACTCGTCGAGCATGATGCCGAGCGGCGTGTGGAACGGCCGGAGGCCGCTCCGGGCGAAGTCCTCGTGCAGGTGTTGCAGCCGCGGCTCGTGGCTGACCGCCGGGTGCGGGAAGGGCGCGCTGGCGGGCGGCTCGGTGGGATCCTCTCCGCGCTGGCCGTGCACGTGGTACATGCGCTCGGCGCGGATGTAGCAAGGCTCCAACTCGTCGTACGCGATCGGCCAGGCGGGAGAGACGCCGCCGTGGTGCCGCAGCTCGCCGAAGTCTTCCTTGCGCAGCCGGAAGAGCGCGGCACCGTAGAACTTGGTGTTCCCGCCCACGGCGTAGTTCGTGTGCGGGTGCAGATCGTTCCCGGCGCGGTCCTTCCAGACCTCCTTGGTCTGGTACTTGCCCTCCAGGTTCACCGCGCGCGAGTCCCAGTTGTCCTTCTCGCGCGCGACGTACCCGCCGCGCTCCAGGAGGAGGATGCGCTTGCCGGAGGGCGCCAGCCGGTGCACCAGCGTCCCGCCGCCTGCTCCCGACCCGATGACGATCACGTCGTAGGAGTTGTCCGTCGTCATTGGCTCCTCCGGTGGAGGCTTCCTCGCCGGAGTGCGGCGAGGAAGCCATTCGTTACGGTCGGTGGCTAATCGGAGCTGATGATCGGGCAGTTGACGATGAAGCCCGACGCGGCGAAGGGGCTGCCGTCCGGTGCGGTGACCTGGCCGTGGTCCGCCAGCCCCAGGATGTCCCCGAAGTCCATCTGGCGGAGGTTCGACCTTGCCGCGACTGCCGCGGGCGTCCAGGCGGCCAGGTGGACGTCCCAGAGCGGGCTGTAACGGCCCTGGCTCGGGTTCCAGCGCAGCACGTTCAGCGGGGAGAGCCCGTCGAGGATGGCGGAATTGAGCCCCTGGCGCTGCGGATTTCCGGCCCCGGTCTGCCCGTTCACGAAGGCGGCCAGGCTGGTGCGCGAGGAGTCGGTGCCGTCTTCCCCCAGCGTCGGTGCGCCGTTGAGCGCGGGAGCGAACGTCACGTTCTCGAGGGCCGCGGCGACGTCGAGCGAGGCATCGGTGGAGAGGTACCTGACCGCCTTGCCGCCCTGGAAGCCAGGGGTCTCCTCCAGGGTCACGGTGAGCGCTGCGAAGTCGATGGCCTTCACCTTGGGGGCATGGCCCGTGTCGTTCGCCACCTGCGGAGCGTTCTCGATGGTGCCGTCCGGAAGCTGGATCAGCGGGCTGTAGCCGTCCTCGCCGGAGGCGGAGAACGTCGCGGTTCGCGGCGGGAATCCTTGCGGCCCCGGGACGATCGACCTGGTAC
>DASWGI010000050.1:0-30477 GCA_036393835.1 Myxococcales bacterium | reverse complement strand
ACGATCAAGGATTCCTCGGTCTCTTCCGTGTTCGTCATCTCCATCTGCTCGCTCTGGCCGATGCTCCTCAACACCGCCCACGGCGTCGCGTCGGTGAAGCGCGAATGGCTGGACGTCGCGCGCACTCTCGAGGTCTCCGCCGCGCGAAAGGCGTTCCTCGTCGTGTTGCCCGCGGCGGCGCCCACCATCCTCACCGGCATGCGCATCTCGATGGGCATCGCGTGGCTGGTGATCGTCGCCGCCGAGATGCTGGTGGGCGGCACCGGCATCGGCTACTTCGTCTGGAACGAGTGGAACAACCTCTCGCTCGCGAACGTCATCTTCGCGCTCTTGATCATCGGTCTCATGGGGATGCTCCTCGATCTCGGATTCGCCACGCTGGGGAAGCTCGTTGCCTATCAGGAGTGACCGCCCGTGAAACCGTTCGTGTCGGTGGAGCAGCTCGGGAAGGTGTACCCGGGCGCGCGCGGCGAAGGGCCGCTCTGCGTCTTCGACGCCGTCAGCTTCACCATCCACAAGGGCGAGTTCGTCTGCCTCATCGGCCATTCGGGGTGCGGCAAGTCGACCATCCTCAACATCGTCGCGGGGCTCGACGCCGCCACGTCGGGGCGCGTGCTCGTCGACGCGGCCGAGGTCCGCGGCCCGAGCCTCGACCGCGGGGTCGTCTTCCAGCACCATGCGCTGCTGCCCTGGCTGTCCGCGCGGAAGAACGTCGCGTTCGCGGTGCGCTCCCGCTGGCCCCGGTGGAGCGAGGAGCAGGTCGCGCCCCACGCGCAGAAGTACCTGGACCTGGTGCACCTCACAGGTTCGGAGCAGAAGAAGCCGGCGGAGCTCTCCGGAGGGATGAAGCAGCGGGTCGGCATCGCCCGCGCGTTCGCCATCCAGCCGAAGATGCTGCTCCTGGACGAGCCGTTCGGCGCGCTCGACGCGCTGACGCGCGGATTGATCCAGGACGAGCTGCTGCAGATCTGCGCGGCCACGCACCAGACGGTGCTCATGATCACGCACGACGTCGACGAGGCGATCCTGCTCGCCGACCGCATCCTGCTCATGAGCAACGGGCCGCGCGCGGGCATCGCCGAGGTGGTGAAGAACCTGCTGCCGCGCGGGCGGACGCGGCAGACGATCCATCGCGATCCGCAGTACTACCCGCTGAGAAACCACCTGCTTGACTTCCTGGTCACGCGATCGAAACGCTACCGGAACGGCGCCGCCAACGAGGCGCCGCGCACCACCCCTCATGAACCCGCACAGGAGGCGGCGCAATGACCCGAGCCGAGCTGACGGAAAAGGTCGTGGCAACCAAGCTGAAGAAGGGACTCACCTGGGCGCAGATCGCCAAGGAGGTGGGCCGGAGCCCCGTCTGGACGACGGCGGCGCTCCTCGGGCAGATGACGATGAACAAGGAAGAGGCGCAGAAGGCCGCGAAGCTCCTCGGGCTCACCGACGACGAGATGGCGCTCCTTCAAGTCATCCCGACCCGCGGCTCGCTGGACACCGCCGTCCCGGTCGATCCGACCATCTACCGCTTTTACGAGCTGGTGCAGGTCTACGGGACCACCTGGAAGGAGCTGATCCACGAGGAGTTCGGCGACGGCATCATGAGCGCGATCGACTACGAGATGTCGCTGGAACGGATGCCCGACCCGAAGGGCGACCGGGTCAAGATCGTGCTGCACGGGAAGTTCCTGCCGTACCGGAAGTACTGAGGCGCGCGCGCTAGCGGGGCACGTCGGCAGAGACCTTGCCGACCAGCGCCGGCTTCTGCTTCGCGGGCTCGCCCGCCGGAAGCAGGAGCAGGAACCGATCGGCTGCCCCGCTGCGCGCCTCCGGTCGGACCAGCTCGCGGAGCGGTCCCACCGCCTGCGCCGCGCCGCCGCCGCGCGGGTTCGTCATCAGATCGCTGACGTGGCGGAGGTCCCGGTAGGGTGGACGATCGGTCGACCCGACGTAGAGCCCGTACTGAGTCTTGGGAGAGAGGCCGACGAAGCTCATCTCCAATCCGTCGACGACTCCCAGGGCACGGATCGAAGCGAGTCCCTTCGCGCTCCCGCCACCAGGCGGCGCCATCTCCACCACGACGGGTCGCTGGCCGATCGGCCGGAGGCCCTGATCGCCGGTCCCTTGCGGGACGGCGTTGGACACGAAGACGAGCGCCTGGGGCGCCTGCCCGCCCGGGATCCGCAGCAGCTCGCGCCTGGCCACCGTGTCCAGGACGGCCACGGAGTCCGCGTTCTCGAGCCCTACGTAGACCCGGCTGCCGTCGTCGGAGGGCCAGATGCCGTGAGGCAGCGAGCCGGTCGCGATCGTCGCGACGAGCCTGGGCGCCGCGTCGCGCGTGAACACCTTGACCGCATCGGCGCCTCCGATGGTCACGAAGGCGAAGCTGCCTGCGGCGTTGTCGACGCAGGCGGCGTGGTTCGTGATGGGACCCGTCTCGAGGAGTGCGGCGACGCGATAGCCGCCTTCGCCGGGCGCCAGCACCGTGACCTTGCCGATGTCCTTGTGGGTCATCCAGACCTGGCCATCGGAGCAGACGTCGAGGTTGGGCGAGAAGGGGCTCGCCACCGGGACCTTTTGCACGACCTCGTGCTTCGCGACGTCGACCACGTCGAACTCGGGCGAGAAGCTCGAGACGACGAACCCGAGCTTTCCGTCGCGGCTGAAGCGCACCATGCCGGGACCGTCCGCGACCGGGATGCGGCGAAGCTCCTTTCCGTCCGGGTCGAGCACGGCCACGTGCGCCTCGCCGCGCACCGAGACCCAGACCTCGGAACCGTCGGGCGTGAAGAAGGCCTCGTGTGGCGCACGGCCCACGTAGGCAGTGGCGCGGACCTTGTTCGTGGCGGTGTCCACGAAGGTGACCGAGTTCGACGCGATGGACACGACCACGAGCGTACGGTGATCGGGAGAGAAGCCGAGCCCATGCACCAGCGCCTGCCCTCGGTAGAGCGGCGACAGCACTTCGGTCCGCGGCGCGCCGAGGGCCAGCTCGCCGACCGTCCGGTTCGTGGCCGGATCGATGACCGTGACCGTGTTGGAAGTCTGGTCCGCGGTGTACACGCGGTCCTTCGAGGTCGGGGCGGCGGCGAGCAGGAGGGCGGCCAGGAGCAGGTTCATGGATTCTTCCCTTTCGGGGTTCCGGCGTGCTTGGCGTCGTAGCGGGCGAGCCACAGCTGCATGACCTGGATCTCGTTCTGCTGGTCGGCGATGATCCCCTTCGCGAGCTGCTGCAGCGCCGTGTCCTTGCCGTAGACGAGCAGGACCTTGGCCATGTCGATGGCTCCCTGGTGGTGCGGGATCATCTGCGTCACGAAATCGTGGTCCGGATCGCCATCCTGCGGAGCCGCGCTCATGCCATGGTGCATGCGGGTCATCGTCTCCGACATGAGGTCCTTGAAGCTGCGCGCCGTCGAGGCGACGAAGGGCTCGGTCGCCGCCGCGGAACCTCCGAGCGCGATTCCGAGAACCAGCAGGCTGACGAGACGCATGCGACCTCCGTGGTGGCGCTAGTACCACAGGCGCCAGCAAGAGTCGGCACCGTTGTGGATCGCGTGCATGGTCGCGTATGCTGCGCGGTCGCAGAAGACGGAGCGCGGAATGGCTCAGACGGTCCTGGCCGCGATCGCGCAGACGGTCCGCGGGATCGCCGCCGCCCTCCGGGCGCGGGCGAAGATCGTCTGGGGAGTGACGGCGGCGGTGTTCGTCTTCAACCTGGCGGCGCCCGTCGCCATCCTGTCCATCGCACGCAAGCCGGTCGACTTCTTCACCTTCAACCCCTGGCTCTCACGCTTGCCGGAATACCTCCGGTCCGAGGAGGCCCTCTCGAAGAAGCTGTCGTTCCTCTCCAGCATGGCCATCGCCTGGTTGAGCTCGGACAACGGCGGGGAGGGCATCGAGTGGGGGTTCATCATCGACGTCCCGACGATCGTCCGCATCCTCCTCACCTCGCTCGTGTTCGGCTCGTACTTCGCGCTCTGGTCGTACCGGCGACGCGAGGGCCAGGCCTGCGGGCCCGGGTTCAAGGCGGCGCGGCCCGCAGGCGTCGCCGGCGCGTTGACCAGCGTGTTCGGGCTCACCACCGGTCCCTGCACGCTGGCCGGCTGCGGCGTTCCCGTCCTGCCGATCGTCGGGCTGGCGTTCACCGGCCTTTCCAGCGGCACGCTCACGCTCTTCACCACGCTGTCGCGCATCAGCATCGCCGTCGTCCTCTCCGCCATGGGGCTCGCGGTCCTCTGGTTCGGGTGGCGCGTGGGAACGACGCGCATCGACGGCGCGCTCCGGACTTCCTGAGGAGGGTGCATGGCCCTCGAGTACGCGTTCGAGCTCGCTGCCTCGAGCATCCGCTTCGGCCCGGGCGTCACGCGCGAGGTCGGCATGGACCTCGCCGAGATGAAGGCGCAGCGGGTGATGGTGCTGACCGACCCCAACCTCGCCAGGTTCCCGCCCGTGGCCAGGGTCCTGGAAAGCCTCCGCGACAACGGGATCGCGTTCGCCCTGTTCGACCGCGTCCGGGTCGAGCCTACCGACGTCTCGTTTCGCGAGGCGATCGATTTCGCGACGGAGGGACGCTTCGACGCCTTCCTCGCCGTCGGCGGCGGATCGACGATGGACACGGCCAAGGCCGCGAACCTCTACTCCACGTATCCGGCGGATTTCCTCGATTACGTCAACGCGCCCATCGGCAAGGGCCGGCCGGCTCCGGGGCCGTTGAAGCCGTTGATCGCGGTACCGACCACCGCCGGAACCGGCAGCGAGACCACCGGCGTGGCGATCTTCGACTACACCCCGCTGCACGCCAAGACGGGCATCGCCCATCGACGCCTGAAGCCGATGCTCGGAATCCTCGATCCGGAGAACACGCGAACCATGCCGCCGCAGGTGGCGGCGGCGAGCGGATTCGACGTGCTCAGCCATGCCATCGAGTCCTACACGGCCTTGCCGTTCCAGCGCCGCCCGCGGCCGGAGCGCCCCGTCCTGCGCCCCGCCTACCAGGGCTCGAACCCGATCAGCGACGTGTGGTCGCTGGAGGCGCTGCGCTGGGTGTCGAAGTACCTCGTCCGGGCCGTCGAGGATCCGGACGACGACGAAGCTCGCGAGAAGATGCAGCTGGCGGCCTCGTACGCCGGGGTCGGATTCGGGAACGCGGGAGTGCACCTTCCGCACGGGATGTCCTATCCGGTGTCCGGAATGGTGCGGGACTTCCGGCCGCCGGGCTTCCCGGTCGACCATCCCATCGTGCCTCACGGGATGTCGGTCATCCTCAACGCTCCGGCGGTGTTCCGCTTCACGGCCGAGGCCTGTCCGGATCGGCACCTCGTCGCCGCCGGAATCCTGGGAGCCGACGTGTCGCGCGCCAGGCCGGAGGACGCGGGCAAGATCCTCTCGGACCGGCTGGTCGCGATCATGCAGCGGCTGAAGGTCCCGAACGGCCTGCGCTCGATCGGCTACGGCAAGTCCGACATTCCCGCGCTCGTCCGCGGCACGCTGCCCCAGGCGCGCGTGACCAAGCTGTCGCCCCGGCCGGCGGACGAGGCGGACCTCGCCCACCTGTTCGAGGAAGCCATCGCTGGCTGGTAGCGGGCGTCGCCTCTAGGTGGACTTCTCGCGCCGGCCAAACAGCGACAAGAACCAGCTGCCGTGCTTTTCGCCTTCGCGGTCCGCGATCGCTTTGTCCACCACCTGCTCGAGCTCCCCGTTGTCGAAGAAGATGCCGTGGCAGCTGTCGCAGCGGTCGGCACGGACCACTTGGTGCTGGTATTCGGTCATCGCGCCCGAGCAGCGCGGGCAGCGCAGCTTTTTCACGCCTTCGACGAGGGTGGCCACGGCGCTCCCGCTTCCGGCTCCTTGCTTGGACCGTTCCTGGGCGGCGATCCGCGCCTCCAGCGTTCGCGCCTGCTCGCGCGTCGCCCGGAGAGCCGCCTCGGCCCCGTCGAGCAGGCGGGCCTTGTCGGCGAGCTGATCGCTTCGGGCTCTGAGCGCGGCCTGTGCCGCCTGCAGCTCGCGCTCCAGCTGCTGCGCGCGCCCTTGCACCTCGCGCGCATCCCGTTCGAGCTGTTGGGCGCGCGCCTCGGCCTGCCGCACCTTCTGCTCGAGCTGCTGGAGGCTGGTGTCGGCTGCCGGCTGCGCATCAGCCCGCTTCGGGGCAGGTTTCATCGAGCCGCCCTTCTTCGCCCGCCCGGTCGCCTTCCTCGCGGCGGTCTTGCCGGTCGTCTTGGCTGCCATGTCCCCTCCCTTGTGGGGAAGTGTGCCGGAACGGTGCTTGGGTGAAAAGGTCCGGAGTCGGGCTCGTGCATGTCCGATCTGGGGGGCCGTCCGCGGTTCTGTACATGCCGGGGGTTCGAGCCGGCGGCTCTGTACAGCTCGTACATGGCGGGGCCGGAGGAGTGTCCCCCCTCTCCGGGGTCATTCCGCTGTCAGATCATGCGGGACACGCCTTACTTATCGCACATGGGCCGTCGCCGCCGGGCTGGGTGAGTGTGGGCCTGATGCGCGGCTTTCGTTGCCTGGCGGTCGACTCGCGACGATTTCTTTCCTGCGCGGCCGCCCCGGCTAGACTCATCGGCGCGGCGAGCGGCGAGGGTGAGCGCTCGCGTGGGGGAACCGGATGAGGAGAGCGCTGTTGAGTGCCGTTGCCGCCGCTGCTGCTGCTGGTGCTGCGTGCGGGTCGACCGTGGATCTGGGCCAGAACTGTAGCATGAAGGTGTCCGTGAACGGAGGAGCGCAGCAGACGGTGTCTTGCTTCGCCGCGGGCGCGTTTGCGCCGAGCACCGGGAACGCGGTGAGCATTGCGATGACCGGTGCCCTGGCGGACGTGCAGGCTGCGCAGTTCGCGATGACGCTGCCCTCGGCGCCGAGCGCGCGCACGTACGGCGCCGCCGACGTCAGCACCGCGGTCGGCCAGGTGCAGACCGCGGGCGGCGCGCTCTATCTGCAGAACAAGTTCGGAAGCATCGGGACGTTCTCGGTCGTGTTGACGAACGTCAGCTCCGCCTCGGCCAACGGGCAGACCGCCTACTTCCTCCACGGCTCCGCAACGGTGACCCTCGCGGGACAGTCCGGCGCCCCCGGGACGGCGACGATCACGGCCACGTTCTGACGCTTTCCGTCCGTCTCGAGCACGACGTCGACGTCGGGGCGCGCGCTCGTGGAGCGGGTGCGCGGCTTCAGGGGACCGCCGCCGACGTAGTAGCGGCGGGTGCCGGTTTCACCGGGACCATCCAGGTGCGGAGGATGGCGTTCCAGTGCGCGTCGCTGATCTGGTCGTTGGGCGTGATCCAGATGTGCCGTGCGCCACCGCCGATCGAGGCGGCGAGCGCGGCGGTCAGATCGTCCGGCGGGACGGGCTTGCCGTCGCGTCCCCACAGGCCGAGCGACAGGGTCCAGCGGCCCGGCTCCAGCGTCGCCGCCAGGCGCGCCGCCAGATCGCGAGAAGCAGTAGGCGGCAGTCCCTCCAGCGCGTAGTAGTTCCAGACCACCAGCCGGTCGGCGAGGCGCTGGAGGCGCGCATAGTCCTGCCCGTGGTCCTTGCCGTCGCGGCGCAAGTCCTTCCAGCTCGCCGCCACGTCCAGGTAGAGCGGCTTTCCGTGCCGGTGCGCCGCCGCGGCGGCGCGCTCGACGAACTTCTCCATCAACGAGCTCTTCCATTCCCAGACGCTCGGGTCGTCCACGTTCACGCGCCCGCGCCAGTCTCGAGGCCAGGCGGTGCGGCCGGTCGCCTTCCGGTAGGAGACCAGATCCACGGCTGCGAAGGAAGTGTGGCGGTACGCCGCCTCGGTGACGTCGACCGCGTCGACCGGGTAGTTCGCCGCGATGTACTCGATCATCTCGAGCACCAGCTCGCCGAACTTCCCTTCGGCCAGCTCGGTGAGGCTGACCTGCTCCGGATGAGCGGCGCCGTCGGCCTGGACGGCGCCGGTGCCCGCGTGGGTCTGGATCCACTTCGGCGCGTAGAGGTCGATGAAGGCTGCGACCTTGAACCCCTTGTCGTGCAGCTCCTGGGAAGCGGTGAGCAGGAGGTCCTTGCGCTCGCCCTTCTGGTGGTTCGACCAGCGGTCCTCGTGCCCCGCCCAGCGGAAGTAGGTCCACTCGGTACGGCCGGCGCCGATGCCGATCGTCTCGCCCATCCCGATCAGCGGCCGGTCGAGGACCTTGCGGGTGGCATCGCGCCAGTCGGGCCAGGCGTCGAAGTGGGTGGAGAGCGAGAGGTGGAAAGCGGGCCTGGCGGACTCCTCGCCGGCGAGATGCAGGGGCGCCGCCGGCGCAGGCGCGTCCGATCGGTGCCGCATCATCCAGGTCCACGTCGTCACGCCCGCCGCGATCGCCACCGCCAGGAGCGAGGCGGCGAATGCCCACTGGCGCGGCACCTCGGGCGCCGGACCCAGCCGGCGGATCTTCTCCCACTTCTCCTCGGCCCTTCGCATCTCTTTCCACCAGGAGTAGACGGCGACTGCGTTGTAGAAGTACGAGACCGGGACGATCAGCGCGCCCCAGGGAAGGTAGAGCAGATCGCCGAAGTCGCGGTCCAGCACGATCCCGTAGATCGCCACGGCGAAGAAGAAGGACAGACCCAGCCAGCTCGCGACCTCCCACGGTCCGTCGATGGGCAGCCAGCCTCGCGTCACGGCCAGCGGCAGACCCAGGAGCAAGCCGACCTGGAGCAGCGGCACCAGGGCCATGTTCGCGAAGTTGACCGGCAGGTACCAGGAGAACGGCCAGGCGCCGCGGCGGAAGAAGAGGCGGCGATGGAGCCTGGCAACCTTGAGGTAACTGCGCATCCAGCGGACCCTCTGCTTCCAGAGGGCCCCGAAAGTGGCGGGGCAATCGGCGAGCACGGCCGGCTCGGGGTCGAACACGATCCGTTTGCGGCGCTCGTGCAGCCGCCAGGTGATCTCCAGATCTTCGCCCCACAGCGGCCGGAACCCGCCGACCTCCTCGAGCACGCGGCGCCGGACGGCGCCCAGGTTGCCGGAGATGATGGGCAGGCAGCCGACGATCGAAAGCGCGCGCCGCACATAGCCCGTCCCGATGTGGGTGGTGATCGCGAGCAGCTTCTGCAGGCCCGTGCGGGCCCGGAGCGGCGTGTCGTTCCCGCCGACGGCGTCGATGGTGGGATCGGCGAACCAGCGCACCGTCTTGGCAACGGTGTCGCGCAAGAAGAGGCTGTCGGCGTCGGTATAGAGCACCACCTCACCGGTGGCGGCGGCGATGCCGGTGTTGAGCGCTCCGGCCTTGCCCGCGTTCTGCTGCCGGATGAGCCGGATGCGGCCCTGCTCGTGCAGGTCGCGGATCCGGTCGGCGGTCCCGTCTTGCGAGCCGTCGTCCACCACGATGACTTCCAGGTGCGGGTACTCCGATTCGAGGAGGGTCTCCACCGCGACGCGGATGGTCCGCTCCTCGTTGAACGCCGGCACGACGACGGTGACGCGGCCGCTGAAGGGCGGGAGGCGACGGAGCGCGCGCCTCTTCCAGACCTCGTACGCGATGGTGAGGGGGAGGTAGACCACTCCCTGGATCCCGAGCAGGAAGACCACGAGACCGAAGGACCAGAAGAGCGCGCGCAGCAGGTCCATGTCGTCAGCGGACCATGTTCAGCGTCCGGAACGCCATGGCGAAGTGCACGCCGATCTGCATCCCGCGGTGGGCAGCGCGTCCCTGGATGACCTGCGGGTCCATGTAGGTCCGGTGGTCCTGCGTGCGGTGGAAGGCGCAGGCCCTGAGGTGGTCGTCGATGTAGTGCGTGATGTCGACGTAAAAGTTGGGAGTGAACTGGTCGGTGGTCGAGACGTCCTCGTAGCACAGGACCGTGCGCACCGAGCGCGCCGCCTCGCGCGTCGCTGCGAACACGGCGCGGTGGTCTCCGTGCACGTCGACGTCGGCGTGCGTCAGCACCATCGTGGCGCCCAGCTCTTTGATCCTGGACTCGATGACCTGCTTGAGCAGGGAGATCTTCTCCTGCAACCCAGTGTCGGGGAAGTCGAGGATCCAGTACCCGTCCAGTCCGAGGAACTCGGCCGCCTTCTTCGTCTCCAGCTCCCGCTGCCCCTGACGATCGGTGCCTTTCTCACCCTGGGTGAGGGTGAGGCCGTACACCCGGGCGCCGCTCGCCTTGAGCTTCACGAGCAACCCGCCGCAGCCGAGCTCGATGTCGTCCGGGTGCGCGCCCAACGCCAGCACCACCTCTCCCGCGAACTCGGGAATCCTGGGTTCCAGCCGGAGCGCCGTCACGAACCCGACCCCCAGGCCGAGGAAGAGCACCACGTCGCTGACCGCCTCGAACACCCGCGCATCGAACCAGCCCCACGGCATGCCCTTGAGCGAGTGGGTGAGGATGCCGAGGACCAGGAAACCGGGCACCACGTACATGGCGAACGTCCACGCCGCCGGTTGCCGCCGGAGCGAGCGCCGCCACCGGCGCGCGAGCAGCAGCATGGCCGGCAAGAGGGCGACGTAGGCGAGGAGCTCGAGCCAGTCGATCGCCGTCCGCACCGGGACCAGCCTGGTCTCGCGGTCCAGCTCGCTCACCAGCTGGTTGGCGTCCGCGCTGGTCGGGCGCATCCGCACCGCCAGGGCGGCATGCTCCCGCGCCAGCGAGAGCTTGCCCAGGGCCAGGTAGACGCGCCCCAGCGCGACGTGGCTCTCGGGGGCGTCGGGAACGAGCTGCGCGACGCGGAGCCAGGTCTCCAGGGCGTTCGGCCAGTCCTGCTTCTGCTGGTAGGTCTCCCCCAGATGCCGGAGCACGTCCGCGTCGGAAGGCGCGAGCTGGTCTGCCCTCTGCAGGGCCTGGATGGCCTCGTCGAGCTGCCCCTTCTGCGAGAGCATGCGGGCGCGCTCGACGTGCAGATCCACGTCTTTCGGATAGAGCCCGAGCGCGCGGTCGATGACCGCGGCGGCCGAGGCCGGGTCACCGCGCAGGAGCCGCGCCCGCGCGAGTCCCTTCATCGCCTCGTGGTGGTGGGCGTCGTGCGAGAGCACCTGCTCGTAGAGCCGCTCCGCTTCCTCGAGCCGATTCGTCCAGGCGAGCACGTCGGCGAGGTCGCTCTCGAGGCCCAGGTCCATCGGACGCAGGGCGATGGCGTCCCGGTAGAGGACGATTGCCTTGTCGTAGTTCCCGCTCCAGGCCTCGAGCTGGGCCAGATGGGCGAGCGCATCGGAGTCGCCGGGGGCGAGCGCCAGGAGGCGTTCGTAGTCGCGAATGGCGTCTCCGAACCTGCGCGCCGCGGCCTTGGACCGGGCATCGCGCCGCAGGCCCTCGACACCGTCCTTCGTACCGGACGCCTCGTCTATCCGCACGATCGCGCGCGGCTGCAGCACCTGGGCCGGAGGAGCGAGCGCGATCGCCGGCGCCGCTGCGGCGGCAGCCAGCGCGAGCGGCGCGATCGAGTGGCCGAGGGGCGTCCGCATCGGAGCTAGAAGAGGACGGTGCGGTACTCGACGTTGAAGAGGAACGTCGGGTCGTTGCGGGTGGAGGTGGTGGTGACGTCCGCGGCGCTGGGGTTCGACACCCATTTCACGCCCGCGCCCAGCGCGAGGGGGCGGGTGAGCTGGTAACGGACGGTGGCCCACCAGATGTTGCCGTTCTGCCCGGCAAAGGCGGGGCCGGCGCTGGTGGAGTAGCGATCGAAGACCCACTGGAAGTTGAACGAGAGCCGGTCGATCGGCCGGAGGTCCAGGCTGGAGATGATCGACCAGTCGAACCCGGAGTCGAGGTCGCGGTTGGGGATGTACTTCACCCCGGCGCCCCAGGCATCCGCCTCGTACGAGAGGCTGCCGCCGACGAGGAACTCGTTGCGGAATGTGACGCTGGTGGCGGCGGCGCAATCGGGCTGTCCGGCGCCCAGGCAGACGGTGCCTGCCGGGGCTCCCGGGACGGGGCGGCCCAGAATGAGCGTCGCGGCTGGATCGGGATCGCGCAGCAGCGAGGCTGTAATCCCGGCGGCGAACCCGCCGCCGAGCCGCGCTTCCACCTCGCCGGTCACCTTGTGGTTCAGGATGCGCGTCGAGCGGTCGTAGAAGAAGTCCGGCGCGAAGAGCTGGTACTCGAGGCCCACGCGCACCCTCTGGTCGAACCAGTGCGAGACCTCGACCGTGCCGCGCGGCACCTTGTCATAGGCGTTCGAGTCGGGCGTTGGCCGGTTCACGCCCGTGTAGTTGTAGCGGCGGAAGGTGAAGTCGGCCTTCACGTACGAGTCGCGCGAGTAGAACCAGTAGGCGTTCGCGTATCCCTTGACCGCGTCGTAGAAGATGTTGTCGGTCCAGCTCCCGCCGGCGTGCAGCTCCAGCCGGTTGAAGCCGCCGTAGATCAGCTCGCCTTCGAACGCGTTCTTCGAGGTGCCGGGCTCGCTCCCGCCCATGCGGGCGTCCAGCCGCATGCCGCGAGACAGGTGCAAGCTCTCCAGGTCGTCCTGCGCCTCGCGGTCGCTGGGGTCGAGCTCCGTCGCCCTCTGGAGCGAAGCCTCCGCGTCCGCGAACCGGCGCAGCGCCTTCTGGGTCCAGCCGACGTGCTTCCAGCCGTCGGCCGTCTCGCCGGTGAGGCTCATCTCGGATCGGTAGGCCTCCAGGGCTGCCTCGTACTCCCCTTGCTTGCGCAAAGCGTCCGCGCGGGCGCGGATCTGATTGACCACCAGGACGTCCAGCGCAGGGGCAGGCTCGGCCGCCCGCGCGGAAACGCTCCGCGCACGGGCGGCCTCGCGCGGCTGAGGAGCCGCGAAGGCGGGAGAAACCAGGGTGCAGGCCAGCAGTGCGGAATTCAAGCGCATCGTCCGTTCCTCCAGGCTTCGTCGAGAGCGTCGAGCACTTCGCTTGCCGACAGCACGTTGGCGCCGAGCCTCGCGTTCACCTCCAGCACGGCGGGGCTTCCGTCGGCGGAGAGCCGGATGTCCATGTCGATGGGTCCCTCGAGTCCAAGGGACCGCGCGGCGCGCACGCCGAGACCGGCGACGTCCGGGCGCTCCACCCGCTCGACGCCGAGCGCGTTTCCGACCAGGCCGTCCTTGAGACCCGTCTTGCGCAGCACGACCGCGGCCGGCACGCTGCCGTCCCTCTCGACGAAGAGGTTCAAGTCGTACTCCTCGCCGGACAGGAACTCCTGCCAGACGACCTCCTCGGGGCTGGCGCACGCCAGGTCATCCGCGCCGTGGTGGACGACCACCCCGCGGCCGCCGCGTCCGAAGCGGGGCTTCGAAAGGAGCGGGAAGCCCAGCGCCTCCGCCAGCTCCTCGTGGGGCGTGGCGGAGGAGAAGGTGGCCGGCACCGCCACGCCGGCGCGATCGAGATCTTCCGCGGTCCGCAGCTTGTCGTTCGCCACGTCCACGCCCGACGGGTCCGAGATGCAGAAGGCGATGCCGCGCTCGCGGAGCGCCGTCCGCATGCGGGCGACGACGGGCAACTCCTCCGTCACCGTGGAGACGACCAGCGCCGCCTTCTCCCGCACGGCCATCGCGAGGAGCACGGCGACGAAGCGCGGGTCGCGGGCGGCGGGAACGAACCGGAAGTCGGTCGCGGGGGATGCCACCTCCCGCACGTCGGTGCCGACGACGCGGTAACCCTTGTTTGCAAAATAGCTCGCGCCGGCCCTCCCGGCCGGTCCTCCCACACCCGTGATCAGCACCGTTTCGCACATCGTTTTCGATCTCACTCCCGGTCATGTCCAAATGAGACACGCGATCTCGCCGCGCGGGCACCGTACTGCGAGAGGGGGAGTGCGTGGCCACGCCGAACGAAGCGACCTTGTGGGCGCGTGGCCCTGCGGTGCCGCGCCCCGTTCCTGCTCGCTCGTGTGGAAAGGTGCCGCGCTGTAGGCCGGGCGATTTGATTCAGGAGAGCGCGAAACGCTGGAGCTTCATCACCAGCGACTGCACGCCTTCGGCGAAGGTGGGGTGGACGAATTCCGCCTCGACGATGGCGCGGGCAGGCGCCCCGGACTGCATCAAGGTGACGAAGATGTGGATCAGCTCGCCGGCCTCGGAGCCGACGATGGCCGCGCCGAGCACCCGCTCGGTCTTCGGATCGAGGAGCACCTTCATGACGCCGGTTTTCTCGTCGACCTCGACGGCGCGCGCGACCTCCGCAAACCGCATCGTCGCCACCTCGTACTGGATGCCTCTCTCGCGCGCTTCGCGCTCGGTGAGGCCCACGCCCGCCACCTGGGGATCGGTGAAGGCCGTGTACGGGATGTGGCGGCCCTGGCGCCCGCGCCGCGAGCGGCCGAGCAGCAGGTCGAAAAGGATCCGGTGATCGTCCCAGGCCGTGTGCGTGAACTGGGGCTGGCCGATCACGTCGCCGACCGCGTACGTCCCGGGAGCGCTGGTGCGGTACTCGTCGTCGGCCACGATGAAGCCCTTCGGGTCGAGCGCGATGCCGCCGGCGTCGCATCCGAGATCGTCGGTGTTCGGCCTCCGGCCGGTCGCGATCAGCAAGTGGGAGCCGCGCAGCTCCTTCCCACCCGAGAGTCGCAGCGCGATGCGGCCCGCCTGACCGGAGACCCTTTCCGCTCCGGCGCCCAGCTCGAGGCCGATGCCCTCGTCGCGGAACACGGCCTCCAGCGCCGATGAGATCTCCGGGTCCTCGCGGCTGAGCAGGTGAGGGACCACGTCGACGATGGTGACCTGCGCGCCGAAGCGGCGGAACATCTGGCCGAACTCGCAGCCGATGTAGCCGCCGCCCAGCACTATTAGATGTGAAGGCAGCTCGCGCAGCTGCATGACCGTCTCGTAGCTGAGCCAGGGCACGCGCTCGAGACCCTCGAGCGGCGGCGCGGCGGGCCGGGCCCCCACGTCGAGGACCACGATGTCCGCGGTGTGTGTGTCGCCGGCCACCTCGATGCGCCGCTCGCCTGTGAAGCGGGCCTGGCCGCGCACCAGGGTGAGCCTCTCGCCGCCCTCGCGGAGCCGTTTCTCCGCCCCCTCGCGCCACCTGCGGACGATCGCGTCCTTGCGGTCGACGACCGCGGGCAGGTCGACCTCCACCGGCCCCGCTCGCACTCCCAGCCGGGCGGCGGTGCGCGCGGCGTGCGCCGCGCGCGCGCTGGCGATCATGGTCTTGGTGGGCGTGCAGCCCGTGTTGACGCAGGTTCCACCGATCTCGGCGCGCTCGGCGAGCAGGACCCGCTTGCCGGCGCGCGCGAGCCGGGCAGCCAGCGGAATTCCCGCCTGCCCGCTCCCGACGACGATCACGTCGAGCTTCATGTCGATTCTCCTCGCTCAAGCCGGCCCCGTGACCCCGGCGCAGGTGCGGAAGCCCGCCAGCACGTCGCGCCGATCCGGCGGATAGAAGTTCCGCCAGGTGTTCCGGAGCAGGCGCCCGCGGGTGGCCCAGCAGCCCCCGCGCAGGACCTTGTGCAGAGTCGCGAACCAGGGCAACGAGTACTCCTTGTAAGGGTCCGCGACGAACCCGGGGTAGGGCTGGAAGTCGCTCGCGGTCCACTCCCAGACGTTGCCGATCATCTGCCGGCAGCCGACCGCGCTGTCGCCCGCGGGGTGGCAGCCGACCTCGACGGGTCCACCCGCGCGGCCATCCAGGTTGGCCCGCGCCTCGTCCGGCGGATCGTCTCCCCACGGGAACCGGCGCTTGTGAGGCGTGGCGGCCGCGAGCTCCCACTCCGCTTCGGTGGGGAGCCGCCGCCCCGCCCAGCGGCAATAAGCGTCCGCTTCGAACCAGCAGACGTGGATGACCGGCTGGTGCGCGGCGAGCGGCGACAGCTCCGCGAAACGGCGGACCAGCCAGCGCCCTCCGGCCGCGGGGTGCCAGTACACCGGGTGCCTGGCGCCGGTCTCCGACCGCCAGCGCCAGCCGGCCGCGCTCCAGTGCCGCTCCTGGCGGTACCCGCCGTCCTCGACGAAGGCGGCGAACTGCTCATTAGTCACCGGCGCGCGGGCGATGCGGAAGGGCGCCACCTCCACCGGGTGGGCCCACTTCTCGTTGTCGAAGACGAACGGCTCGTCGGGCGTCGCCCCCAGCAGGAAACGCCCGCCCGGCACCTCGACGTCTCCCGGCAGCGGTCCGCCTCCCGGAGCGGGGCGCCCGGTGGCGAAGGCCGGGGCAGGGTAGCCGAGCGTCTGGCGGGTGTAGGTGAACGCCTCGTCGTGCATGTCCTCGTGGAAGAGCGCGAGCCGGTGGAAGTAGGCGAGGCGATCGGGCGCGGTCCCCAGCGCTTCCAGCGCGGCGCCGAGGACCCGCTCGAGGTAGGCGAGCACGGCGGGCCGGGTGAGGAGGGGCAGGTCCCAGCGGGTGTCGTGCGCTACCGTCGCCGAATCGTAGAGCGCGTCGCCGTCCGGCAGCAGGGACGGGCGGCCCCGCGCGTGGCGCAGCGTCCAGAATTCCTGGAACCAGCCGAGGTGGCCGACCTCCCAGAGCAGCGGGTTCACGATCGGCAGGCGGGGGCCCATCCACTGACCTTCGTCCAGGTCCCGGACGAGGAGGAGCGTGCGGGCGCGCGCGTCGCGAAGCTCGGCCGCGAGTGGATCGGACACGGCGGCGAGCATACTCTCCCCCGCCGTGCGCGTCGCACTCGTCTGCCCTGCGCCGCCGGGGTCGCGGCTCGGCAACCGCATCACGGCGCTGCGCTGGCGGAGGATGCTCCGCGAGCTGGGCCACCACGCCTTCATCGTGCAGCCTGGCCCGGTTCCCCCGGCCGACGTCCTCTTCGCGCTGCACGCGCGCAAGTCCGCCGAAGCCGTGCGCAGCTCGCGCGAGCTGCGGCCCGGAACGAAGGTGGTCGTTGCGCTGACCGGGACGGACCTCTACCGCGACGTCCACACCGACGCCTCCGCCCGGCGCTCGCTCGAGCTGGCCGACCGGCTGGTGGTGCTACACGACGGGGGTGCCGCCGAGCTGGCTCCCCGGCTGCGGCCGAAGGTCCACGTGGTTCCCCAGTCGGCGACCGCGATGCGCCGGCTGCCGCCGCTGCGGCGGTGGTTCGAGGTGCTGGTCGTCGCGCACCTGCGCCCCGAGAAGGATCCGCTACGCACCGCGCAGGCTGCGCGCGGGCTGGACGCCGGGTCGCGCGTTCGGGTGGTGCACGCCGGCGCCGCGCTCTCCCAGCAGATGCGCAGGGAGGCGCTGGCGGAGATGCGCTCCAATTCGCGCTACCTCTGGCTGGGCGAGCTGCCGGGGTGGAAGGCGCGGCGCCTGATCGCCCGCGCCCGGGTGCTGTGCATCACCTCCGAGATGGAAGGAGGAGCGAACGTCCTCTCCGAGGCCGTGGCGGCAGGCACTCCGGTGCTCGCCTCTCGCATCCCCGCCATGCGCGCCATCCTCGGCGCCGACTATCCCGGGCTCTTCCCCTTCGGCGACACGCGGGCGCTGGCCCGGCTCCTGCGGCGCGTCGAGACCGACCGGCATTTCCTCTCCGAGCTGCGCCGCCGCTGCCTTGCGGCGCGCCCCAGGCTCTCGCCGGCGAGAGAGAAGGCCGCGCTCCGCGCAGTTCTGGCCGAGCTGGCCTGACGCGCCGCGTCCCGCCCCGGGGCGAGTCGGGTCCGGGGAGTCGCCCGCCTCATTCCCGTGACGAGTCCATGGTCAACCTCGCCAGCAGGTAGAGCCTCGGCTCGATCGAATCCAATTCGACGTACTCCGCGTCCGGCGAGTGGTAACCGAATCCCATCAGCCCGAAGTTCTCCAGGACGACCGGCTTGCCCGACAGCGCGGCGAAGGCCGCGTCGGTGCCGGCGCCCTTGCTGGACTCGTCCACGCCTAGCTGCTTCCCCAGCTCGGCATAGATCGCCTGTGCCCGCTTGGCGAGCGCTCGCGATCGCTCGGTCACCTCGAGCGGCGGGCGGCGGCGCTCGAACGTGGCCTCCACCTTGGTGTCCGGGACGAGGTGGCCCTTCGCGACGACTGCGCGGAACGCCTGCTCGACCGTATCGAAGTCGGCGACGCGACGGACGCGAACGTCGGCGCTGGCGGTCGCCATGTCGGGAATCACGTTTCGAGTGGTGCCCGCGCTCGCGATCGTCCAGTTGAACTTGATCCCGCGCGACGCGTCGCCGAGGTCTCGCGTCTGCAGCAGCTGGTGCGCCAACTCGAGCAGCGCGTTCCGGCCGTCCTCGGGGTTGACCCCCGCATGCGCCGCCCGGCCGCGCACCGCGATGGTCGCGGCGGCGATCCCGCTGGTCGCGAGGGCGAGCTCGTCCCTGGGCGCCGGCGAGGGCTCGCAAGAGAATACGAAATCGTGCTGCGCTGCCAGGCGAGTGATCAGGGCGCGAGCGCCGGGCGTGCTGAGCTCCTCGTCGCCGTCGATCAGCACCGTCAGCGTTCCGTACTCCCGGAAACCGAGGTCGTTCAGGACGGCCAGCGCGTGAAGGACGACGGCCACGCCGCCCTTCTCGTCGGCAACCCCGGGTCCGTAGGCGCGGGCCCCTTCGATCCGGAACGGGCGCTTCGCGAGCGTGCCGCGCGGGTAGACCGTGTCCATGTGCGCGAGCAGCATGATCTTGCGCGTTCCCGTCCCCTGGAACCGCGCGACCACGGCCTTGCCGGTCCGTGGCGGAGTGTCGAAGAGCATCACGGCGTCGGCGCCGGCCTCGACGAGCTCGACCTTGCCACCCAGGGCGGCGAGCCGGTCCTTCAGGACGGCGGCGATGGCGTCCAACCCTTCCCGGTCGCGGCTGCCCGATTCGATCCCGACGAGCTGGCGGAGCGTCTCGATGAGCGCGGGCTTTTCCTTCCGCACGAGCGAGTACACCGCCTCGACCGGCGCGGCGGCGGCGCTGAGAGAGCAGGCCGCCACGGCGAACGACGCCTTCGCAGCCCAGCGGGCGGAGAGTGCCATCGGTCCTCCTCGACGGATCGTCGGCGTAGCTTACTGCGGCCGGCAGGTCGCGCGAGCCCGCACCAGCAGGACAGCGCGGTTGCGCATTGGCAACTTCTCGGGACGACCATCGCTCGGGGCAGCGTGCCGGAAGGACTCGGCGGCTACCCGAGCGTCTCCCAGATCCGGCGCTTGAGCGCCGAGAAGGCCGGGGAGAACCGGGCCTCCAGCGAACGCGGCCGGGGGAGGTCCACCGGGAAGTCGGCCTTCACGCGGCCCGGACGCGGGGAGAGCACGGCGATCCGGTCGGCCAGGTAGAGGGCTTCTTCCACGTCGTGCGTCACGAAGAGGACCGTCTTGCGCCGCCGTTCCCACAGCCGCGCCAGCTCGTCCTGCATCCGGGCGCGCGTCTGCGCGTCGAGCGCGCCGAACGGCTCGTCGAGGAGGAGGATGGCCGGGTCGGTGGCGAGCACGCGCGCCACTTCCACCATCTTCGCCATGCCCGCCGACAGCTCCTTCGGGTACGCTTCCTCGAACCGCGACAGCCCGATGAGGCGGATCAGCTCGCTGCTCACCGCGCCGCGTGCAGCGGGGTCGACCCCTCTCGCGAGGAGCCCGAACTCGACGTTCTCCCGGACGGTCATCCAGGGAAAGATCGCGTCCTCCTGGAGCACGTATCCCCTCTCGCGGCCTGGACCTTCGACGATGGACCCGTCGCAGCGGACCGACCCCGCCGCGGGCCGGAGGAAGCCGGCGAAGATGCGGAGGAGCGTGGTCTTTCCGCAGCCCACCGGGCCGAGCACGGCGAGGAACTCGCTGTCATGCACGTCGAGGGAGAGGGCTTCCAGCGCCTGCGTCGGCGTCGGGCCGGAGTAGGTGTACCCGACGTCCACCGCCTGGAGGCGGAGCCTCGGCGGGTCCCCTGCGGTCACGCGGTTCGCCTCATCCAGCGCGTGGCCTTCGCGTGCGCCGCCAGCGCGAGCAGGTCGAAGGCGAGCACCAGCGCGCCGATGGTCGCGATCCCGACGACCATCGTCGGGACCCGCGGGTAGGCGCCGGCGAGCGTGAGCAGGTAGCCGAGGCTCGGCATCCTCGCGTCGATCAGCTCGGCGACCACGATCGTCACCCAGGCGAGGCCGAGCCCGATGCGCAGGCTGGCGAAGATGTGCGGCAAGGCGGCCGGCAGCACGATCTTCCGGAACGCGAGGCCTGGGCTGGCGCCCAGCGCGGAGGCTGCCTCGAGGTAGACGCGCGGCACGCTCCGGACGCCCTGGTGCGCTCCCAAGAGGGTGACCACCGCGACGCTGGCGGCGATGAGCAGGACCTTCGAGCCTTCGCCGTACCCGAACCACAGCACGAACAAGGGCAAGAGCGCCAGCGCCGGCGTGAACCGGAAGAACGTCACCCACGGGTCGGCCAGGTACTCCGCGCGCGCGGCGCGGCCGGTCGCGATCCCGAGCAGGATCCCAAAGGCTCCGCCGAGGACGAACCCCAGCAGCACCCTGCCGGCGCTCACCGCGATGCTGCTCGGGAGGATCCCCGATTCCAGCAGGAATGCGGTCTCCTCCAGAAGCGATCGGTACGGCGGGAGCAGCTGGACGTTCTCGACGTAGTGGGTGCCCAGCCAGATCCGGTCCGGCAACCGGCCGCGACCGATCTCGGCGGCGATCCCGTACACGACGGCGAGCGTGCCAACGCTCAGGAGCGTCCGCATCATCCGGTTGCGGCGCATCGGGAACATCCCGTCACCTCACCCAGCGCGTGAGCCGGGCGGTCGCCGCCCTCGCCAGAGCATCCATCGCCCAGCCCGCCGCCGCTAAGGCCAAGATGCCCACGATGACCACGGCCGGATCGGCTTTCGTCTGCGTCCGCGACGCCCACAGGCCGCCGCCGACGATGAGGTTCCCCATCCCGTTCTCCGACATCAGCATCTCGGCGCCGACCGCGGTCATCCAGGCGATGGCGACCGCGTACCGGAGCCCGGCGAGCACGGCCGGACCCGCCGCCGGAAGGACGACCTTCCTGACCAGCAGCCAGCGCCGCGCGCCCAGCGATCGCGCAGCCACGACGTACGTGGCCGCCACGTCGCGCACGCCGTGGTACGCGGGGATGACCATCGTCGCCGCGACCGCGTACACGATGGGGATCAGCCGGTGCGCCTCGCCGTGGCCGAGCCACAGCATCACGTACGTGATCAGCGCCAGCGGCGGCACCGACCGGAGCAGCACGTAGATGGGGTGCAGGTAGTCGTCTGCGCGCCGGCTCCAGCCCATCAGGACGCCCAGGAGGACGCCGAGTGGCACGCCGGCGGCGAGACCGAACAGCACCCGGGCGGCGGTGACTGCGAGCGAGTCCTGGAGCGTCACGCCCTGCTGCAGCAAGGTGCCCACGTGATCGCTGGAGTGGACGTGGTGGCCGGCGTGGATGTCGTTCTCGGTCACGGGAGGCGGACGGGCGCCCACCACCAGCTCGGTGAACGCGACGGCGATCTCCTGCGCGGGGGGGACGATCTCCGGGCGGAAGAGGCGCGCGTTGGAGAGCAGCGTGTAGGCGAGGACCGTCGCCAAGAGCGACGCGAAGCCGAGCACGAACCGCTGGGTCGGGACGCGCCTCATGCCGCCCTACCCGCGGATCGTCTTCATCACGTCCTCGTTCTCGAACACCTGCCGCGGGTCCCCCTGGTAGATGATCTCGCCCCGGTCGATCGCATAGAGCCGGTCCGCGACCCGGACCGCGTTCGCGAGGTTCGACTCGGCGATCAGGATCGAGATGCCCATCTCCTTGATCTTCTTCACCGCCTCGATGAAGCGCGTCACCACGACCGGAGCGAGGCCTTCGAACGGCTCGTCGAGCAGGAGGACGGCCGGCGAGAGCGCCATCGCGCGGGCGATGGCCACCATCTTCTTCTGGCCCCCGCTCAGGAACAGGCCGCGGCGCTGCGTGAACTGTTGCACTTCGGGGAACACGGCGTAGATGCGCCGGTCCGTCTCGGCCTCGGACACCTGGTCCTGTCGCCCGGAAGCCTCGGCCATCCAGCGGCAGACCTGGAAGTTCTCCGCCACCGTCAGGTCGGTGAACAGCCCCGCGTCCTCGGGCGCGTAGCCGATGCCGAGCCGCGCCCGCTGGTGCGGCGGGAGACCGCCGATCTCGCGCCCCTGGAAGCCGATCTTCCCGGAGCGCACCGGGAGCAACCCGATGATGCTGTCGATGGTCGTCGTCTTCCCGGCGCCATTCCGGCCGACCAGGCACACCGATTCCCTGCTCCCCACGCTGAGCGACACGCGCCGGAGAATCTGCGCCGGGCCGCGCCAGGTATCGATGGCCTCGATCTCAAGCATGCGCGGTCCCGAGCAAGTTCGTCGTCACCGCTTCGTTCCGCCGGATCTCGTCGGGCGTGCCGCTCGCCAGGATCGAGCCCTGGTGCATCGCCACGATCCGGTCCGAGTACTTGAAGACCACGTCCATGTCGTGCTCGATGATCACCGCCGTGATGTTGTTCGAGCGGACGACCGAGGTGATCACGTCCATGATCGGCGCCTTCTCGCGCGTGCTGACGCCGCTCGTCGGCTCGTCGAGGAAGAGGAGCCGCGGCCGCAGCGCGAACGCGACCGCGACGTCGAGCAGCTTGCGCTCCCCTTGCGAGATCCCGCCGGCGAGCTGCGTCGAGCTGACCGCCAGGCCGAACTGGCGGAGGATCTCGAACGCCTCCTGCCAGACGGCGTGGTGGTGGTCGGCGAGGGAGAGGAGCTTTCGCGTCAGGTCCTCGCGGGAGAAGATCGAGAGCGCCACGTTGTCCAGGAGCGTCAGCTGGTCGAACAGGTTGACGAGCTGGAAGCTGCGCGCGATGCCCGCGTGGATCCGGTCGTGCACCGACAGGCCGGTCACGTCCGCGCCGCGGAAGACGATGCTGCCGGAGTCGGGACGAAGGAGCCCGCTGATCACGTTGACGAGGCTCGTCTTCCCCGCTCCGTTCGAGCCGATCAGCGCGAGCACCTCGCCCTCGTTGACGCTGAAATCGACGCCGTCCACGGCGCGGGTCTCCCCGAAATGCTTGGTGAGCTTCGTCGTCTGGAGCAGGTTCATCGGGAGAGCCGTTTCCGGGCGAGGGGGATGAGCTGCACCACCGTCCCCACGATGCCGGCGGGGAGGGCGAGCACGAGGAACACCAGGATCGCGCCGAGCAACGCCTGCCAGTAGGTCGTGAAGCCCACGGCGGAGGTCTTCAGGTAGTTGAAGGCGACCGCGCCGATGATGGGGCCCGAGAAGGTGCGGAAGCCGCCGAGCACAGTCATGAAGACGATCTCGCCCGAGAACGGCCAGTAGAGGATGTCCGGCGTGGTCAGCCCGTTCAGGGGTACCCAGAGCGCGCCGGCGATCCCGGTGAACACCCCGGAGACGAGGAAGGCAACGAACCGGTAGCGCCGGATGTGGATGCCGATGAACTCCGCGCGCGTCTCGTTGTCGCGGATCGCTTGCAGCGCCTTCCCGAAGGGCGAGTGCACGATGACCCACATCACCAGCACGCAGGCGAGGAAGAACCCGAGCACGTAATAGTAGTAGTTGCGCGCGAGGAAAAGGATCTTGTCTCCCGCGGTGTCGATCGGGAGGCCCAGGAGCGTCGGCGTCGGCACCCGGAGGCCGTCGGTCCCGCCCGTGATCGGGTAGAACTTGAACGCCAGGCTCCACAGCACCTGCGAGAGCGCCAGCGTGAGGATGCCGAAGAAGATGCGCGTGTACCGCACGCAGACGAAGCCGAAGAGCGCGCTGACCACGAGCGAGGCCAGGATCGCCCCGAGTAGGAACAGCTCCATCGACCGGACGTGCAGGTACTTGAACATCAGCGCCACTGCATAGGCGCCCACGCCGAAGTACGCCGAGTGGCCGAAGGACAGGAGCCCGGTGTAGCCGAGCAGGAGGTTGAAGCCGAGGGCGGCGATCCCCATCAGCAGCCCGTACGAGAGCAGGATGGTCTTGTACGGATCCATCGCGTACGGCAGGGCGAAAAGCAGCACGGCGATGGGCACCGCCCACGGCAGCGCCTTCATCGGCGAGCGCGCCTGCAGCGTGAGGGGGAGGGTGCTCATGCCGTCCGGCCGAACAGACCCGCGGGGCGCACCAGGAGCACGATCACCGCGATCAGGTACAGCACCGCAAGCTCGACCTCGGGGAACACCGAGACGCCGATCTCCCGGACGACCCCCACGATCAGCGCCCCGAACAGCGCGCCCTCCAGGCTGCCCAGGCCGCCGATCACGACGACGACGAACGCGAGCACCAGCGCGTCGACTCCCATCCCCAGCACCGCCGACTGGCCCGGCACCACGATCGCGCCACCCAGCCCCGCCATGAAGCAGCCGATGGTGAAGGCCTGGACGTAGACGCGATTGACGTTGACGCCCATCGCGGACGCCCGCCGCATGTCCTGCGAGGTCGCCCGGAGCACCACGCCGAACCTCGTCTTGTACACGAACATCCAGAGAAAGAGCGCCGCGAGACCGCCGATGGCGACGACGAGGAGGTTGTAGCGCGGATAGACCGAGCCGCCGATCGCAAGGCTCCCCATCATCTCGAACAGCGCGCTCGCCGAGAGCGGATACGGACCCCAGAGGAAGCGCATGACGTCCTCGAGGATCATCAGCAGGCCGAAGGTGACCAGGAGCTGGTACTCCTCGGCGCGCCGGTAGAAGGGCCGGAGCAGCGTCGGCTCCAGGATCGCTCCGAGGAGGGCCGCGGCGAGCGCGCCCGACGGCAGCAGCAGGTAGAGGAAGATGGGGTGCGCCCCCGCGAGCCACTGGCCGACCACCCACGCCGTCACGTACGCGCCGAAGGCGTAGAGAGTGCCATGCGCCAGGTTGACGATCCTCATCACCCCGTAGATGAGGCTCAGCCCACCCGCGATGAGGAAGAGGACTGACGCGTAGAGAAGCGCGTTGAAGAGGTGGATGACGAGGATGTCCACGGCGCCCGAAGGTTCATCCAGCCTGCGCGAGCTGCTCGATCACGCCTGCTTCACGGTCGGCCAGGTCTGATCGATCCACGTATAGGTCGAGGTCGGCTCGCCTTTCGGCCAGCCGGGGGGCGCTGTGATGTTCCGGATCGGGATGGTGATGATCCGGTCCGGATCGAGGATCGGGAACGGGTATTCGGGCACGTTCTTGCTGAAGCCCGTGATCGCGTCCTTGTAGCCCTGGTGGTTGTCCGGGCGGATGTAGACGTACCCTCCGGGCCCGGCCAGCATCATGCCCTCGATCTGCGAGATGATCGCGTCGTCGTCCGGCCAGCCGCCGGCCAGCTTGTTCGCCTTCTCGACCGCCGTCTTGAGGACGTGGGTCGCGGTGTAGGCGCCTTCCGCCTGGAAGTTCGGGTACTCGTTGAACTTCGCGTGGTACTTCTCCACGAAGCTCTTGTTGAGCGGCCAGCGGTTCCCCGGCGGATAGCTGAAGTGGTAGTTGGCGTGGACGCCGGCGAGCACGCCCTCCGGGTGATCCTTGCCGATCGCCTGGGGCGCGGTGCCCAGCGCGAGCGTGGTGGCGACCCTCATCTTGCTGAACAGCCCGTGCTGCAGCGCCTGCTTGTAGAAGGAGATGTAGTCGCCGCCCCACACCGAGGTGCAGAGGAGGTCGGGCTTGGCCGCGAGCGTCTTGGTGATGTGCGGAGTGAAGTCGGTGGAGAACAGCTTCGGCCACGCCTCCGAGACGTTCTGCGCCTTCGGCATCAGCTTCTTGGAGACGATGCTGAAATGGTCGTAGCAGTTCCTGCCGTACGCGTAGTCCGGGTGGATGTGGGCCACCTTCTTCACGTCGGGCCAGGTCATGGCGACGGCGAGCGCGCAGGTGGACCCGTCCGCCGACTGGATGTTGGTGATCCGGAAGACGTAGCGCGGGTTCGGGACCGCCTTGTCGAAGAGGAAGTCAGTGCAGCCGTCGACGAAGATGGTGAGGAGCTTCAGCTCCTCGGCCGCGGGGCCCAGCGCGGGCGTGTTGCCGCTCGAGGTGATCCCCATGAACATGTCGATCTTCTCGGACAGCTTGAGCCGGCGCATCTCCTTCACGTTCGCGTCGGTCCCCGCCGCTTCGTCGGCCTTGAGGACCTCGATCTTCCTCTTCCCCAGAAGGCCGCCCTGCGCGTTGATCTCCTCGGCGGCGAGCAGGTTGCCCTTGTACATGGGTTCGCCCAGCACCGCGCCCGGGCCGGTGAAGAAAGTCATGTGCCCGATGCGGAACGGCTTGTCCGGGATGGTGCCCTTCGGCTTCTCCTGCGCGCGGGCGATCCCGGCGACGCCGATACCCGCGGCGGAAGCTCCGAGGGTGGCGGCTGCGGTGACTCCGAGTTGGGCGAGCAGATCCCTGCGCGTGACTGGCATGTTGTGGCCTCCTGCGACGGCGCGACTGTTCACGTCCCCGAGAAACGAGCCGCTTCGATGCGTGGCTTGACGCTGGAGCGGCCCCCTCGACGGGTCCGTAAAACTCCAACGGGCGCCTGTTGCAAGTCGGGTCGCGTCATGGGCCGCCCCGACCCGTCACAGCCGGGCGCTTTTGCAAGGAGTATGGTGCCCTAGCGGCGGCGGCTGGAGGTCTAGGATGAAAGTCTGAGCGGCTCTCACCGCCAGAGCTGTGCCAGGAGCGGCACCAGCACCGCCGTGACCAGGCCGTTCAGCCCGAGCGCGATGCCCGCGAAGGTGCCCGCCAGCGGATTCACCTGGAATGCGCGGGCGGTCCCCAGGCCGTGCGCGGCGACGCCGGCGGCCAGGCCGCGGCCGCGCCAGTCGCGGACGCCGAGCAGATTGAGCAGCGGCGTGGCCATCACCGCGCCCAGGATCCCGGTCGCGATCACCATCGCCGCGGTGAGCGACGGCTGGCCGCCGATCTGCTCGGAGATGGCCATCGCGATGGGGGCCGTGACCGACTTCGGCGCGATCGAAGCGACCGTCTCGCCGCTCGCCCCGAGCGCCGCCGCGATGCCGACCGCGGAGAGGACGGCGACCGCCGATCCGGCCAGCAGGGCGGACACCATGGGGAGCAGCGCGCGGCGGACCTCGGCCCTGTTCTGGTAGAGCGGCACGGCGAGCGCAACCGTGGCGGGCCCGAGCAGGAAGTGCACGAACTGCGCGCCCGCGAAGTACGTGTCGTAATCGGTGCCGGTCGCGCGCAAGAGCACGATGAGCGCGCCGACCGCGAGCGGGACCGGATGCGCGATCGGCCGCTGGCCGGCCCGGCGGAAGACCCACATGCCGGCCTGGTAGGCGAGCAGCGTCGCGGTCAGCCAGAGCAGCGGGGAGGCCGCGAGGTAGACCCAGAGCCGGCTCATGGCCGCGGACCCAGAGCGCGCGCGACGGCCTGGAACACCAGCGCTGTCACCGCGATGGTGATCGCGGTGCTGACGGCCAGCGCGGCGAAAATGGGCAGCCATTCCATCCGCAGACGCGCGCCGTGCCGCACGAGGCCGACTCCGGCCGGCACGAAGAGCAGGGCGAGGTGCCCGAGCAGGACCTGGGCAGTCCCGCCGACGGTCTCCGCGGTCCGCCCGCGCGCGAGCAGGACCGCGAAGAGAAAGAGGAGGCCCAGCACCGGGCCGGGCACGGGCAGCTGCAGCAAGCGAGCGACGAGCTCTCCGGCGAGCTGGCAGCAGAGGAGGACGCTGAGCGCGCTGATCATCCCGCCATGCTACCGCCGCCGCTCCGCCGTGCTGGCAAAGCCCACGACGCTGCGCGGCATGACTCGGCGATCGGGGCCGATTAGAAACGCCCCATGATTCCGCGGGCGGACGAGGTTAGCGCTGCCCATCGGGGCGGCGATGGCGCAGACTGATTTTTCGGTCGGAATTGGTGGGGCCGCCGGCCAGGGCGTCGCGACGCCCGGCACCCTCCTCGCGAAGCTGTTCGTTCGCCGGGGCCTGCACATCAACGCCTACAACGCCTACCAGTCGATCATCCGGGGCGGTCACACCTTCCTGACCATCCGGACCGGCGAGGCGCCCGTGCGCTGCATGGGCGACGAGCTGGAGATGCTGATCCCGCTCAACCAGGACACGATGGACCGCCACGTCCGGCGGATGCGCCCGGGCTCGGCGGTCCTCTTCGACGGCGGCAAGGTGAAGCCCGAAGGCGCGGCGGACGGCGTGCAGCTCTGCCCGCTTCCGTTGGCCCAGCTGGCGAAGAGCCCTCTCCACTACAACACCGCCGCCGTCGCCGCCGTCCTGCGCCTCGTCGGCGTCGAGTGCCGGCCGTTCGAGGAGATGCTGGCGGAGCAGTTCGAGCGGAAGGGCGACGCGGTGGTCGCGGAGAACGTCGCCGTGGCACGCGCCGGTTACGAATACGCCGGCGCGCATTTCCGCCCGTATCCGTTCGCGCTGCCCGACACCGGCAAGCCGCTGGCGGTCGCCACCGGCAACGAGTGCCTGGCGATGGGAGGCGTGGCCGCGGGGGTGAAGTTCTACTGCGCCTACCCGATGAGCCCCTCGACGGGCGTGCTGATGTGGATGGCGCGGCACGCGCGGCAGCTGGGCATCATGGTGCGGCAGGTCGAGGACGAGATCGCCGTCATCAACATGGCCATCGGCGCCGCGCACACCGGCTGCCGCGCCATGTGCGCCACCTCGGGCGGCGGGTTCGCGCTGATGACCGAGGCCCTCGGCGCCGCGGCGATGATGGAGATCCCGGTCGTCTGCATCAACGTGCAGCGGGCCGGCCCGGCCACGGGCGTTCCGACCAAGACGGAGCAGGGCGATCTCTGGCAGGTGCTGGGCGCCGGCCAGGGAGACTACCCACGCCTGATCGCTGCGCCGATCAGCATCGCCGATTGCTTCCACACCATTCCACAGATCTTCAACCTCGCCGACCGGTTCCAGTGCCCCGGGATCGTGCTGGCCGACCTGCTGGAGTCGGAGGGCTTCAGCAGCCTCGACCCGGCGGAGCTGGACTTCAATCCGCCGCGCGACCGCGGCGAGCTGATCGGGCTCGACGGCTCTCCCGTGCCCTCCGGCGAGGGCTACGAGCGCTACCGCCAGACGGAGAGCGGCGTGGCGCCGCGCGCGCTGCCCGGGACGCCGGGCCACGCGCACGTGGTCGCCACCGACGAGCACGACGAGCGCGGCGTCCTGATCAGCGACGAGTTCACCGATCCGCACAAGCGCCAGGCGATCATGGAGCGAAGGCAGCGCAAGATGGACGGCGCCCTGCCTCTGATCGACCCGCCCAGGGTGGCCGGAGCCGCCGACGCCGAGGTCACGCTGGTCGGCTGGGGCTCGACCTGGGGCGTGATCGCCGAGGCGGTCGAGAAGCTCGAGCGGGAAGGGATCCGGGCCAACCATCTCCAGGTGAAATGGATGGTCCCGCTCCACGTCGAAGCCATCCAGCAGGCGCTGGCGAAGGCGCGGAAGATCGTCATCGTCGAGAACAACTACAGCGGGCAATTCGCGCGCTACCTGCGCTCGGAGACGGGCCTGGTGGCGGACGCCCACATCCGCAAGTACGACGGCGAGCCGTTCCTGCCCCACCACGTGGTGGAGGGCGTCCGGAAGGTGCTCGCGGGCAAGACCAAGAAGTACGTCCCGGTGCACGAGATCCGGGTCTGACGGAGGATCGCCGATGGCCGGACCGGGAGTCACCGAGACGAGGACCGCGCTGGTCAAGAAGCCCAGGCGCGCGCCGCTCCCGGTCAAGGAATTCAAGGGCAAGGCGGAGCCGGACTGGTGCCCGGGCTGCGGCGACTTCGGCGTGCTCAACGCGCTCAAGTCGGCGGTGGCCGAGCTGGGACTCCGCCCGCACGAGGTGCTCACCATCAGCGGGATCGGCTGCTCCTCGAACCTGCCCGGTTACATCAACACCTACGGCATGCACACCCTGCACGGGCGCGCGCTGGCGGTCGCGAGCGGCGCGCAACTGGGCAATCACGGCCTCAAGGTGGTGGTGACCGGCGGCGACGGCGACGGGTTCGGCATCGGCGGGAACCACTTCGTGCACGCGATGCGCCGCAACCTCGACCTCACCTACATCGTGATGGACAACCAGATTTACGGCCTCACCACGGGGCAAGTCTCGCCCACCAGCCGCAAGGGAATGAAGACCAAGTCGACGCCCCACGGCAGCGTGGAGAATCCGGTCAACGCCATCCCGCTGGCCATCGTCTGCGGAGCGACCTACGTCGCGCGCGGGTTCTCGGGGCAGCAGAAGCACCTCATCGAGCTGATCAAGGGGGCCATCGAGCACAAGGGCTTCGCCTTCGTGGACGTGTTCAGCCCCTGCGTGACGTACAACAAGGAGAACACCCACGAGTTCTTCAAGCAGCGCACGAAGAAGCTGGAGGAGATGGGCCACGACCCGGCCGACTTCCACGCGGCAATCGAGAAGGGCGGCCTCTGGGGAGACGTGATCCCCATCGGGCTCTTCTACCGGAACGCGGAGGCGCCCGCGCTCGACGAGCTGGAGCCGGTGCTGGCCGAGGGCGGTCCGCTGGCGCACCGGCCGCTGGACGTGTCGGACGAGAACGCCCGGGCGGTGATCGCCGAGCTGATGTGAGGAGCTCCGCCGTCAGGACGTGAGCGAGCGGACGATCAGCTCGTTGACGGCGTCGGTGTGCGTCAGCGGCGCCATGTGGCCCGCGCCGGGGACCGTTTCCACGCGAGCGCCGGCGAGAGACTCGCGCAGCCGCCGGATGACCGTCCGCGCCGCCAACGGCGAGTGCTGCCCGGTCAGCAGCAGGGCGGGCGCGCGGAGGGCAGCGTAGGCGGACGCC